>NZ_CAKJTL010000133.1 GCF_917627385.1 Protofrankia sp. CiT1
CCCCAGCTGCTGCGGGCCACCGCTACACTGAAGATCGGATCCTGCTCGGGCGTCCCAGCGGGCAGCGCAGGGGAGGTCGACGTGACGATCGTGCACCCGGCCCCTCCGCTGCTGGTCCAGCTGCCCGGACGGGCGCTCACGCTGGATGACGTGACTCAGCTGGCCACGGCCGACGAGCTCCACCGATACGAACTCGCCGAGGGGAATCTGCTGGTCATGCCGCCAGCCGACGCCGAACACGCCGCGCTGATCACACAGATCATCGTATGGCTGGTCACCCACGGCCACAGCGCAGACCGGGTGCTCGCCACGCCGGGCCTGCGGATCACCGAGTCCTCCAGCGGCCGTAGCCCGGACGTTCTCGTCCTGTGCCGCCCGGCCCCACACGGCACCGTCTGGATCGACCCAGCTGACACCCTGCTCGTGGTGGAGGTCGTCTCACCGGGATCGGAGAACCTCGACCGCATGATCAAACCGGGTGAGTACGCCCGCGCCGGCATCGCCCGGTTTTGGCGGATCGAACGTGACCGCGGCCCGGCGACAGCGCACATGTACGCACTGGGCACCGACGAGCGCGGCGAACCGGCCTACATCAGCCACCGGGCCACCCTGCTCGACGAACTCCTCGCCGCCGCACCGCCGCACCTGCCCTGACGCCACGGATCAGTTCCTCGGCACGGCTCCGCCGAGGGCGGCCGGTTCCGGCACGGAGGCGGCTTGGGCGGTCTTCCCGCCGCAGCGTGGCGCGGCTGCCTCGCACCGATGCAGCCTTCCTCATTCGGGCCAGCCACCACAACCGTTGCCTGGGAGCTCCTGGTCCGCACCGCAAGTAGCAGTCCGCCCCAAACCGCGGCAGGATCCCAAACAGTGCGGTCAATGCGGCGGTAACATCGGCAGTCCGGTGGCTCCACTACTTCGGTCTGGTGTCGAGACCCGCGGACTGGTCGTATTGAAGGGGCGGGGTCAGTACGGACAGACGCTACGCCAACATGGGTTCAGGTTCACGGTCAAAAAGATCGGACCCAAGAACAGCGACGAGCTCGGCGGCGTGTACGTGTACGTTGCCTGGCTCTGACACCGGCAAAACGATTATCACGAACGAGATCTTCGACCATTGACACAATCGGAGTCGATGCCGGCTGGCTCGCGACGCCGCAGGCTCGGGCGTTCCTTATGATCAGCTGGGGAGGGTGGCGCGTTCGGCGAGGACGCGCAGGATCTCCCCGCCCAGCAGGGTCACGTCACCCGCGCCGACCGTGAGCACCAGATCGCCCGGACGCGCGAACGCCGCGACCCGGCCCGCCGCGGCCGACCAGGATGGCTCGTAGACGACCCGGTCGGCGGGAAGCGGCACGCGGGCGGCGATCGCCGCGCCACCGGCCCCGGGGATCTCCCGCTCCCCCGCGCCGAAGACATCCATGATCACAACAGCGTCCGCAAGGCCCAACGCGGCGCCGAACTCGGCCGCGAAGGCCGCCGTCCGGCTGTACAGGTGCGGCTGGAACGCGACGACGACACCGCCGCCGCCGGCAACGTCACGGGCGGTCCGCAACACAGCCATGAGCTTGGTGGGATGGTTGGCGTAGTCGTCAATCACCCGGATGCCCTCGACGGTGCCCTTGGCCTCAAACCGGCGGCGGACACCGGCGAACCCCGCCAGCCCCGCCAGCAGACCAGTCGCGGGCAGGCCGAGCTCCAGCCCGGCGGCCAGCGCGCCCGCGGCGTTCAGCAGGTTGTGCCGCCCGGGTACCCGCAGGGTCAGCTCGCCCAGCCGCCGGCCCCGCACGACCACCTCACAGGTGGAACCGGTCGGCGAGACCATCGCGAGCTCCACCCGGACGTGGGCGTCCACCGACTCGCCATAGGTGGTGACCCGTGGCGCCTTCGGGCCTTCGCTGTCCCGCAGCGCGGTGATGAGCCTGGCCGCGCCGGGGTCGTCCAGGCAGGCCACCACAAAGCCGGCCGGGTCGACGCCGCTGACGAACCGCGCGAAGGCCGTGTCGACGTCCGCACGCTGACGGTAGTAGTCAAGATGATCGGCCTCAACGTTGGTGACGACCGCCGCGAACGGCTCGAGGAGGAGGAATCCGCCGTCGCTCTCGTCGGCTTCGGCGATGAAGATCTCACCCGAACCGGCATGCGCGTTGGAGCCAGCCTCGTTGATATCACTACCGGTGACGAATGACGGGTCGGCTCCACATGCCTGCATGGCGACGGTGGCCATCAGCGTGGTCGTCGTCTTCCCGTGGGTACCGGCGACCGCGAGCCCCTGGAATCCCCGCATCAGCGCGGCCAGCGCGGCGGCCCGTGAGACGACGCGCAGGCCGCGCCTTCTCGCCTCCTCGACCTCCGGATTCCCAGCCGGAATGGCCTGGGAAAAGATCAACGTATGGATGTCGCCGACATGCCGTGGATCATGACCGATCATCACCTCCGCCCCGAGCGCCCGTAGCGCGGCCAGGTGACGGGTGTCGCGGGCATCGCTTCCGGACACAAACGCGCCGCGCCGCAGCAGCAGGCGCGCGAGGCCGCTCATACCGGCGCCACCGATCCCGACGAGGTGCACGCGGTCGAAGTTGTCCGGTAGCGCCCGAGCTGTCACAGCTGACATCTTGCCCCATCCATCGCCTCGGACCGAGGTTCAGCGGGCAGCGTGGCGTGCCGGTTGCCGCCGGCGGGAGGCCGCGGCATCCCTGATCATCGACACGATCGCGTCCACGGCACCAGGATGCCCGCAACCGGCGCAGGCCGCCGCCATCTTCGCCAGCCGCTCGGCCGAGGTAAGCAGGCCCAGCAGCTCCGCGCGCACCCACTCCGGGGAGAGCCCGGCATCGTCGACCAGCAGACCGCCGCCGGCCTCCACCGTCGCCAGGGCATTACGCCGCTGTTCACCATTACCGTGCGGAAGCGGAACGTAGACAGCGGGCAGGCCGACCGCGGCCAGCTCCGCGCAGGTCATCGCGCCGGACCGGCACAGGGCCAGGTCCGCCGCCGCGTACGCGGATGCCATGTGATCGAGATACGGCCGCACCACATAGGGCACAGGCAGGTCCGGGGGCAGCGCCGCGAGCACCGTGTCGACGTTCTTGGGCCCGGCCGCGTGCAGGACCTGGACCCCGCTCGCAGTGATCTCCCTGGCCGTCGCACTGATCACGTCGTTGAGCCGCCGAGCCCCCTGCGAACCACCGAAAACCAGCAGCGTCGGGTGACCCGGGTGCAGGCCGTAGCTGATCCGGGCGGCCCGAGCGGCCGTCGGCGACCGGTCCAGACTCAGAATCTCCGGACGCAGCGGGATACCGGTGAGCCGACCGCCGCGCAACGGAGTGCCCGGGTAGGACACCGCCACAAAAGACGTGAACCGGGCACCGATGCGGTTCGCCACCCCCGGCACCGGGTTGGCCTCGTGCACGACGATCGGGATGCCTGCCCGGCGCGCGGCGAGGTAGGCCGGGACGGACACGTACCCGCCGAAGCCCACAACCACGCTCGCGCGCACCCGCAGCAGCGCCGCCGACGCCTGGCTGACCGCCCCGGCGAGCCTGCCGGGCACGGTGAGCAGGGACGGCGTGGGTTTACGGGGCAGCGGCACCTTCGGGATAGTCACCAGCTCGTACCCGCGGGCCGGCACGAGCCTTGCCTCCAGCCCGGACTCCGTCCCCAGGAGGGTCAGGCGCATCCGGGGGTCAGCGGCCCGCAGGGCGTCCGCGACCGCCAGCGCAGGTTCGACATGGCCCGCCGTGCCACCGCCGGCGAGCACCACACTCCTCAGCATCGTCCACGACGATGACACACCTCAGCGACGGATCGCTCTCCGGGTCCCACCAGCGGCGGCGACGGCCGCTGCCTCGCGCGGCCGGGCGCACCGGTGACGCGAGGAACAGCACAGAGGAACAGCACAGAGGAACAGCACAACCGCGGCCGGCCCTCCCCGCGTCAGGACGTCAGGACGTCAGGCCCGCGACTCGAGGGCCGCGGCCGCGGCGTCGGACAGCCGGCGGGCGGCGAGCTCAAGACGTTCCGGGGAGCTGCCCGCGAATGACATCCGCATCGTCGTGGAGTCGGGATTGTGCACAGCGAACTGCGGACCGGACACGTAGGTCACCCCGCGGCGGACCGCGGCGTCGAGCAGGTCGTCCGCGGACAGGCCGGGCGCGACGACCCGCCCCCAGACGAACAGCCCGCCAGCGGGATCGTTGACCTCGACAATCCCCGCCAGATGCTCGCTGATGGCGGCACGCAGAGCCGCGCACCGCCGTCCGTAGATGGCCGGCAGGGTCGCCAGGTGCGCGTCGTACCAGCCCTCCCGGCCGAAGAGCTCAAGCAGGGCGTACTGCGTCAGCGTGGAGGTATGCAGGTCCGACCAGAGCTTCGCGCGGCCTACCGCGTCCACGAGCGCGGGCGGCACCAGCACCCAGCCGACCCGCAGCCCCGGTCCGAGCGTCTTGGAAAAGGATCCGATCGTGATGACTCGATCACCATAGGTGGCAACCGGTGGCACGGGATCTCCCCGGAAGCGCAGTGCCGGGTACGGCTCGTCCTCGGCCACCAGGAACCCGTACCGCTCGGCCAGCTCCGCGAGTTGCCGCCGCCGGGCATCGGTGAGCGTGGCCCCGGTCGGATTATGGAAGGTCGCGACCGTGTAGACGAGTTTGGGACGCTGGCCGCCGGCCAGCCGTTCGGCGAGCGCGCCGACATCCAGGCCGTCGTCGTCAACCGGGATCGCCAGGAACTCCGGCTGGTACATCTCCAGGCAGTGCAGGGAACCCGGGAAGACGGGCTCGTCAATGGCTACAAGATCCCCGGGGTCGAGCAGGGCACGCGCGATGATGTCCAGGCCCTGCAGCCCACCGGCGGTCACCACGACCTGGCTCGGGTCGACCGGGCGCCCACGGTCCACCGACGCCCGGTCCGCGATCCAGGCGCGCAGCGCGGGAAGGCCCTCAGCCGCCGAGTACTGCAACGCGGCCGTCGCTGCCTTCGAGGTCGCCACCTGGTGCACGGCCGCACCGATCTCCGCCGCGGGCAGTGTCTCCCCGGCCGGCAGCCCACCAGCGAGCGAGATGACGTCACGGACCTCGCCGAGCCGCAGCGGGTCACGCATCACCCACGTCCCGATCTCACCCATCCGCCGGGCGAGCGGAACCGGCCCCGGCAGGATCGCCTCGACCGACTCGCTGTCGCTCATCCCATCCTCCACCCCTCGGCCGGGACGCCATTCGGGGAAAACTATCCTGGGGACGGCCAGCCGTGACAACGGCCCGGCCTTCGTGCGGCGCGGCCGGCGTCATGATTGTCGATCATCTGTCACCCGCGGCGGGCGGCCGTCTCGGCATCGGGTCAACGGTGCGCGGCCGCGGAGATCCTCTCGGCAACGTCATCATCACCGCTGTCGCCGCGGCTGCCCCGGGCCACCCGCGCGCGGGCCCGGAAACGACGCCCGCCGCCCGCCGCCGGCTCACCTGCCTCCCGCGCCTCGCGCCGGGCTGCCGCCCTGGCACTGAGCATCGCGGTCGCCGCGGGCTCGTGCCGGGCGAACGACAGCAGCATCCCGACCGTGAGCATCGTGGGAACCAGCGCGGAGCCCCCGAACGAGACCAGCGGAAGCGGGATTCCCGTGATCGGGAGCAGGCCCACCACAGCGCCCATGTTAATCATGGATTGGCCAAGCAGCCAGCCGGTGGCGGATGCCGCGGCGAGCTGGACGAACGGGTCAGCGCTGCGGTGGGCGACCCGGATGCCGGCGAACCCGAGAACGGCGAACAGGATGACGACGACCAATGTGCCGAGCAGGCCCAGCTCCTCACCGATGATCGCGAGGATGAAGTCGGTGTGGGCGTTGGGCAACAGCCCCGGCCACTTCTCCCGGGACGCGCCGAGCCCCTCACCCCACCACCCTCCCGACGCCAGCGCGTACAAGCCCTGGACCGCCTGGAAACCGGTGTCATGGGCATCGGCGAACGGGTCGCGATAGGACAGCAGCCGCTCGAACCGGTACGGCTCCCGGATGGCCAGGACGGTGCCAGCCAACAAGATCACACCGCTGATGGAGACAAAGACCCGCAGCGGCGTCCCGACCACCCACAGCAGCATGAGCATGATCAACAAAACCACGATCGTGGTCCCCATGTCGGGCTCAAGCATAATCAGGACGCAGATCAGCAACGCCCCGGGCACAAGCGGGACCAGCAGGTGCTTCCAGTCGCCCAGCAGCTTGCGTTTACGCACCAGCAGATCCGCGCCCCAGAGCACAAGGCCGAGCTTGGCGATCTCGCTGGGCTGCAGGGTGTACGAGCCCAACTCGATCCATCGCTGCGCACCGTTGATCGACTTCCCGAACTGCGGGGTCAGCACGACCGTCAGCAGTACCAACGAGACAATCATGACCGGGTACGCCAGTACCCGGAAGACCCGCACGGGCAGCCGGCTGGCCAGCACCAGCAGTGGCAGGCCGATGCCCACCCAGGTCGCCTGCCGGGCGAACACCGCGTAGGACGAGCCCAGCTCGTCGAACGACCGCACGCTGGATGCCGACAGCACCATGACCAGCCCGAGCAGCAACAGCAGGCCAGCCGAGGAGAGCAGCAGGTAGTAGGAGGCCAGCGGCCGCGCAAGCACGGGGACCCGGGTGCCGTCGACAGCCGGCCCGCCCCGCTCAGGCATACCGAGCGTGGGCTCGTCGCCCCCGGTCACCACGTCCCGCTCCCCTGCTCGTCAAGGAACACACATGCAACACGCCCACCGAGAGCACCGCCGGAGTCACGCGGTTCTTCTGGGTGAACGCGGTTATGGTCCCCCATCGAATAGTCCATGCCGCCAGCCTGTTCGACACCGACCATCATGGGTGTGTCGAGCACACATCAGCCCGCCCGCGGCCTCCGGCCGGCATATACAACCCGACGGGGTCAAATCCTGACATAGTGTATGTGATCGGCCACTATCGTTACAACCGCTCCCCTCGGTCCGGTCAACGCCACCGACAACACCGATCGGGGGTCACGACTCTGAGACGACACTGAACCATGTCACGAAACCAGCTGGTCCAGACGCTGCGAAACACGGTCGGCGACGCCCGGGTGCTGACGGATCCAGAAATCATGGCCGGGTACGTCCGGGATTGGACCGGCCGATTCGTCGGGCGGACGGTGGCGGTGCTGCGTCCGGTGGACACCGCGCAGGTGGCGGCCATCGTCCAGGTGTGCGCGGAGCACGAGATACCACTGGTGCCCCAGGGCGGCAACACCGGGCTTGTCGGCGGCGGCGTGCCGACCCGCGGGGAGATCGTGCTCAGCCTGCGCGGCCTCGCGGACCCCCCGTTGATCGATACTGCCGCCGGCCAGGCCACCGTCGGTGCCGGCGTACCGATCAGCGTGCTGCGCGCCGCGGCGTCCGCGGCGGGGCTGGCCTACGGCGTCGATCTCGCGAGCCGGGACACGGCCACGATCGGCGGCACCGTGGCCACGAACGCCGGTGGCCTGCGGGTACTCCGGTACGGGGACACCAGGGCGCAGCTGCTCGGCGTGGAGGCGGTCCTCGGCGACGGCAGTGTGGTCTCCCACCTCGCCGGCCTCGCCAGGGACAATACCGGCTACCATCTGCCCTCACTGCTTGCTGGTAGCGAGGGCACGCTCGGTGTGATCACCGCGGCACGGGTCCGGCTGGTGCCGGCCGCCCGTGCGCGGGCGGTGGGTCTGCTCGGCCTTGCGTCCGTACCGGACGCGGTCGCGGCGGCGTCCCTGCTGCGAAACAGCCTGCCCGGACTCGCCGCGGCCGAACTCATGCTCGCCGCGGGCCTGGATCTCGTAACGGAGGCATGTGGCCTGTCCCGGCCGCTGCGCGGAACGCACGCGGCCTACCTCCTCGTCGAGGTCAGTGGGGACGCGGCCGACGGCGAGACACCGCTGAACACGCTGGCGGAGGCCGTCGCCGGTCTGGCCGGCGTCACCGACGCCTCGCTCGCGGGCGACCAACGCGGCTGCGAGGCCCTGTGGGCCTACCGGGAACGGCACACCGAATCGATCAGTACGCACGGGACACCGGTGAAAATGGATGTCACCCTGCCGCTCGCCGGCCTGCCCGCGTTCGTCGAGGCCGTGCCCGACACCGTCAGGAGTATCGCGCCGCGGGCGAGAGCCTGGCTGTTCGGGCATGTCGCCGAGGGCAGTGTGCACGTGAACGTCACCGGCGCGGGTACCGCCGGCGAGTGGGTGGAGGACAGTGTGTTCCGGCTCGTCGCCGCGAACGGTGGCAGCATCAGCACCGAGCACGGGATCGGCACAGCCAAGCACCGCTGGCTGCCGCTCAACCGTTCACCGGTCGAGATCGCCGTGTTCCGGCGGATCAAAAAGGCCTTCGACCCCGCGGGCATCCTCAACCCGAACGTCCTGGTACCGCCGGATGCTCCGTGAGCAGTACACACGTTCTGTGCGGATAAGCGCTCTCAACCGACTGTCGCGCGGTGGCGGCAGCTACTGTCGCGCGGTGGCGGCGCAGGCCCGCATGGCGAGCGCGAAGGCGGCGCCACGCTCGCGGTAGTCACGGAAGCGCCCGAAGCTCGGCGCCGCGGGTGACAACAGAACGATGCCATCGGGCCTGGCCCACCGGTAGCCCTCAAGCACGGCGGCGGTGAGGTCAGGCGCGTCCACGATCGTGACATGCGGGCCGGCACCAGCCTCGGTGACCTGCCGGCGGATGTCGGGGCCGTTGTCCGGCACGGTGAGGACAAGTGTGTCCAAGGTGCGGGTGCGTAGACCAACGGCCAGCGGCCGGTAGTCGATACCCCGGCTCTGGCCGCCCACGACCGCGGCGATCCTGCGGTCACCGAAGGCCTCGACAGCGGCGAGTGTCGGCAGGACGTTGGTGGACAGGCTGTCATCGACGAAACAGACCCCGTCCACTTCTCCGATCACCTGGAGCCGGCTGTCCAGCCCGCGGAACCCCTCCGCCGCGGTACGCAGCTTGTCGCCGTCGTCCGCCTCGGGTACGCCGAGTGCCCGCAGACAGGCGCCGGCGATCAGGGCGTTACGCCGGTTGTGGAGACCGAGCAGCCCCAGCTGCCGCAGCCAGTCGCCGTCCGCCGCGGCGTCCGCACACACCCACCGCACCCTGGGCCCGAGCAGCTGCCGGTGGGCGCGGATCAGGTCGCTGTCACCGTTGGCGATGGTGAGGTCGGCACCGGGCTGGGAGCAGGCGGACAGTTTGTCCCGAAAGTAGTTCTCCGGATCATCACCGTGCCATGGCAGGTGGTCGGGATGCAGCGAGGTGACAGCGACCACCGGCGGGGAGCACGCCAGGTCGGTCGCCTGGTAGCTGGACACCTCAATGATCCAGAAGTCGTACCCGTCGCCCGCGAACGGATCATGCGGTGGCATCCCGATGTTGCCTGCGACCAGGCACCGGTAACCGAGTCGGGTCAGCAGGTGCCCGGCAACCGCGGACGTCGTGCTCTTGCCCTTGGTTCCCGTCACGCAGACCACTTTCGACCGGTCCGCCTCGGCGAGCCACAGCCCCACTCCACCGACCACCGGCACCCCGAGCCGCTCAAGCTTTCGCACGGTCTCGCCGTACCGCGAAATTCCAGGAGCCTTGACAACGACATCACAATGAGTGAGCGCATCGAAGCCACCCAGCGCGGTCACCAACAGTGGCCTGCCCTCGATGTCCGTCCGGGCGGGGGCGTCGTCAACGAGCACCGGCTCGATCCCCCGCGCCCGGCAGGCCCGCAGGTTGGCCTCGCCCTCACGGCCGATCCCGTACAGACCGACCGCGCGGCCACGCAGGTCAGACCAGGAGATCGTCGGGCGCATACCGGTCCGGGACGAAGTGTCGGCCATGCGGGACGAGCAGCTCCTCGGGCGTGGGCTCTCCCGGTAGCGGGCCAAGCGCGGCGAGCACGGGCGAGGCGGCCCGGTCACGGCGCCCGGCGGCGAGCAGGGTAGCCACCCGGCACTCGGTGACGTCGCCGACGCATTCCCAGGGCTTGCTGTCCGCGGACAGGCCCAGCAGCGCACGGAAACGACCCAGCAACGCCACGTCAGCCAGTGGTTCACGCCCGCCGAAGACCTGCCGCAGCGTCGGCTCGTCCAGGAAGGGGGAAAGGATCAGATCGATGAAACAGCACTTGTCACACTGGCCGCACCAGCGGTCCAGCCGCTGAGCGGGATCGATGTGGAAAGCGCGGTTACAGCTGCGGAAGTGGTCGAAGTACTGGGGCAGCGCGGCGAACCGCCGGGCGATCCACAACTCCGTGAACGGGCGTAGCAGGGAGAAGTACTCCGGCCTGCCGCCGAGAGCCTCGACGAGGACCGACCGCAGGGCGGTCTCGAACGCCTCGCCCTTGGAGTACTGGTGGTTGATGGAGCGGCCGTCGACCGTGATGGTGCCCGCGGAGGCCGACCACTCGTTGGACATCACCACCGCGTCCCGCCCGTCCAGCGCGGCGGCCATCACGGCGATCACCGAAAGAATTCCCGTGACCGGGACATGCCCGTTGAGGAAACCGAGTTCCGCCGAGCGCAGCACCTGGGTGTCGATGAGCCGCTCCGCCCGGAGGACCGGCAGGCCGGTGGCAGCGGCGGCCCGTTCGATGGCCTCGAAGCGGTCACCGGGATGGTTGACGACAAACAGCGCCGGGTCCTTGGCCCGGGGGCGCAGCAGCTCCGCGGTGACGATGGAGTCCACCCCGCCGCCGAACGGCACCAGCGGCCGGCCCTCGTCGGGGCTGACAGCCACCGGCGTTTCGCGCGCCAGCGCCGGGCCGATGATCTGCAGCCCGGAAAGATCAAGATTGTTACGGTGCGCGAACTCCCCCAGGCCGTCGAGATAGAACTCTCGCAGGAAGGCACGCTCGAGGCCGGTGACCGCGGTATCACCGAGGTCGACGACCGGCGGGGCCGCCGTCTTGTAGTAGGAGACCGCCGTCAGCAGGAACACCAGGCGGGCCGCTTCGGCCACCGCGGGCTCGCTCCATGCCCCGCCGCCGGGGAACGTCACGTCCTCGCGGAACTCCCGCCCGTCCAGGCGGTAGCGGCACACGAGCCGGTCATACGACGGGTCGATGTCGTAGCCCACATAGCGAAAACTCTCGCCACGCCGCGGTGGCCCGATCACAGAACGTCCTTCCCGCGCAGGCGGGCCACCGCGGCGAACCGTCCGCACGGGTTCTCCGCCCGGTGGCTGAAAAAGGGCGTGCCCGGACCGGTGCCCACCCCCGCGACGTGGATCTGACGTTCCGGCACGCCCTCGGCAACCAGCTGCATGACGTTCGCTCCGGCCACGTCAAACGTCCACTTCCCGAGCCCGTCGGCGCGGATCACCTCGTCCGCGCGCCCGTCGAAGGCGGCCCGGACGGCGGCCACGACCTCCGCCCCAACCTGGTAACGGTCCGGGTCGATCGCGGGCCCGACACCGGCGACGACATTCGATGCGGCGGCGCCCAGCCGCCGCATGGCCGCCAGCGCCGCGGGGACGGCGCCGCGCACGGTCCCGCGCCAGCCGGCATGCACACACGCGAGCACCCCGGCGACCGGATCATGCAGAACGGCCGGGACGCAGTCCGCCGCCAGGACAGCCAGCGCAATCCCGGGCGCCCTGGTCACAAGCCCGTCGGTCAGCGGCAGCGCGTCCGAGGCCGAACGGCTGCCCCGCCCACGGTGCTCATCGGTCACGATGGCGATATTCGGGCTGTGTGCCTGGGCGCAGAACACGAAGTCGTCCACGGTGGCACCGAGAGCCTCGGCCACTGTCGCCCGGTTCGCCAGTACGTCCGCGTCGTCGTCCCCGGCCCGCAGACTCAGATTGAGTGAGGTGTAGGCGCCGCGGGAAACACCGCCGGTACGGGTGGTGACAAAGACATCCACCAGCCGGTCATCAAAGCCCGGCCAGCACAGTACCTCCAGGCCGGACGGTGTTCGGCGAAACCGCGATGCCGCCACGCCGGCAGTCATCTCCGACGACCTCGCCAGCTGTCGGCTCTCAACGTCCGGTACCGTCCGTTTCAACGTGGCTGGCCACTGATGTTAATCCATAACCGGAAACCCCGGGACAACATGGCGGACACCCCGCCACCACCGGCCGGGACCGCCTGCGTCGAGGATACACATCAGGAACCACCGTGCGAGAGGAACTCCGCGTAGAACAGCCCGAGCCCGAACGCCACGGCGAGTCCGGAGACAATCCAGAAGCGGATGATGACCGTGGTCTCCGGCCACTCAGCCAGTTCGAAGTGGTGGTGGATCGGCGCCATGTTGAAGACCCGCTTCCGGGTGGCCCTGAAGAAGGCGACCTGAATGATCACCGAAAGCGTCTCGACCACAAAAAGCCCGCCGAGGACGAACAGCAACAACTCGGTCCGGCTGACGATCGCGATACTCGCGAACGCCCCGCCGAGGGCCAGCGAGCCGGTGTCACCCATGAATATCTTCGCCGGGCTCGCGTTCCACCACAGAAATCCGAAACAGGCGCCCATGGCCGCGGCCGCGACCAGCGCCACGTCCAGCGGGTCGCGGACGAAGTAGCAGCCGTCCTGCGCGGGACCGCGCCCGCAGAGATTGCCGAACTGCCAGAAGGAAATCACCACATAGGCGCCGAACACCATCGCCGAGGTACCGGCGGCCAGGCCGTCCAGCCCGTCGGTGAGGTTCACCGCGTTCGACGTCGCCGCAATGATTATCCAGGCGAGCAGCGGAAAACCGATCAAACCGATCGAGAAATCGGTGTCCCGAACGATCGAAACAAACGTCGACCCCGGCAGCAGGCCGTTGGCGTTCTTGAAGCGGACGGCCAGCAGGCCGAATGCCAGCGCCACCGCGGCCTGACCGGCGAACTTGGTCCGCGCGGTGAGCCCGAGACTGCGCTGCTTGCGGATCTTTATGTAGTCATCGAGGAAACCGACCATCCCCAGACCGGTCATGACCAGTAGCACCAGTAACCCGGACGCGGTGAATCCGTTCATCGTGATCAGATGCGCGACGAAGTAGCCGGCCAGCGTCGCCAGGATGATGACCGTGCCGCCCATCGTGGGTGTGCCACGCTTGGTAAGGTGGCTTGACGGCCCGTCCTCGCGAATTTCCTGTCCGTAACCCCGCCGGCGGAACAGGCGGATGACCGATGGTGTGCCCAGCAGCGACGCCACGAGGGCTACCAGCGCGGCGACCAGTACGCCTCTCACCCGTGCGCACCTCGCTCGACAGGCCGGGCGGGGCCCGTCGGTTCACCGGCCGCGAGGTCGTCCGCGATCCGCTCCAGCCCGAATGCCCGGGATGCCTTCACCAGCACGACATCACCTGGCGCCACTCGCTCCCGCAGCAGCCCGCAGGCCGCCTCGACGTCCGCTACCCAGACGGACTCCCCTGACCACGAGCCCTCCAGCGACGCCCCGAGGTGTATCCGGCGAGCCTCGGCCCCCACCACCACCAGCCGCGGCACACCCAGGCGGACCACCAGCCGGCCGAGCGCGTCGTGCTCGTCGTCCGCGGCCGCGCCGAGTTCTCCCATGCCCCCGAGCACAGCCCAGGCCCGCCGGCCGCGACTCATCTCGACCAGTGTCTTCAACGCCGCCCGCATCGATTCCGGGTTGGCGTTGTAGGCGTCGTTGATGACGGTGACGCCGTTGCCGGTCACGGTGACCTCCATCCGCCAACGGCTGCGGGCCTGGGCGTGGGACAACGCGGCCGCGGCTCGCCGCGGGGACAGTCCGAGACGGATCGCGGCCGCCGCCGCGGCCAGCGCGGCCGCGACGTAGTGCGCGCCGACGAGGTTCAACGAGACGGGATGCCGTTCGCCGGCCGTGAGCAGGTCGAACCGCGCGCGCCCGCGGTCGTCGACACGCACGCCGTCGGCCCGCACGTCAGCCCGAGCGCTCTCACCAAACATGATCACATCACCGCGAGCCCGGGTGGCCATGGCCGCGACCAGCGGATCGTCGATGTTCAGCACGGCGGCGCCCGACGCGGCCTCGGCGAGCTCGGCCTTGGCCCGAGCAATCCCGGCACGCCCGTCCGCGTACTCACCGACATGCGCCGAGCCGACGTTCAGCACGACCCCGACGTCGGGCCGGGCCACCTCGCACAAGGCGGCGACATGGCCGAGGCCACGAGCGCCCATCTCCAGCGCGACGAACCCGGTGGTCGGCTCCAGGCCCAGCAGCGTCAGCGGCAGCCCGATCTCGTTGTTGAACGAACCGGGCGCGGCGACCGTCGGTCCCAGCTCACCCAGCAGATCGGCGAGCAGATCCTTCGTGGTGGTCTTGCCAGACGATCCGGTCACGGCGACAACCGTCGCCGACGAGCGGGTGCGTACCTCGGTGGCGAGCGCCGCGAGCGCGGCCGTGGGGTCGGGGACCACGACCGCCGGTACGCCGACCGGCCGGGCCGCCAACACCGCGACCGCGCCGGCCCGTACCGCGTCCGCGGCGAAGTCGTGGCCGTCAACCCGGGCACCGGGCACGGCGACGAACAACGCACCGGCACCGACCTGGCGCGAATCGATCACAACACCGGTGACCGGCGCGTCCGGATCGGGCACGGCGTCGAGCCGGCCGCCGACGACGGCCGCGACCTCACGCAGGCAAAGCGGTATCACCGGTGAGCACCTCTGCGGCCGAGGCCCGGACGCGATCCGGTGCCGGCCTGGGCCAGCTCCGCCCGCAGCACGTCCCGGTCGTCGAAGGGTGTCACGACACCGCCGCGCTCCTGCCCGGTCTCATGTCCCTTGCCGGCCACCACGACCGCGTCCGTGGGTCTGGCCAGGCTCACCGCGAGACGGATCGCCGCGGCACGGTCGACCTCCACCAGCACACCATCGGCGCCCCCGGAAGGCAGCGTCGCGGCGCCCGCGCGCATCTGAGCGATGATCATTTCCGGATCCTCCGACCGGGGGTTGTCACTGGTGAAGATCGCTATATCGGCGCCGCGGACCGCGGCGGCTCCCATCAGGGCACGCTTGCCGCGATCACGATCGCCACCACAGCCGAGCACGATGATCACACGCCCGTCGACCAACGCCCGCACGGTACTCAGCAGCGTCTCCACCGCGTCCGGGGTATGGGCGTAGTCGACAAGGCTGACGAAGGGCTGGCCCGCGTCGATCCGCTCCATCCTGCCCGGCACGCCGGGCAGGGCCGTGAGCCCGGCCGCGGCGGTGCCGGCCTCCACCCCGGTGGTGACGAGCAGCGCCAGCGCCACCAGGGCATTGCTGACGTTGAAGGCGCCAGGCAGCGCGATGCGCACCTCGACGTCCACCCCGTGTGGGCCGTGCGCGCGGAAGGTGCTTCCCGCGGGACCGGCGACGACGTCGCTCGCACGCCAGCGCGCGTCAGCAGCGCGCCCGCAGGTCACCGCCGTGGGGACCGCGGTGGCGAGCCGGCGTCCCCACGGGGTGTCGGTGTCGATGACGGACACCTCGGTCCGCTCGGGGGTGAACAGGGCGGCCTTGGTCGCGAAGTAGGCCTCCATGGATGGGTGGAAGTCGAGATGATCCTGGCTGAGGTTGGTGAAGGCCACACCGGCGAAACCGATCCCATCCACCCGGTGCAGCGCGATAGCGTGACTGGAGACCTCCATCGCCGCCGCTGTCACTCCCTGTTCGACCATGACCGCAAGCAGCCCCTGTAGGTCGGTCGCCTCCGGGGTGGTACGCACCGAGGGGACCGCGGCACCGGCTACCCGCGTCGAGATGGTGCCGAGCAGCCCGGTCGTGTGACCGGCAGCACGCAGCCCTGCCTCCAGCAGATATGCCACGGTTGTCTTGCCGTTGGTACCGGTGACGCCCAGCAGCCGCAGGGAGCGTGACGGGTCGCCGTAGACCCACGACGCGGCTGTTCCCAGCACGGCGCGCGGGTCGGCGCTGGTAAGCACAGGTACCCCGGCCCGCCCGGCCGGGAGCTGGGCTACCCGGTCGGCACCGGCCGGATCGGTGAGCACGGCCACGGCACCGGCCGCGAGCGCCTGCTCGGCGAAGGCCGCGCCGTGCACGCGAGCGCCTGGCAGCGCCGCGTAAAGATCGCCTGGCTGGACCGCCCGTGAATCATGGGTGATACCGCGGACGACAACCCCTCCTGGCGGAGCACCGAGAGAAACAAGATCAACGCATCGGGACATCAGGTCGGTGAGCACCCGCGCCGGCGGGGCGACCGGACGCAACACCGGTGAGGTCACGGCACCGACCCTAGTATCCAGCCGTCCCGAGCCCGCGACCGGTCAGCGCCTGGCATCGCGATCGAGAACGAACCTGGGTGCTGTTGTGCCAGGCGGGGGCACCGCGAGCGTCGCCAGCGCGAAGGTCATCACCTTCTGGAACACCGGCGCGGCGACCGTCCCGCCGAAGTGGCCGTCGCGGGGGTTGTCGAGTACCACCTCCACCACCACCCTGGGCTGGTCGGCGGGGGCGAAGCCCACGAACGAGGCGACATAGCCGCTGTAGTGACCGGACGGGCCGAGCCGCTGGGCCGTTCCGGTCTTGCCCGCGACGCGGTACCCGTCGATGGCCGCCAGCGGCGCGGTCCCCGAGTCGGTGGCCACCGCTTCCAGCATCTGCGAGATGGTCGTGGCGGTGCTCGCGGCGACCACCCGGGTGCCAGGGTCGCGAGGCGTGGTGTGCACGGCCCCGTCCGGTGAGGTGGTGCTCTCCACCAGACGAGGCGCGACCCGCACCCCGCCGTTGGCGATGGTCGCGTAGACCGACGCCATCTGGATCGCGGTCGCGGACATTCCCTGTCCATAGGAGATCGTGGCGGCCTGCTGGGGATCCCAGGCCGACGATGGTTTGAGGATGCCCGCGCTCTCGCCCGGGAACCGCAGCCCGGTCTTTGACCCGAGCCCGAAGGCGCGCAGCGCGGTCTCCAGGTTGGCGGAACCGATCCTGCTCGCGATCTGGATCGTCCCGAGATTGCTCGACCGCGCCAGCACCCCGGCCGCGGTGAGGTGCTCCACACCGTGCGGCTCCGCGTCCATGAAGGTCTGGCCCGCGATGCGCATACTCGACGGCACCGTCACCGGCGTCTCCGGCGAGATCAGGCCGCGGTCTATCGCCGCGGCCATAGTGATCACTTTGTTGACGCTCCCGGGCTCGTAGACGTCCTGGGTGGCACGGTTCTTCAGCGTCGACGGATCAGCACTGGCAATCTTGTTGGGGTCGTAGTCCGGCGCATCCGCCATCGCCAGGATGTCCCCGCTGCCCGGGACCATGACCACAACGCTTCCGCCGTCCGCCTGGGTAGCGCGCACCGCGTCGGCGATCGCGCCCTGCGCGGCCCACTGGATGTCGCGGTCGAGCGTGAGCCGCACGCTCGAGCCCGGCACCGGATCGGATTCCCGGCTCGCCGCGGACGGGATGGGCCGGCCCGCCGGATCCATCTCGACGCGGCGCGCCCCGTCGATGCCACGCAGCACCCGATCGTAGGCGCCTTCGATACCGCCACCGCCCACGAGGACATCATTGTCACCGACCGTGGTGAAACCCACGACGTTGGAAGCCAGGGAACCGGACGGGTACAGCCGGCGGCGCTCCTCCAGGACACCGATACCGGCCAGCTGGAGCTTGGTCACCGTCGCGCCCACGGCCGGGTCGAGCCCACGGGCGAGGTAGACGAAACGTCCGCTGCTCCTGAACTTGGCCACCAGGGCGTCCGCGGGCACCTGAAGGATGGGGGCGAGCAGGTTGGCGACGGCACGGGCATCGGTGATGTTGCGCGGGTCCGCGTACACCGAGCGCGCGTCGACATCCTGCGCCAGCACCGCCCCACCGCGGTCGGTGATGACACCACGGACCGCGGGCAACGCCGCGATGTGCAGCCGCTCCTGCTCGGCGCGCCGGGCGTAGGTGGACGCCTGGAACGCCTGCAGCTGTGTCAGCCGGCCGGCGAGCACGATCAGCAGCAAACACAGGATGACGACCGCGGCCCGCAGCCGTCGGCGCGGACTGCCCAGCCGCAGCGGTGGACGGGCTGGGCCCGTGCGGGGCGGTGGCCGGCGTGCCCCGGCCCCGCGGGCCCGCACCGGACGGCCGCCCGGGGTGCGCGCCCGGTTGCCGCCACCGCGCGCAGAGGGGCCACCGGGGCGCGCGTCCCCGCGGCCGCGTCGTGCTCCGGGTCGTCCTCCGGCCACGGGGTGGCCGCCGGGGCCGGAGGCGTGCCGGGACGCACCGTCGTCCCGGCCGACACCATCGTCCCAGCCGGCACCGTCGTCCCAGCCGGCGCCGTCATCTCGATCGTCATCCGGACGGGGATAACAGCGGCCGTCGGGATCGGCGTAGCCGTCGGTGAAGCCGGCCTCGTCACCCTCGATCCATTGATCGTCGGCGACCCGTCGACCAAGATCCGAAACTAGTCGCAGCCGCGACCGGCCACGCCGGGACGAGCGGTTGAGCGTGGAGGTCACCGCGCGCTTCCGGCCGGCCTGCCGGTGGCCGGGGCGCCTCCGGCCGCCCCCGTGGCGGTGGCCGGCTGCCGCGCACTCGACACCACGATAACGATCGCTCCTGACACCGGGTCGGTATCGATCACGCGGGCACCGGGTGGCAACGGGGTACCGGACGGCAGATACACGGGAATACCACCAGATACCATGCCGAGATCGGTTGCCCTGGCGGCAAGGTTCGCCGGGTCGGACAACTGGTCGAGACGCAGCGAGAGCGCCTGCGCCTCGTCCGAGAGCGCCGCCGAGGACTTCTGCAGGTTGTGAACCAGGAAGGCGTTCTGCGCGAGCGCCGTGTTGAGCAGCAACAGACACATCAGACCGGCACCCATGAGCAGCAGTAACAGGATCACGAACGGTGCGCGTGGCGCATGGCCGCGAGGCAGCGGGC
The DNA here is from genome assembly GCF_917627385.1 of Protofrankia sp. CiT1. Lineage (GTDB taxonomy): Bacteria > Actinomycetota > Actinomycetes > Frankiales > Frankiaceae > Protofrankia. Next base: position 18,799 of record NZ_CAKJTL010000133.1, read on the forward strand.
GCGAAGCCGCAAGAGGCGACGGCTGGGATACCCGCCGTGTTGGGTACGAACGCCGTGACGGCCGGTCAAGGAGCGGCGCGGCACCGGTCCGGCCGCCCAGGGAGGGAATCGGGATGGCCGTGTCGCCGGATGCCGCGGCCGAGGCGGGCCGGGCGGCAGCACGCGACGGCACGCGGCCGGTGTCGAGCGCTGGCCGCGTCCTGGTCCTCAGCCGGCGCGGCAGCGGAGGGGCGGGGGCGGTCATGCCGCGCCACGGCGCGTCCGCTCGACCGCACGCAGTTTCGCCGCGGCCGCTCGCGGGTTGGCCGCCACCTCATCCGGTGGCGGTGGCTCACCGCCGCGGGTGAGCCACCGCATCGTCGGGACAGCCTCCGGCGGGATCACTGGCAGGCCCGGCGGCGCATCAAGCCGTACCCTGGCCGCCAGCGCCCGCTTGACCATGCGGTCCTCCAGCGAATGGTAGGCAAGCACGACGAGCCTCCCCCCAACGGCGAGCGCGTCGAGAGCCGCGGGCAGGGCCCGCGCCAGCGCCTCGAGCTCGCCGTTGACCTCGATCCTCAACGCCTGGAACGTGCGCTTTGCCGGATTTCCCCCGGTACGCCGAGTAGCCGCCGGAATGCTCCGACGAACAAGGTCAACAAGTCGGGCCGACGAGGTGAACGGTTCACGAGCGCGTTCAGCGACCACAGCCGAGGCGATCCGGCGGGCGAACCGTTCCTCTCCGTACTCGCGCAGGACCCGGGCAAGTTCGTCGACACCGTAGGTGTTGACGACATCCGCAGCGGTCCGGCCCCTGGTCGGATCCATCCGCATGTCCAGCGGAGCGTCGCGGGAATAGCTGAATCCCCGCTCGTCGGAGTCGAGCTGCAACGAGGACACCCCGAGGTCGAACAGCACGCCGTGCACCTCGGCCAGGCCGAGCATGTCAAGAACGGCGGGCAGCTGGTCGTACACGGCGTGGACCAAGGTGACCCGGTCGTCTTCGGCCGCCAGCCGAGCACGGCTTTGCCCCAGCGCCTGCGGGTCACGGTCAAGGCCGACCAGACGGACATCGGGGGATGCGGCGAGCAGCGCGCTCGCATGACCCGCGAGTCCCACTGTGGCATCGATCACCACCGCCCCAGGCTCGCCCAGCGCGGGCGCCAACAGGGCGACAACACGGTCGGAGAGAACCGGGGTGTGCGTGGCGTCCACCTCGACCTCCTCGAACTGCTCGTGAACCTCGCGGCGGGCGGTCAACCGCGGCAATACCAAGCCACGGCAGGTGAAGATACGAAAAACAAAGATATAAATCACACAACTGACGAGCGACCTGCCTGAGCCCAGGTTGCACACATCGCAACCTGGCCCCGAAAGCACGGCATGTGCCCAGGTCCCGCCCCGCTCGCGTCACCGGACACCGGGGAAGTGACGTCCGGTGAAGAGCGGGGGGAGACCTCGGCGCACGCCCGTATCCCGTCTTCGCGTGCGTCCAGCACCGCGTCCCCTGAGGCCAAGGCCGCCACGCGAAGAAACATGATCACGCGCCCATTGGCCTCCTAGATGACGCCGGGCAGCACCTCCTCGGAAAGCGCGGCGAAGTTCTCCTCCTGGCTGGCGAGATAGGCGTCCCAACGGGACGCGTCCCAGATCTCCACCCGGGTGTTCGCGCCGTTCACCACGCAGTCGCGAGTGAGACCCGCGTAGGTCCGGAGCGCGGGTGGGATGGTGATCCGGCCCTGCCGGTCGGGAACGTCGTCCGATGCCGAGGAAAAGAAGACACGGCTGTAATCCCGAAGCGCCTTTGCCGTAACGGGAGCCGTCCGCAGGGACTCGCTGATCCGGGTGAACTCAACCATAGGGAACACGTAGAGACATCGCTCCTGCCCCTTGGTAATCACAAGCCCCCCTTCCAGCTCATCACGGAACTTCGCCGGCAGCGTGAGCCGGCCTTTGTCGTCGAGTCGTGGCGTGTGGCTACCGAGGAACATCGGCGCCCTCCTCGCCCAGACCCGAGAGGCTCAAGGCCAGCCAGTCCCGCTCTGGTTGGCCTGCGAGTGCGTCCGTCCCCCACTGCGCGCCACTGTACCCCACTCTCCCCCACCTGGAAGCCCTCCGACACTCCGGACACACCCCTCGAAGCCCACAAGCGCCGATGCGCATGGATCATGAATGCGAAGTCAATGTGGCCTTTGGCCAAACATGGCAAAAACACCTGCGAGTAACAGTCGTGGCAGCTACGATCGAATGCCGCCACGAATCAGTACGCTTTCCGGACATCGGTGGCCGGATGATTCTCCACGCATGAAGGCCATCGGCCGCATGGATGTCACACTCGTGGAGTGCCTGGGCCCGCCGGGCCCACCCTGCCGACTGACGCAGCTGACCTGAGGACGGAGACCGACGTGACGGTGACGGAGCCCGGCGTCATGCAGTGGCGCGAGCCGGGGACCGGCCTGCACCACCTCGCGGATGTCGCGACGCGAGTGGCCCAGTCCGTCGGGTCCGTCATAGACGGCAAGCCCGAAGTGGTCAGAACCGCGCTGATCGTACTGCTGGCCGGCGGCCACCTGCTCATCGAGGATGTGCCCGGTGTGGGGAAGACGATGCTCGCCAAGGCCCTCGCGCGTTCGATCGATGCCCGGGTCCGCCGTATCCAGTTCACCCCGGACCTGCTGCCCAGCGACGTCACCGGGGTGAGCGTCTACAACCAGGACACCCGGGATTTCGAGTTCCGGCCCGGTCCGGTGTTCGCCAACATCGTCGTCGGCGACGAGATCAACCGCGCCGCTCCCAAGGCGCAGTCGGCACTCCTGGAATGCATGGAGGAACACCAGGTCACCATCGATGGCGTGACCTACCACCTGGAGTCGCCGTTCATGGTCATAGCCACCCAGAACCCGATCGAGATGGAAGGCACCCATCCGCTGCCGGAAGCGCAGCGCGATCGTTTCACCGCGCGGGTGTCCATGGGCTACCCGTCGCCCGTGGCCGAACTTGCTATGATCAACAGCCATGGTACCGCCGAGCCACTGGACGGGATCAGCCCCGTCACCGACGCCGACGAGATCGCCAAACTGGTCACCCTGGTACGCGCGGTGCATGTGTCCGACGATGTGCGCCGCTACATCGTCGACCTCGTGACGGCCACCCGCCGGCATCCCGAGCTCATCCTGGGCGCCTCTCCCCGCGCGACGCTGCACGTCGTCAGGACCGCTCGGGCGCGGGCCGCCCTCGACGGCCGCGCGTTCGTTCTCCCCGACGACGTTCAGGCGATGGCCGCGCCAGTGCTCGCGCACCGGCTGCTGGTGAACCCCGATGTCGCGATGTCGGACGTATCCATAGCCGACGTCGCCTCCCGGATCATTACGGAGATCGTCGCGCGCGTCCCCATCCCACGCCTTGGGGCACGTCCACCGCACCGCGGCCGCTGATTTTCCGTGCTCGACTTCCTGGCGGCGATGCGCGCGCTGACCATCCGCGGGCTGTGCTTCGTGGCCACCGGGCTGGCCTGCTGCGCGCTGGCCGCGACCGTCGGCGAGGAGGACCTGCTCCGCGTCGGCATGCTGCTGTTGGCACTGCCGGTGTGCGCGGCGGCGTTCGTCTGCAAGACCCGCTACCGGCTCGCGTGCCACCGTCTTCTCGTTCCCGCTCGCGTGGCCGTGGGCGGCGCCGCGGCGGTCAGCATCCGGATCGACAACATGAGTGGACGTCCCTCCTCGGTGCTGCTGGTCGATGACGAGGTCCCAGACCGTCTTGGGCTCCGGGCCCGGTTCGTACTCGACCGGGTGGAGGCGGGGGGCGCCCGGTACCTCACCTACAAGCTTCGTCCTCAGCTTCGTGGCCGGTACCTGATCGGGCCGATGGCGATCCGGATCACGGATCCCTTTGGGCTCTGCGAGCTCACGCGGACGTTCCGCAGCCGCGACGAACTGATCGTGACCCCTCCGGTGGAGACTTTGCCCCTGGCCCGTCCGGGCAGCCACACCACGATCAGCACCCACCGCCGTCGGCGCGCATCCGCTACTGGTATAGACGACTTCTCCACGCGCCCTTACCACCCCGGCGACGACCTCCGGCGGGTTCACTGGCGGACCAGCGCCCGTACCGGCGAGTTGATGGTTCGCCAGGAAGAGAGCTTCCGCCCGAGCAACGCGGCCCTGTTCCTCGACACCCGGTCCGCTGTCTGGGCCGGTCAGGGGCCCATGTCCTCGTTCGAATGGGCTGTCGGCGCGGCTGCCTCGATCGCTGTGTACCTGACCGGGATGGGCAAGGCGGTACGGCTCATCTGTGACAACGCCCCGGCCCCGGCCGCGGCGAGGGGGTCGCGCAACCCGGCCGCGCTGTTGGACGAGCTCGCGGTCGTGAACACCACCGACACCCTTTCGACGCAGCGCGTGTACAGCCGTCTGCGGACCGCTGACAGCTCCATGGTGGTCGCGATCCTTGGACGTACCGATCCGGCGCAGGCCGTGGTCCTCGCCCGAGCGCGCCCGCGCGACGCCGCCGCGATCGTCCTGCTGGTCAACGTGGCGACCTGGGACGAGGGGGAGCGTTCCGCGAGCGGGACCGAAGGCCTGCAGGCGTGCCGCGCGGTCTTCCAGCGCCACGGCTGGACAGTGATCATCGCCAGGTATGGCGACAGGCTCACCGCGCTGTGGCCGGGAACGACCGGCAAGGGGCCAGCGCGGGGTGGCGGAACAGGCGCCGCCACACCCGAGCCGGCCGCGGGCGACATGATCCACGACAGCCCGCGGACACCGGATCCGACCACCGGCGGACCCGGCGGGGACGCGGTCGCGGGCGGGAGCCCGACCTCGAAAGCAGTATCAGGACCGGTATCGGAACATGCGTCGAAGCCGGCGGCGGAACCGGGCCGCGCGCTGCCCATGGACACGCGGGCCGGGGCCGCGCTGTGACCTCCCGACTCCAGCTCGTTCCCGCTGCCGGGGCTGCGCTGGCGTCGCTGCTGTGCGCATCCGCGCTCGCGCCGTTGTTCGACGGCTTCTGGTGGTGGTTCGGCCCCGTGGTCGTGGCCACCGCGGTAGCTGTGGGCACGACCACGCTGGCACGGGCGCTACGGCTGGCCATCCCGGTAGGGATTGTGTCCGGGCTGCTCGGTCTTCTGATCACGGTCACGGCGTTGTACGCGCGTGAAACCGCCGTCGCCGGCCTGCTGCCGACCGGGCGGACGGTGGATGCGCTGCGTTCCCTGATCATAGCTGGCCGCGACGACGTCTCGCAGCTCGCCGCGCCGGTGCCGCAGCGTCCGGGCCTGGTGGTGCTGACCGTCATCGGTGTCTACTGCGTCGTACTGATCGTCGACTTGCTGGCGGTCACGATCCGGCGCCCGACGCTCGCCGGGCTTCCCCTGCTGGCGTTGTTCATGCTGCCCGCCACCGTGCTGCCACATGGTGTCGGAGTGGTTCCCTACCTGCTCGGCGCGATGGGATTCCTGCTCCTGCTCGTGATGGAGTGGAAGCAGACGGTCGAACGCTGGGGAAAGCCGATTACCGGCTCGGCGCAGGCCGCCCTACCGAACAACGCGAGGAGCCTCGCCGTTGGGATCGCCCTGTGCGCGGTGATGTGCGCGCTGGCCGTCCCGGCGGTCCTGCCATCCCTTGACGGGGTGGGACCGTTGGCGCGCCAACAGGGCGTCACCCGCTACACCGGCCCGGCTTCGGCGATCGTGCTACCGCCGCTCGTCTCGCTGTCCCAACAGCTGCATGCGAGCCAACCGACTACCCTGCTGTCGGTGCGCACGGCCACGCCCAGATACCTGCGACTCACCGCGCTGGAGCAGTTCGACGGACAGCGATTCACTCTCCGGTCACTGCGCGCCACCAGTGAGGCGAGGATCAGCGACGGCCTGCCCGCCCCGGACCGCAGCACCCGGGTCAGCACGGTGTCAGCGACAATCGACGTGTCGACGGTCCTGACGGAACGCTACCTTCCCCTTCCGGGCACCCCGAGCAGGATCGAAGGCCTTGCTTCTGGCAGTGACTGGCGGCTGTCCACCGACACCGGCACGGTCTTCAGCACCCGGACCACTACCGCCGGTGCGCACTACCAGGTGGAAGCCTCCACTCCCGATCCGCTCCCAAGCCAGCTCATGGCCTCCCCGCGGACCTTCCCAGCCGATATAAAGATCGACACGGAGCTGCCTCCCGGTACCGACCCGAGGGTCGAGAAGCTCGCCCGGGAGATAGCGGGGACCCGCGTGAACGCCTACCAGCAGGCCCTCGCGATCCAGAAGTACCTCCATGACACCACCTTCATCTACGATCTCAACGGCGCCCCGACCGCGCAGGACGGAGCCTTGACGGAGTTCCTGTTCAAAACCAGACGTGGCTACTGTGAGCAGTTCGCCTCCGCGATGACGGTGCTGCTGCGGACGCTCGGCATCCCAGCCCGGGTGGTGATCGGCTTTGTCCCGGGGGCCAGGCAGGCCGACGGCAGCTATCTGATCACTAACAGGGATGCGCACGCCTGGCCGGAGGCGTGGTTCGCCAGCGCCGGTTGGGTTTCCTTCGAGCCGACCCCCCGCACCGACGGAACCATCACCCCCACCTATGCCGCGGCCTCCGATCCGGCCGGCCAGGGCGCGAGTCCGTCGGCCACACCGTCAGCCACCACCCCGGGCGTGGCCCCCAGCACGGGCCCGGACACCGACGCCGTCCGGGACAGCACGCCAAGCCCAGAGCCGAAAGCTTCCGAAAAAACACGTTCCGCGGAAAGCCCCCTGCCGACGATCATCCGCTGGCTTTCCCGGACTCTGGCCGGGACAGGCATCGTCACGGTGCTGCTGTTGCCGGCGTTGGTGCGGGTCACGCGCCGTCGGCGCCGGCTCGCCACCGCTATGACAGGCGGCTCAGCCGATCACGCGGGAGCGGCAACCGCGGATGCCCGCGTGCACGCGGCCTGGGCCGAGCTCGCGGACCTGACATTCGATCTTGGGGTACCGCTGCGGCCCAACGAGTCGCCGCGGGCCAGTGCGCTGCGGCTGGCCGACCACATCGCTGCCAGCCCGGAGATTCGAGCGTCGGACGCCGAGGCGGCCCGAGCCGCGTTGCTCCGGATTGTCGAGGCGGAGGAACTCGCTCGCTACGCGCCGTCGGCAATAGCCGGTTCCAGCGCCAACGAAAAGATCGGACGCGACCTGCAACTGGTCGCACGACTGCTGCGAACGGCGGCACCACGCACTGACCGGGCACGCGCGGTACTTGCTCCACGGTCGGTGGTAGGGGCGCTGGGCGTGCTCGGCCGGACAGCCCGCCTGAAGTGACCCGCTGGAAGCCACCCAGCTGCTGATGGGCCCGCTCAGGCGTCAGCGGCCGTCCCGGTCCTCCCACCGGCGACGCCAGCGTTCCTCAAGACGCTCAGCCGCTGAGGCACGTGCTCGGCGACGTGAGGCTGCCGGATGACGACCGCTCAGCTCACCACCGCGGCCACCGATCCGGCGAAGATCCGCGGCACCACGTGACGCCGCGAACAGCATCAGCACGAAGCCGAGCACACCGAAGACAACGATCAACGGCGTCCGGTTGAGCACGACCCCGATGACCAGGACAACCAATCCGAACAGGAACAGGAGAACGCTGCGACGAACCCTGCGTAGCAGGTAGGTACGGGGATTCGTCGAGCGGACCGTGCTCGCGAACTTCGGATCGTCCTCGACGAGCGCGCGCTCGATCTGATCCAGCAGGCGCTGCTCGTTTTCCGAGAGCGGCATCGACGCTCCTCCCACGACCGGCAGGTCCGGCAGACGGAACCTGACACCCAAGAATAGGCATGACTGGGCGGGCGCGGTAGGCAACCAACCATGCCGAGACAGACCGATCGGTTCGTCCTGCCGTCAGTCCTCCCCCCGCCCATCCCGCCTCACGCCGGGAGGGGCCATCAGCGGCGCCGGCCGGATCGCGCCGACGCCGAAACGGCCACGCACGCGATCAAAGGCGCGCTCGGCACCGCGCGCCCGAAGCGGCACGCACCGAACACGAACGGCTGCGTTCAGTCTCGGGAAGATCTGACCGGCCCGACAACCATAGCTGGCAGCGCCGCCTGTGACGGCAGACCCAATGTTGTTTCCACAGTCGTGAGAAAGATTTCGACCTGACGGGCCAAGTCATCGGCATCGCGGGTACCGACCACCGGTAGGCCCGCCTCGGCCGCCGCCCGCCTCGCCGCACCGGCGGCGAAGAACTGGGCCCACTCCGCCAGTTCAGGCGCCACCGTCGCAAGTAGCCGCCAGACGCTCACCGGCCGGCCACGGTGACCGGGACGGGCCTGAGCTCGATCAGCGAGGACGGCCGCGGCGGCACGCAACGCCGCCATATGGGCCAGCGCGTACCGCTGGCCGGGAAGCTGGGCGAGGCTCGCCTCGTCAAGGCCGTGACGCGCGGCCAGGAGCAGCTCGTCACGGGAACGGCGAGGCAGCCCCGCGACCGGGAGCACCGTTCGTACGCCAGAACGTTCCCGAGTCAGAGCAGGTGCGGCACATGCAGCGTGTTGGTCAACACTCCGCCGGCTCATGACCACTCCTTCCATGAATCGAACGCGTGTTCGTACTCTGAAAGGAGTAAACCCCGACCGGGGCAGGTCGTCAACATCGCCGGCCGCAACGGGCCGCCGGACGGAAGACGGCGGCCGTTTACCGCAGCGGCCGCGAACACGTTCCCGGCGGCTGAGCCGCTCGGCATCCATCGCGGCGGCCGGTGGTTATCAGCGCGCGAATCAGGCCGTGCCGCGCGGACCCGGCCGCCGGTGACGCGGAAAACAAGACCATAACCACACCACCGGCGGCCCTTACGCGGCCGCACAGACCTGGGCCGCCGGCTGCGGTGACGCGAAAGAACCGTGATCGTGCCGCCGTCGGCTCTTCACCAGCAGAAACCAGCCCAGCGTCAGAAGAACCAACGGGTCGTGAATACCTCCGCGCCGACGATGATCGTCGTCCACAAGCACCAGCGCGGTGCCGTCATGGGCGAACCGGATGAGACCGCCACCCCGGCTGCTCAGAAAGCCGCACTCAAAGACGGAACCGCGGGGAACGACCCAACGCACCGCACGGCTGCCCGGAAGTTCGACCGTACCGCCACCACCGCGGCGCGCCGACCGAAAAGCAACCAGCGGAATCGACGTAACGGGATCGAACACCCGTAGCCCACGGCCATCAGGATCAGCTTCCAACGCCAGCAGCCGGCCCTCGACCATCAGCTCAACCCGGCGGTGCTCATCCCAGTCCGCGAGAATCGCGGCGACGCGCCTGCCATCCGCAACCAGCACGACCTGGTCCGGTCTGCCGTCGACGGTGCCCAGCGCCACCTCATGCAGAAGTCCTGACCGTGCTGTCTCCTTCGTCGATGTGTCCATAATGATCGACATACCCTCCTGTTGCTCCTCGGCCCTCGGGCGAGCGGGCCTGATAGAACAAGCAGAACAAGCAGTCATCAACCAGTCGTACACATGCGATCAGAGCGAAAATTGATGTTCCGTTGACAAAAATACGGAATCAACCGCGGCAGCCGCGCGGACCGCGGACGAGAGAGCCCGCGATGCCTCGTATCGGTAACAGTCGCCCATCCGACTCGGCCCACGCACGCGAAGTGGTTGCGACAGCGGCACCCACGACGCACGCTGCGGTGGCGACCCAAAAACACCGGGCCAGCCCGCGCCAGCGAGCAATCTGATCACAGACGACACGATCCTCACCTCCCAGATACGCCGACAGCACGGCCGCGCCGTCGGCGGCCCGAAGAAGCGCGGCCCCCGGAATCAGGTATCCCTAGATATCGTAATCAGACGGGATCGGCGCGAGAAGGTCACATGCCAGACAAAGAGAACCTGCATTTCGCAATCCTCGGCCCCACCGAGGCCACCCGCGACGGCAATGTGATCATTCTTGGCGGAAAGCAACGGAAAACGCTGCTCACGGTCCTGCTGTTGAACGTCGACCAGATCGTCACAACCCACCGCCTGATCGAGGCGGTCTGGGACGGTCACCCCCCGGACCGGGCGTTGGCAACGCTGCGGACGCACATCAGCGAGCTGCGCCGCAGGCTCGACCCGGCCAGAGGCAGCCGGCTCCTCGTCCGCCACGGCTCGGGGTACTCGCTTCGGGTGAGCCCCGAGCAGATCGACGCCACCCGGGCCCGTACCCTGCTCGGGCAAGGCCGCCGCGCCGTCGAGGACGGAGATCCGGTCGCCGCGATCGCCCCGTTACAGGCCGCCCAGGGCCTGTGGCGGGGTCAGCCACTCGCGGATGTCGCCGAGTACACCTTCGCCGCCGCCCACATCCAGCGCCTCGATGAGCTGCACCGCGATGTCCGGCGGACACGGATCTCCGCGGACCTCTCGCTGGGCCGCCACCGGGAGACCATCGGCGAGCTCCGGGCGCTGGTCACCCAGTACCCACACGACGACGGGCTACGCAAAGATCTCATCATCGCCCTGTACCGGGACAACCGGCTGGAAGATGCCACGCAGGCGTGCCGTGACGGGCTCGACGCCCTGCGTTCCCACGGTCTCGACTCGAGTCTGCTGCGCCGGCTGCAAGAGGATATTCTGCGGGAGGCGCCCAGTTTGAACTGGACACCGCCACGCGCGCTGGAACGCCCGGCGCCACCGAAACCGCCCTATCTCGGGGTGTACCAGCTGCCACCGGACGTCGCCGAGTTCACCGGCCGCGACACCATCCAGACCAAGATCCTCACTGCTCTGACCGACCCGGACGCGCTGGCCAAAGGCACCGTCGTCGTCGCCATCGCGGGTAAGCCGGGAGCGGGCAAGACCGCGCTGGCTGTTCACCTGGCCCATCAGGCCCGCGAGCACTTCCCCGACCCGAGCCTGTTCTTTGACCTACGGGGCAGCCTGCTGTCTCCGCTGGATCCGATCAAGGTACTGACTCGGCTTGTACAGGCGCTTGGAGTAACCAGAACCGCGGTGCCCACCGACCCGGACGACCTTGCCGAGTTGTACCACAGCATGCTCGTCAACCGGCGCATGATAATCGTCTTGGACAACGCCGCCAACGAAGCTCAGATCCGGCGCCTGCTGCCCGCCACTCCCGGCTGCGCGGTCATCGTCACCAGCCGCTCCGGCCTGCACAGCCTGGACGCCTATCACCGAACCATCGATGTCCTGTACCCGGCCGAAGCCGTCGCGCTGCTGGCGAAACTCACCAGCGACCAACGGGTCGAAGCCGAGCCCGAAGCCGCCCGCGACATCGCCGGGCTCTGCGGCTACCTGCCGATGGCGATCCAGATCGCCGGCCGTAAGATCGCCGCTCACCCGCACTGGAGGCTGGCCCGGGTAGCCAGCCGGCTCACTGGGGAGCGTGACCGGTTGTCCTGGCTGGAACTCGGTGACCTCGAGGTCCGGGCCAGCTTCGCGTTGAGTTACGTCGGCCGGCCCGAGGACGAGCGCCAGGCCTTCCGGCTCCTCGCCCTCCCCAACATGGTCGACTTCGCGCCCTGGGCCGCGGCGGCTCTGCTCGACATAGGCAGCGACGAGGCCGAGGACATCCTTGACCGGCTCGCCGACGCCCAGCTCCTGGAACGACGTGGCCCCGACCAGGCAGGGCAGACCCGCTACCGCTTCCACGATCTGATGCGGGTGTTCGCGCGGGAATGCCCGATCGGCCAGCGGCCACCCGATAATGGCTTTCCTCGCCGCGCCGGGGAGCTGGCGGAGCACGGTGACCTTTCCCCCGCTGGGGCACAGCCCACCAGGACAGCACAGCCCACCAGGACAGCACAGCCCACCGAGGAACAGCCCACCGCCGCGACAGCACCGGCTGAAGCCGGGCCGCTGAACACCGTCGGCGACGAACTGCGCCCCGCCCTGACCAGGCTGCTCTCAGCCTACCTGACCGTCATCGACCGCGCGACCGCGGTCTTCTCGCCGGGTAGGTCACTGACGATCGACAACCCGGTCGCGCGTTCCACGTCAGCGGACGACATCGTCTCCGCGCTGGCCGCGGGGCCGCTGGTATGGTTCGGCATCGAGCGGATCAACCTTCACCTCCTGATCGAGCAGGCATCCGCGCGGGAACTCGACGAGATGACGTGGCGGCTGGCCGCGGCGGCCGCCCGGTTCTACGAGTTCAACGGCTACTGGGACGACTGGGATCGGACGCACGGTCTGGGCCTGACGGCGGCTCGCCGGGCAGGCGACCCGCTCGCTGAGGCCATCATGTTGTGCGGTCTCGGCGACCGGAACATCCTCCTCGCTTTCGAGGAGGCGTTCTGGCGTCTGAGCGCCTCCGGCACCGACCCGGACGACCAGCCCGCGGTCGACGCGAACAGCGCGGCACGCGACCACCTCGATCTCGCCACTGAACGCTTCACCCGTAGTTACGAGATCTTCACTGCCATCGATCACGCTTTCGGCGAGGCACGCAGCCTGCACGGGCTCGCCGATGCCTGCCGCGGCAAGGGCCGGTTCGACGAGGCGACGGAGCTCTTCGACCGCGCGCTGCAACTGTTCCGCCGCTCCAACAGCCCGGCCGCGGAGGCCGAGACGCTGGTGTGCCTGGCAATGTGCCACGGCAACCGCCAGGAGCTCTCCGAGGCCGTCACCTGCCTGTCGACGAGTCTGTCCATCGCGCGGGATCTCGACAACCGGCCGCTGCAGGCATACGCGCTGCGCCGCCTCGGTGACCTCTACCGCAGCCAGACGCGGTTGGAACGCGCGCTCGCCGCGTACAACGAATCCCTGACGCTGCTCGCGGCCCTGCCCGACCCGCTGTGGGAACCGCGCGTCCTGATCCGCCGCGGGGACATGCTCGCGCAGATGGACGACATCGCCAGCGCCCGACGATCCTGGCAACAGGGCATCAACCTGCTACGCCAGACCCGCTCCGCGGAACTCGCCGTCGCGGAACAGCGGCTGTCCTCAACCATGCCCGCCAAGCCCGCCCAGTTCGGCGGCGGCAGGCTGCTCGGCGGCTTCGACCCTGAGTACTTCATCAGTCGCGCCGCCGCCAGCCGGCGGATCGTACAGGTCCTGAACACGTGGACCGACCTGGTCACCACCCTGCATGAGCAGGCGTTCGCAACGGCTGTGAACAGCGCGTTGAACGGCGGTGCGCTCGTGCAGATCCTCCTGCTCGACCCGGACTCGCCCGCTGCCGCGCAACGCGAGGAGGATCTGGACCGCACCATCAACGTCCCCGAGGCCATCCGGGACAACCTGCGCCGGCTCGACGCGATCCGAACGGGCCTGGACCCAGGCCTTAGACACCGAATGTCCGTGCGTGTATACACCGAGCAGCCGCTGACAAGTTACCATCGATGGGACAATGGGGCCATTGTATCGACATATCCGGTTGGTCGCTCTTCAGCGGTTTCCACCCAGCACGAGACGACCATCGACTCCACGCTCGTCCAGTTCATCGAAGAACGCTTCGCCGCCCTGTGGCGCCCGGAGGTCAGCATCAGCCTTGATGACTACCTGAAGCTGCCGCTGTTGATTGGTTCGTGCACGGACGGCCCCCTGGAACTGACCGTGCGGTACGTACGAACCGAGGGCGCGGTCTACCTGGCCGATGACACGCTGGCCCGGCTGGTTCGCGCCAGCGGCCCGGATGGCCTCCTCACGCAGGTCACGGGGAACCGCCATCCCCTGCTGCCGCTGGGAAGATGCCGTGCGCTTCTCTGTCGCGACGACCCATCCCGGGTCAGGGCGTTCTTCGCGCAGAAATACGGCGTGGAGCACGATGCTGTCCTGCGCCTGTCACCACTGCGGCCAACGGACCCCACGGCGATACGGTTGTGACCGTGGGAGATGGCGATGCTACCGCAGCACACGCCTGCCCCCTGGTGATCATCGACCTGTGGGGGGTACGGCCCCGCCATGTTCCGCACGCGGCCGCGAGGATGGCGCTGGACCGCCGGCACTTGCGGCGCACAACCGGTCTCGTCTTCGCCAGGTCCCTCGGCACCGGACGCGGCCGGACGTTCGGTCCGCGCGACGCCGACGTGCTGCGCTGGGCTGTGCTGACCGTCTGGGCTTCCGCGCGGGAAGCGGCCTCGTTCGAACGGTCCGCCATGATCGGCGCATGGTCCGCCATTGCCTACGAACGGTGGCGAGCCGAGCTCCACCCGTTGTCGTCCCGGGGACGATGGGCCCGTCAGCGTCCGTTCGGTGACCCGGTGACGCAGCCCGCGGGCCTGGCGCGGCCAGCCGGCCCGATCGCGGCGATCACCAGAGCCAGGCTGTCGTTGCGGCGGGCGCCCGCTTTCTGGCGGTCGGTGCCGCCGGTGGCCGAGGACCTCACCCGTTGCGAAGGCCTGCGGTTCGCGGTGGGGATCGGCGAGGCGCCACTCGGCCTACAGGGAACATTCAGCGTCTGGGACGACGCTGACGCGTTACGCCGGTTCGCCTATGGCAGCCCGGCCCATACCGACGTCGTACGGCGCACCTTTGAACACGGCTGGTACAAAGAAGAGCTCTTCGCGCGTTTCGCCGTCCTGCGTACCCACGGAACGGTGAACGGATGTGACCCGCTGGCACGATCCGGCCGAACACCTTCCAGCGCCGATCGCTAAGCAGCGTAAGCAGCGCGGGCCGCGGGGCTGGCAGTGGCGGCGGCCACCACGACCATCCCCGCGGTTAAACACTCATTGAAGATCGCGAGGCACAGTGGAAGTTATGCCAAACTCAGCTTCCGCCTGAGCCCGGCGCACAACACAAGACACAACAAGAACCGCTCATCACACACGAGACCATAAACGCGCCTTTTGGCGGCCATGTTTCGCCTGATCTTGCCAGCCGAATGGAAACAGGAATGTCCACATCCGCCGAGCCCGGCATATACTTCCGCTCGCACCGGCCCCGTCCCACCCGCCGGATCCTCGTGGCGACCGGGGTGGGCGAATCCACCCGGTTGTCCCTGACCTCGCTCCCGCTGGTGTGGCTGCGAGCGGACCTCGCAGCCACACCAGCGGCGCTGTCCGGGGCGTTGTCGACGCTGCGGCCCCACACCCTGGTCGTCGGCGCCAACCCCGTCGACGCGAGCACGATAGCCGCTTGGGCGACGGCAGTCCGGGCACAGAATGATCACAACAAACTTCTGATCATTCGTCGCGGAACCTCGCTCGCGGCAATCGACTGTGACGCCGCGGCCCGTCACGACGTCACGGTTGTCAACACTCCCGAGGTCAACGCCCGCCACATCGCCCGTTTTGTCGTCGACGCGCTGCTGATCGCGCAGGCCAGCCCGGCCGGGCTGGCCACCCCGCTGACAGTCGGCCTGATCGGAGCCGGCTCGATAAACGCGCGGGTCGCGCGGGCCGCCGCCGCTCAAGGCCATCGGGTTCTTGTCCACACACCGTCCCTGGCTGCTGATCCGCAGGCCCGGGTGAGCTGGCTGGCCGAACATGTGCTGACGGCTGCGGCCGTCACCTTCGCCCCCGACATCGACACTGTTTTCGCAGGCTCTGACCTGCTCAGTGTCGCGGTACCGCTGACCGTCGGCGGCGCGCACCCGACCCGCGGCCTGGTCGGCGCGGAACAGGTTAAGACGTTCATCGGCAGCCGGATCGTAACGATCTGCGAACCTGACGTTCTCACCGAGGACGCGGTCACAGATGCTTACGCCAGACGCGAGCTGACCGTCGTCATCGACAACGCGCCTGGGCTGATCGACCCGCTCCGCCGGCAGATCCTGGATCGCTTCCCGGACAGCACGGTCCTGCGGCCGGGCTTCACCCTCAGCTCAGCGGCGATGCGCATGCCCGGCTGCGCCGAAGATCTCGACCAGGCGGTTCTCACCGTCGTCGCCAGCAGCGAGATTGCCGATCTGGTCACCGGCCTGGACAGCAACCTGGACACCGAGAGCGCCCGCGAACCGCTGGCCGATCGTCGCGCGCACAACCCGCGTCACCATCGGAGCGATCCCGCCGAAACTGTGATCATCGGCGGTGGGATCGTCGGGCTGACCATCGCGCTGAGCCTGCACACGGCCGGATGGCGCAATCTGCGGGTACTGGACGCGGCCCCGGCCGACCACACTGACCCGAAGCGGCAGGGCACGACCTACGGCGGAACCGACGGACGCCACCTGTCGCTGACCGAGACGGTTCCACACGCTGACGCATCCCGGCGCACGGTTCTCGCCCGTCCACCCCGGGACGGCGGATGGCAGCTACGTGACCCACTCACCCTCAGTGATACTGAGCGTGAGTGGGTGGCGGCTTTCGAGGGCTTTACCGACCGTCCGGGCCTGCGTGCGCTCACAGCTGATCTCGCGATCGGTATCAACCGGCTCGGCCTGCGCGGCTGGGAGACGTTGTTCGCCCGCTATCCGCACGCCTTCGAGCGGCTGCGCCGGGATGCTCGGCTGCCCCGCTGCTACCTGTCCGCGGCTGATCTCGCCGCCGGGACGCGGCTGCAGACCGCAATCGACGCCGCGGCCAGCGTCCTGAGCCCGGACGAGATCGCGCTGCGCTGGCCCGCGCTCGTGACAGCCGCCGGCGGCCTGACCGAAGACCCGAATCAGCCGCCCCCCGCGGCCATCCACGGCGCAGTCGAAGTCGACGGGTACGCCGTCAACATCCACCAGCTTGCCGACGCCGTCCGCGATCTCGTTGTGGCTGTCGGCGTGCCCGTGCATGCCGGCAGCCCGGTGCGCTGTCTGCGCCAGGTCGGGAACGGCGATTCGGGCCACGGCCGTGAGAGCCACCCGAACGAGGTGGAACTCGTCCTCAGCGACGGTACGACCAGACGGGCCGGCACCGTCATCGTCACGGTCGGCGGGCGTGACCTGGTCGCCCTTGTGGGTGCGGACGCGGCATCGTCTGGAACGGTCCAGCACGTCCTCGGAGTTTCGCTGACGATGCCCAATCCCGGTCTGCGGCACGCCCTGAAGGTGCACGCGCCGGACCCTGTCGGGGTCGTCAACATCACCTTGTCTCCGGACTCCGCCGTGATACACGCCAGCGGGGGATTCGGCTATCTGGGCCTCGCCCGCCCGCGGGCGGGCGATCCGCGAGTCGCGGAACTGATGGCGGCGCTGGAGGAGACCGTCGGGCGGCTGCTTGCCCGGCCGCCCGGCGCAGCCGGGCCGCATCCGGTCCTCGACCGCCGCACCTGTGAACGCCCGATGACCCCAGACGGCCTCCCGGTGCTGGAGGCCGTGGACGCCTTCGGCGGGCGAGTCGTGGTGGCCGCCGGGACGAACGCGGGCGGCACCGTACAGGCGCCGGCCCTCGCCATCCTGGTCGAGGATCTGCTCAACGGCGGACCCGGCGGCGTTCACCTGGCGCTGCGTCCTGACCGGACCAGCCTACGGAGCACGCGGGTACCGGTGCCCACCTGAGCTGGCTCGGCGACGCCGCGGGCACCCGTTATTGTCGAGCACCTCAGATGGTGTACGAGACGGACACGCCCCGCGAGTGGTCAGCCCACGGCTGACCGATCAACATGGTGCGTGGTGAGGACAAGTGCGCGAGGGAGGCAAGCTTGATGGAGAACATCGGGCTGGTCCGCTGGACACCCGCGCGGATGCGTGCCCGGCTGACCGACGTCATCGGCGTCTACAAGGCCGCCTTCCTGGACGTCCACGAGCCTGATCCAGCGCGTGCGGCGATCGAGCGGACCATGCATGCCCGCCGGCACGCTGAGCGTCGGGATCTACGCGCGGTGGCGGCGCTGCTGCCGGACGACCGTCTGATCGGTTTCACCTATGCCCTGCCCGGGCAGAAGGGCCAGTGGTGGCACGACGTCGTCAGTGACGCGCTGCCCCCCGAGGACGCCGTGCGGTGGCTCGGGGACTGTCTGGAGATCGTCGAATTCCACGTCCTGCCGGAGTTCCAGGGGCAGGGGGTGGGGCGCGAACTGATGCGGGAACTGTTGCGGGACGCGCCACAGCGCACGGCCGCGCTGTCGGCGCTGGAACTTCCTGACAGCCGTGCCCGGCGGCTGTATGCCAGCGAGGGTTTTGTGCCGCTGTTGTCGAACTTCCAGTTCCCGGGAAGCTGGGTCGAATACGCGGTGCTGGGTAAACACCTCACGCCCACCGAGCCCGGCCAGGAAGGAGAGTCCCGGTCCCGCAAGGCTGAACCGCGCACGGGCCGGGCTCACGGCGCCAACGGCCCGCGGGTACGTGCCGTCTGATCCGGCCTGTGTTCGGCCTTGCGTTCCGGAAGGCCCGGCACGGCGGAGCACCCTCGTGCCGTCTTCGGCGTCTCGGCCCGCGCGGGCCCGCCACGACAGGTCCCGATACCCGAGACCTGTCGTGGCGGGCCTTCTCCCGTGGGCCTTCGCGGCTGCCACCGTCGCCGCCCAGATCCCGTATCCCCTGGTCACGAACGCCGGAAAACACGATCTCACAGTAACGTCGGTGTTGCTTTTCACCACGGCCTCGGTTATCCACGCGGTCCGTACCCGCGGCGCCGGATGGGCTGCCCGCATGGTCATGGTGAGCGTCGGTGGTGGTCTGGCCGCCGAGATCGCCGGGGTCCACACCGGCCTCGTCTTCGGCCGCTACAGCTACACCGGCACCCTCGGGCCGGCCGTCGGCGGAGTACCCGTGGTGATCCCGTTGGCCTGGACGATGATGGCCTACCCAGCCTTCACGCTGGGACGCTACACCGCCCTGCGACTTGCCGAGTCACGTGGTCGTGACGCCGCGGGCCCCGGAGCGCACCCAAGCGCCATGATCACCGCCCTGCTGGGAGGCCTGCTCCTGACAGCCTGGGATCTCTATCTGGACCCGCAGATGGTGGCCGCCGGCTACTGGCGATGGTCGGGCGACGGGCCCGCCCTCAACGGCATTCCGCTGTCGAACACGGCCGGCTGGCTGGTCGTGGGCACTCTGATCACAGGGAGCCTGGCCCTGATACCGCGACGGCGGGCCATCCCGGCTGACCGGTTCCCCGACCACCTGCCGATCTTCATGATCGGATGGACCTATGCCTCGTCGTTGCTCGCGAACCTGGTGTTCTTCGACCGTCCTGGTGTGGCGTTCGCCGGTGGCGTCGGCATGGGGACGCTGCTCGCCGGTACGGCAACCGCGGCCGTGGCAACGCGCCGGCAGCACCGGCGGGCCTCGTGACCTCCCGGCGACCGGCCCTGGGCCGGCGTTCACGGCCGGCACGGCCGGGCCGCTGGGCGCGGCTGTCACTGCTTACCGGCACGGTCGCCGCGGGCGTGCTCACCGTGCACACCGCGGTGAACGCCCGTCTGTTGCGGGTCGCGCCGGGCGCCCAGCCGGTGACCGAGCTGGTGAGTGTGTTGCTGCCGGCACGCGACGAAGCCGGACAGGTGACCGCGTGCCTGTCCGCGGTGCTGGCCTCGGTCGCGCTCCCCCACCTTGAAGTGATCGTCTATGACGACGCCTCCACCGACAGCACCGCCGAGGCGGTGGGCAGGGCGGCCGAGGGTGACCCCCGCGTCCGGATCATTCACGGCGGCACGCTGCCGGCCGGCTGGCTCGGCAAACCGCACGCGTGCGCCAGGCTCGCCGATGAGGCGCGGGGGAGCGTCCTGGTGTTCATCGACGCGGACGTCACCGTCGCCCCGGACGGGATCGCCCGGACGGTCGGGCTGCTGCGCGCGAGCGGTCTCGGCCTTGTCTCGCCCTACCCCCGCCAGGAGGCTCGAACGGTCGCGGAACGGCTGGTCCAGCCACTCCTGCAGTGGTCGTGGCTGGCGTTGCTGCCGCTGCGGCTGGCCGAACAGTCCTCGCGTCCGTCGTTGTCCGCGGCAAACGGGCAGCTCCTGTGCGTCGACACGACCATTTATCACCAGGCCGGTGGACATACCAGCGTCCGTGGCCATGTGCTCGAGGACATAGCGCTGCTGCGCGCGCTGAAGGCGGCGGGAGCGCGCGGGGTTGTCACGGACGGGACGGACATCGCCCGGACCCGGATGTACCACGGCTGGCCGCAGCTGCGCGACGGCTACGCGAAGTCGCTGTGGGCCGGCGGCGGAAGCATCCGCGCAAGTGCCGGCCAGGTCGGCATACTGGCCTGGCTCTTCGTGCTCCCGGCCGTTGCCATGCTGCGCGGTTCCCGGACAGGTCTCGCCGGCTATGCGCTGGGAGTGGCTGGACGAGTGATCGCGGCACGGCGCACCGGCGGCCGGAGCTGGCCCGACGCCCTGGCGCACCCGCTGTCCATCTGCGTGTTCGGCTACCTGACCGCGCTGTCCTGGGCACAGCGGCTACGCGGCACCGCCACCTGGAAGGGCCGTCCCGTCTGAGAGCGTGTTTGAGATCGTCATTCCGGCTCACCGCGCCCAGGTGCCCCCTGGCCGCGTTGTCGGCCACACCGATACAACTCATCCGGTATCGCTTCGGCCTTCCGCCTTGCCAGGGGGCGCCTGGACGCGGCTCACTGATCGAAAGCCCGATCTCACACACGCTCTGACCGATGAAAACCGGCCGTACAGCCGATGAACGGAACACGATGGCATACCGGCGGGCGTATCCGGCCGCTACGGCCCACTTCGTGCGTGAGGTCCGATTCCCTGTCTCCTCCGACGCTGGTCGGCCGCCGCCCCGTTCCAGGTCGACCGGGGTCACGCGGCCGCGAGTCGACCTCGGCCTTCGGATGCCTCGCGGCCAATCGTCATCGATACCCAGCGGAACCAGCCGATCTTCAAACCGTGGATGGTACGAGACTGCGCGGACATGAAGATCGAGTTCATCGGAATGACCTTGAAGAACGCACCGAGCATCGTCACCGCCGCATTCATGAATCCCGCTGGCGCGCGGGCTGATCTCACCCACACGCCGGCCGGTAGCGAACAGCCCGGGGAGGTCGCCTATGGCGAGCCCTTCACCGTTCAGCCGGTCAACAACCCGCTCACCGTGATGACCATCGGCGGCGGCGCCATCAAACGTGTGCCGGAACAGTGGGGCAGGACCAACCGGATCCTCCAACCAGCCGGAATCACCTACAATTACAGCGGCGGCGCACCCGTCGGCTCGACGGTAAGCAACGTGGCCATCGGCGGATAGCCGCTGAATCCCGCGACTTCCTGCCGGATCACCGAAACCTGATGTTGGCGACACGAACGCGGAACAGCGGGCTCCGCTCATCCCAGCCCCCGTACCATGACGAGAAAAATTCGGTGTGGTAACTATTTTTCGTGGCGGCTGGAGGTGTCGTGGCCCACGCAGCGCTCCGGGTGCGTTCATGCTGGTCTTATGCAAGCCTCGCTGGTCGATTGAGGGGAAACATATGGACGTGGCAATACGGCTGCTGGGAAGCGCCACGGACGATCTCCGGTCGTTGCAGGCCTGGCTGGTCGCGGAAGACGAGTTACGCGGCCGGGTGGAGTCCATCGAACAGACACCGGCTCCAGGCCAGCTGGGGTCGGCCCTCGATACGCTGATCGTCGCGCTGGGTCCGGGCGGTGCCGTATCGGTGCTGCTCGCAGGCCTGATCTCCTGGATTCGGAGCCGGCACAGCGATGTGGATATCACCGTGGAACGGCGGGACGGCCATACCACGATCCGGCTGTCGGCACGGCGGATACGGGAGCTGAACGCCGCCAGCCTCCGGGACGAGATCGACCAGCTCGGCCAGGCACTCAGCGGCCAGGCACTCAGCGGGCCGCTCCCCCCGGTGGCGAGCGATGACCCGAGCCTGCCCGTGGGTCCCCGCCGCGGCCAGCCCGGCGCGAACCGCGCACCGTGACCGGGCTGGCCAATCCGGGGGTGCGGGTGCTGCTCGTCGGTACCAGCATGCACGAGCCGGGGTCACGGCTGCCCGATGTTCCCGCGGTCACCCGTACCGTCACCGACCTCGCGCGGTGCCTGACAGACCGCTGCGGCCTGCCCAAGCCGGGGCTGCGCACGCTGGTCGACCCGGCCGACCCGATCGTGTTCGACCGTGCGGTCAGCGCCGCGGCCCGGGAGGCCAGCGACGTCCTGCTCGTCTACTACGTCGGCCACGGGCTGCTCAGCCCGGACGGCGAGCTGCACCTGGCCACCGCCGCCTCGCTCGACCTGACCCGGCCACCGGCGCCGCATTACCAGGCCCTTCCCTACCGCACCCTCCGTGACACCCTCGCCAACTGCCGGGCGCGGACGGTGGTGGTCGTGCTGGACTGCTGTTTTGCCGGCCGGGCATCGGCTGCGCTGCTCACCGGCACCGATGACGTGTTCGCGATGACCGCCGTCCGCGACAGCTACCTGCTCACCGCCGCCGCACCCGAGGAGGCGGCCCTGGCGCTGCCGGGCGAGCGGCACACCGCGTTCACCGGCGCGCTGATCGACCTCCTGACCAGGGGCGACCCGACCGGCCCGCCGCGGCTCACCCTCGAACGCGCCTACCGTTATCTCGCCCGTGCCCTGCCCGCCGCCGGCCGGCCGGAACCGCGCCGCAACGCCGGCGGCAGAGCCGGTGATCTCATGCTCACCGACAATCGGGCTTACCGGCCGCCCCCGCCCGCACGCCGCCCTGGCCAGCCCGGCGACGATCAGGAAACAGTCCGGCCCGACAGCCACACCGACACCGATCCGGTCGAAGACATCTGCCCCTACCGGGGCCTGGAGGCCTACGGCCCGAACGACGCACGATTCTTCTTCGGCCGTGACACGCTCACCGCCACGCTGCTGGCGCGGCTCACCGACCGGCTCACCGATCCCCAACCGGTGATGGTGGTGGGGGCCTCCGGCTCGGGCAAATCGTCGCTGCTACGCGCCGGGCTCATCCCGGCGGTACGTGCCGGCAAGCTGGATGTACCCGGATCATGGGAATGGCCGTGCCATATCATCACCCCGGGTTCGGACCCGCTCGCCGAGCTGGCCTCGCTGCTGGCCCGCGCCACTGGCAGCCAGCCGGAGGCTGTTCGTGCTCTCCTGGCAGATGATCCACAACGGGCGGCTGATCTCACGGAGAGCGCTGTTGATGCCGCGATGCCCGCCGATACCGGCTACACCGCCGAGCCGGGGGCGACGGCCGGCGCCGCCGCGCCGACGCCGCGGATGCTGTTGGTCGTCGACCAGTTCGAGGAGCTGTTCACCAACGACATCCCCGCCACCGACCAGCAGGCCTTCGTCCGGGCACTCACCGCCGCCGGCACCCCCCGGAACAACATCCCGCCTCCTGCCCTTGTCGTCATCGGGATGCGCGCGGACTTCTACGGCCGCGCCACGGAGCACCCCGAACTCGTCGGCGGGCTGAGCGACGGCCAGGTCCCCGTCGGGCCGATGACCCGCGCCGACCTCATCGACGTCATCCGCCGCCCCGCGCAGGAAGTCGGGCTCGATCTCGAAGCCGGCCTCGTGGAGGTTCTCCTGCGAGACCTCGGTGTCGGCGTAGCCATGGACGGCGTCGGACCCGGCCGCGTCCACGGCGTCAGCGTCCTGCCGCTGCTGTCCTATGCGTTGCTGACCACCTGGCAGCACCGTGACGACCGGTTGCTTACCGCCGCGGGCTACGCCGCGACGGGCGGCATTGACAACGCCGTCGCCACCACCGCCGAACGGGTCTATGCCGCGCTCGACAAGGCCGGCCAGGCCGCGGCCCACTGGCTGCTGCTCCGCCTCGTGCACGTCAGTGCCGACGGAGGTGAGGACACCCGACGCCGTCGTTCCCGCGCTGAGCTGATCGCCGAGTACCCGGACGGGAGCGCCGTCGAAGCGGTGCTCGACGCCTTCGCGACCGAAAAGGCCCGCCTGCTCACCATCGGTCAGGATACCGTGCAGATCACGCACGAAGCGCTGCTGCATGCCTGGCCAACCCTACGTTCCTGGATCGACACCGACCGGTCCGCCCTCGTCGCCGAACAAGGCCTCAGCGATGACGCCACGACCTGGCGGGACAGCGGCAATGACCCCGACCTGCTCTACCGCGGCACCCGGCTGGCCCTGGCCCGCGAGCGGGTCGAGACCTCCGGCCGGCACGACAGCCTCGCCCCGGCCGCCCGGAGCTTTCTCGCTGCCAGCATCGACGCCGACAACGCCCGTGCCGAGGCTGAACGCCGCCGAGCGCGCCGGACCATGCTGTTCGCCATCACCAGCACCGCCTTGTTGATTCTGACGCTGGTCGGAGCCGGCGTGGCCGTCATCAACCAACGAGACGCCAGATCCCAACAGCAAATCGCAACCGCCCGGCAGCTCATCGCGCAAGCCGACGCCATTCGAGCCGTCGACCCCCGCGTCGCTCTGCAACTTGCCGTTGCGGCCTATCGCATCCACCCGAGCGACGAAACCCATTCTGGTCTGCTCAGCACACTCACCGCCATGCGCTACCGAGGAGCTCTTCGCAACGACAGCGGCACTGTGTCATCTGTTGCTTTTGCCCCGGACGGACAGACACTGGCCACCGGCGGCAGCGACGGCAGCATACTTCTGTGGGAACTCCCCGGCCAGCACGGCGCCGACGCATACGGACAGCCCTTCCCCGGGCAGCCCCATGCATTCGGCAGGCCTTTCAGCAAACAACGCAGTGTGGTTTCCGTGGCTTTCGCCCCGGACGGACGGACGCTGGCCACCGGCGGCGGCGACGGCACCACGGTTCTGTGGGATGTCACCGACCATGCCAATGCCCATGCCCTCGGGGAGCCGTTGGCCGGAAGCGGCGGCAGCGCGGTATCAGTGGCCTTCGCACCGGCCGGGCAAACCCTGGCCATCGGCGACGGCGACGGCACGCCGCACCTCTGGGACGTCATCGACCGTGCCCACCCCCGCTGGCTCAACCCCGAACAGGAGCGGACCGCCCGTTCCGGGCCGGTGACCTCGGTAGCATTCGCGCCCGACGGGCAGACGCTGGCTACCACCAGCGGTGACGGCAGCGCGGTCCGCTGGGACGTCCGCGACCGAAGCCATCCCCGCCGGGACGGGCCGCTGCTGGCCGGCCACCAAGAGCCGGCGTATTCCGCGGCGTTCACGTCCAACGGACGCATACTGGCTACCGGCAGCGATGGTATCGTCTCCCTCTGGGACATCACCGATCCCACTCAGGCGCGGCTCGAACAGGCGATAGCCGGTCACCGAGGGCCTGTGGCCTCGGTGGCATTCGCGCCCGACGGGCACACACTGGCTACCACCAGCGGTGACGGCAGCGCCTTTCTCTGGGATCTCACCAACCGGCCGGAGAGGCTCGGCCCGCCTTTGGGCCATCACACTCCGGTGACCGAGGTGTTTTTCGATGGGAACACCCTCGTCGGCCGCGGCTCGGACGGCTCCGATATCGGCTGGGACATCACGGACCGGACGCGGCCCCAACAACTCGAAGCACCCCCGGCTGGCTACCGTGACCGGACGCTGTCTCTCGCCCTGTCGCCGTCCGGGAGAACCCGTGCCATCGGCGGCGATCCAGACGGCAACGTGACTTTGGAAGACGTCACGGACAGAGACCACCCACGGCAACTCGGCCAGCCCCTCACCGGTCACCGAACAGCGGTGACCGCCGCGGCTTTCGCGCCCGGCGAGCATACGCTGGCCACTGCCAGCAGCGACGGTATGGTGATTCTCTGGGATGTCGCCGACCGGAGCCGGCCGCGACGACTCGGCCAGCCCCTCACCGATCATCTCAAATCAGTGACCTCGGTGGCCTTCGCGCCCGACGGACACACACTGGCCACCGGCAGCAGCGACCACACTGTCATCCTTTGGGATGTCGCCGACCGGAGCCGGCCGCGACGACTCGGCCAGCCCCTCACCGATCATCTCAAATCAGTGACCTCGGTGGCCTTCGCGCCCGACGGGCACACACTGGCCACCGGCAGCAGCGACGGTACGGCCATCTTGTGGGATCTCACGAGTCTCGACGACCTCCGGAAATACGCGGTACACCATGCGTGCGCCATCGCGGGAGGAAGTCTCGACAGGGACGAGTGGGCCCGCTACATTCCGGTGCTGCCGTACCGGGAAACCTGCCCTACCGGACAGGGCAGTTAACGTGGCTTCATTTTCTCATCTTTGCTCGCACACCTGGTCCCAGCCGGGAGAAAGCTGTTCAGAACCACTCCTGCGCGGACCAGGGAACCTGATCGAGAGCCGGAGGAAAATGCAGATGAAACGCATCTTCACTGGACTGGTGGCAGCTTTCTTTACCCTTTCAACAGCCGGTTGCCACTCGTCCGTCAATAATAGTGAGGACTCCACCAGGACACTGATTTTCACAGCGGTTCCCAGCCGCCCCTCCGGACCCCTGGAGGAATCCTTCCGGCCGATTCTCAGATTGCTTGAGGAAGAGACCGGCAGGAAGATCCGGTTTCAGGCCGCGCCGGACTACGCGACGGTCATCGAAGGTGTCCGCACCGGGCAGGTCGACATAGCCGAGATGGGACCGTTCTCCTATGTGCGCGTCAAGCGGCTGGGTACCCAGGCCACTGCCGTGGCGGCCCGGGTGGTCGAGAAGGGAGACATCCCGGGATACTATTCCTATGGCATCACACGTGCGGATTCACCAATCACCTCTCTCGCCGGCTTCCGTGACAAAAAGGTCTGTTTCGTCGACAAAAACTCCGCCTCTGGATATCTGTACCCAAAAGCCGCGCTACTAAAAAACGGTATCTCGCCGGAAAATGATCTCACGGCGATCTTTACCCGTAGTCACGACTCCTCGGTAGAAGCGGTATCCAACGGGCAGTGCGACGCCGGATTCGCCTACGATTCAGTAGTTAATCATCGGCTGCTCGAGGAGGGGCAACTCAAGCCCGGCGAGATCAAAATCCTATGGAAATCCGAGGAAATTCCCGGCGGCCCACTGGTGATCAATAACAGTCTGCCAGTGGCACTACGCGGAAAAATAATCACAGCATTGCAACAGAAAGCCAACGCCGACTACCTGCGGTCAAAGGGGTTCTGCGAGGGCCAGTGTGCCATCACCGACGGATATGCGTACGGTTTCGGACCTGTCACCGACGCCAACTACGACAGCGTACGCGCGGTGTGCAAAACCGTCGGGGAAAAGTCCTGCGTGGACAACTGACCAACAATGCCGGCTCGGCTCGGGAGCGGGGCGCACCGGCGTCGGCACCAACGGGGGCCTAGGGCCTACTGTAGTAGTGCACCGATGGGAGAGAGCAGGGCACAGCCGATAAGCGCCGTGTGCCGGTCGAGCGAACTGCCCAGCCGGCGCAGTGCCTCCACATCGTCGCGTATCGACCACAACCGTTCCGCTTCCGTCCACGCAAGATTTCGGGTGAACTCCACGAGGCGATCCTCGTACCAGTCGTCGAGTCTCCCGTTCAGCCGGTCGATGAAGAGCTGCCAGGTCTTCAGGTAGCTGCGCCGCAACTCGGGTATCGCCTCGAAGAACACCTGGTTGATGAGAAGGTAGTCCTGATGCTGCGCCTCTTTCGACGGGCCGGACCCCAGCGCCTTCCAAGTCGAGAGCAGGGCGAACGGCAGATCGAAGTTGACATGCGCGTTCACTCCCGCGACCGCGGCGGGCAGGGCGTGCACGCCGCGGTCGTTCAGCCGCCTGAAAAGCACCTTCCAGGCCTCCGGAGTATCGGGATCCGACTCCCCCCAGAGGCGGAGCGCATTGAAGTAGCGCTTGGCGAACTCGACATCGAGCAGTGTCAGGAACCCCGGATCCTGGAAGTCCCCCTGCCGCAGGTGTTTAAGGATCATGCTGGTGATGGTCCAGTACAGGTGGTTGAAGTCGGCAATCGGGTTCTGCGCATTCTCCGGAGTTGCCTTCTGCAGCATCACCTTCAGCTCGCCCAGCTGGGCGACAACATCGGAAACATCGCTGGGGTTGCCGGCGACGATGTTGGTGATCTCCTGCTGTACGGTTCCCCAGACCAGCTGCTTCATACGGCGCTCCACTTCGTCCTCGGCGCGGACCCATCGACATCATGCTTGTCAGCTTCGGTCCGGTCCACCGGTTTTATGGCGCCTTTGGGCGCGGGTCACCTGGCAGGAGCTTCAGGAGCCACCGCTCCGGCGTCCAGGTGCTCAGGTAGCAGGATTCCAACGCCCAGCCGTCAGGGCATCAGTGTAACGACGTATTTTGGGAAAATAGATTGTTTATCGTCGGCGCGCGCCTCTTTCAGTGCGGCGCGACAGCTCACTCTCGCCGTTGGTTGCGCTGGTAGATCGCCGTAGCCTGCACTCGGGTACGAACCCCTAGCTTCTCAAGGATATGTGTGATATGGACCCCGACGGTACGCGGGCTGATGTACAGGAGCTGCGCGATCTCGCGGTTACGGTCGCCGGCCGCGACCCGCGCGAGCACCTGTAGTTCCCGGTTGGTGAGAACCGCCAGTTCGTCGACGTATGCGCGCCGGCCAGCGGAAGGGGTCCCGGTGGCCGTGGCGGGGGACGCCACGCCAGGTTGACGCGGCGCGTCGTGCTCCCCGGCGACCGGTGGACCGGAGGCCGATCGCTCCGGCAATGGGACCCGCGCGCGCTCCGCCAAGCCCCTGATTTCTTCAAGAAAGGGATGGGCGCCGAGATCCGTGGCGGTGCGGTAAGCATCTTGCAGAGCATGGGTCGCTTCAGCATTCCGAGTACGTTGAGCGAAAAGCGCCTCAGCCTGACGCAGCCGAGCATACGCGGCCGGGTACGGATGCTTACGGCGTTCCCAGGCCTCCGCGGCCCGCGCCCACGCCGACGGTTCGGAGCGTCCTTCAAGCCGGCTGATCTCAGCCGAGCACAGCTCCTGGTAGCCGGTGACCGCCTCGCGTACCGGTCCGGCCGCGGTGGCGCTGTCACGAGCGATGCATGCAGCGACCTGGCACAGGCGGCGGACAGCCTGCCCGTCAGGCTCGGCGCCGCCGCTGCGGGCTTCCGCCTCGGCGCGCAGCCCGTGCCAGACCAGCGGAGCCTGGAGCCAGACATCGTCAGACCGGCTTTCGGCCAGGTCAAGCCCCTGTTGTATCGCGTCGCGGGCCTCGGCTGGCCGGCCGCGCCACATGGCGAGTCCAGCACGCAGAGTAAGCAGCGGCAAGATGTGCCGGGCGCCACCACCGGCGGCCAGCAGCGTGTCGATGGCTTCCAGGTCGCGTTCAGCGGCGTCCAGGTCACCGTAGCCGATGCGTACCCGGCAGCGGGCGAGTAGCAGCTCCACCGCGTCCGCGCCGGACGGCCGATGGTGGAAGGCCGCGGCTATCACCTCTTCCGCCTGCGCCCACCAGCCCAGCCGGAACAGGCCGTTGGCGGCCACGGCCAGCAACCGGGTGCCGTAGGTGCGGCCGAGTCCGTCCCGCTCGGCGCGGTCCGCGCCGTGGCGGGCCACCGCCACGCCCTCCTCCAGCTCGTTGAGCGGTCCGGTCAGCAACTCGGCCAGTTGAACGTACGTACGGGCGATGTCCACCAGGCCACCGAGCCGCTCAGCCGTGCGCAGCGCGTCCCGTACGGTGACCACGCCCGCGGTGGGATCGTCCAGGTAGGCCTGGCTGGCGCCGAGCACGGCACCGGCGAGAACCACGGACGAGGCGGAGTCCTCGACGCCGCGGGCCAGCTCGAGAGCCTCACAGGCCCGCTTCCCGGCGTCAGCGTGGCGGCCCAGCAACAGCAGCAGCTCCGCGGAGTGCGCCGCGGCGGTCGCCTTGTCCGGCGCGGTGCACCGATCGTCCTTCAGCGCTCGCTCGTACTCGACCTCGGCTTCGGTCAGGCGGCCGAGAGCCGCCAGGTAGCGGGCCCGGCGGATGTACACCCCCCACGGCGGCGGGGCCGCGCCGTACGCTCCCGGCTCTTCCAGCAAGGCCAGCGCCCGCTCATGCTCCCCACACCGATGGCCGGCTTCGGCGGTGCTCTGCCACAGCACGGTCATGTCGACATCGACCGATTCGCCACCGCCCAGCTCCCTGGCCAGCTCCAGGGCGTCCGTCCAATGGTGGAAAGCCTCGGCCAGCCCGTGCAGCCGTTCGGCGTCCTCAGCGGCTGCCATGGCGGCCTGGAGCGAGCGGGCCCGCTCGCCGGCCAGCCGCCAGTGATAGGCCAGGCTTGCGTTCTGCAACCGCCCGCTGGACCGGGTCGACAGCGCTTCGGCGTACCGCCGGTGCAGCCGGACCCGCTCGCCCGGCAACAGGCCGGGCTCCAGCACTTCCTTGATCAGTCGGTGATGGAACCAGTACCCCTCCTCAGCCGCCACCAGGATCCGCTTGTCCACCGCGGTCCGGATGGCCTGGATCAGCGGCACCTCCTCAAGGTCCACGACCTGAGCCAGCAGCTCGTGCTCCACCGGTTTCACCGCGGCGGCCAGCGCGCTCACCACGGTTCGCGCCGGTAACGGCAGCAGGGCCACCCGGGCGAGGACGATCTCCCGCAGCGTGTCGGACAGGCCCACGCGCCCATCGCGGGCGTCGCGGGCCAGCTCCTCCACGAAGAAGGGGTTCCCGCCGCTGCGCGTCCACACCAGATCCATCGCGGCTGGATCGAGCGGGCCTCCCACGATCGCGGTGGCCAGCCGCTCCGTCTCCGACTGGCCCAGCGGTGACAGCTCCACCAGGCGCACGGACCGCAACCGCCGCAGCTCCATCAGCATCAGCCGCAGCGGATCGCAGCCATGCAGGCTCTCCGCCCGTACCGCGCCGAGCAGGAGCAGCTGCACACCGCCCAGACCAGCCAACAGATAGAGCAGCAACTGCCGGGTGGTCCGATCGGCCCACTGCAGATCATCAATGATCAAAACAAGTATCCGGCCGTCGGCCACCGTGCCCAACCCGCGGGATAGCCGCTCCAGCAGCGCCCCAGCGCCATCGGAGCTGGTCGCCTCCCCATCCAGGATCTCCATGAGCTCCCGCAACACGGTGGCAGCCAGCGGCCTGGCCCGCTCCCATTCCGGCGAGACGCGCAGCAGGGCCTGCCGCAGCGGGTGCAGCGGCGAGGCGTCACCGATGTCCAGGCAGGAGCCGGACAGCACCACCGCGCCGGCCCGCGACATTTCCTCACCAGCCGCGGCCAGCAGGCGTGTCTTGCCCACACCGCTGTCCCCCACGACGAAGACGGCGGCGGTCTCCCCGTGCTCCACCTTGAGCAGCGCAGCCCGCAGGACCGCGAGGTCCTCGCTGCGGCCAATGAACGGGCACTCGCCCCCGGCCGGCCTCATAGGCCGCGGTGAGGTCGGCCGGATGTGTCAATCAGATCTCCGACATGAAGAGTGCAAGTTTCAGACATACGTCGTTCTACCGATCCTCGGATGGTCCTTTACTGGAACCGTTTCACCTGTCCGCTCGGCCAGGCAGCAGACGCCCGCGACGGGTGCCTGCGCGACCCGCCGGTACCCGGGCATAAGCCACCGGAAGATGTGGCTCCCCGCACGGGGGGTGTGGTAGTGGCTACGACAGGAGGAGATCATGGAAATTCCTGCGGGGCGAAAGACCGGTGACTGGTCGAACAGTTGCCATCCTTACATGGTGAACTGCCATCTTTGCACGATGAACGCGTACAGGCTGCCATGTCACAACGCAGCCGGTCCCGCTCGCCGATATCAAGCCCGCAGCGGCACCCCGCAGGAACCCCCGCCCATTAGGGCCACGCGGGAGGAGCGGCGGGTGGTTACCGTGCTCTTCGTGGACATGGTCGGCTTCACGTCGCTTGCCAGCAGCCTGGACCCGGAAGACGTGCGAGCGTTGCAGACCGAGTATTTCGCAGCCGTGACCGAGGTGGTTCACCGATGGAACGGCGTGGTGGAGAAGTATGTCGGGGACGCGGTCATGGCCGTTTTCGGCGTCCCACGTTCCGACGGGTACGACGCCTTCCGGGCGGTACGGGCCGGAATGCAGCTGCGGAAGGCTCTGCATGACAGGTTCATGCCGAGCGGACGGCTGGTGCGGACAAGGGTCGGGATCGCCACCGGTGAGGCATTGGTTGATCTCGCTGCCGCGGTGGACGGCGGTCAGGGGTTCGTCAGCGGCAACGTCGTGAACACGGCGGCACGGGTGCAGACTCACACCGCCGCGGATACCGTTATTGTCACCAATAGCACACACAACGCCACAAAATCTTTCATCCGATACCGGCAGCTGCCCCCGGCTACCGTCGCCGGTAAGCCGGAGCCGCTGGAGCTATGGCGGCCGCTCGAGGTCACGACCGGCCCGACAGCCGCAGATCATGGCAAGGAGGTTCCCCTGGTCGGCCGGCGGGCGGAACTCGGTGCCATGGCCGGATGGATCGAACGCGCTTACCGCGACGGAACACCACAGGTACTGTCAGTAGTCGGGCCAGCTGGCAGCGGTAAGTCGCGCCTGGTCCGCGAACTGGCCCACCTCGTGGGCGCCGGCGCGGGAGAGCCGGTGCGGTGGCGGATCACCCGATGCTCACTCGACGGGAGCCTCGCCGAGGCACTCGCCGAGATGACGGGCGGCCCGGTGGCCGTCGACGGCGCCTCGAGCACCGTGGCCTCCCAGCAACCTGCCGTCCTGGTGATCGAGGACCTGCACTGTGCCGACGCCGCCACCACCGGTGCCGTACGGGAGCTGGTCACCACCGCGTCGCGGCCACAGCCCTCGGTGATTATCATCACATATCGGCCCGATATCCAGGATTTCTCCTGGTTCAGGGCCGACCACACCGTCCACGTGGGTTCGCTCGACGCCGCCGAGACGAGCCTGCTCCTGCGTCAGCTGCTGCACCGGGCCGGACAGCCGCCGACGCTCGTCCGCCAGCTGCTCCCGCTCGCCTGCGGAAACCCGATGTACGCCGAGGCATATGTCGAGGAGCTTGCCGGACAGGGCACGCCAGCTCGCTCGGACGCCGGCCTAGCGACGCCCGAGCCGGTGCGCGCCGCCGTATCGGCCCGGCTCGACCGGCTCGACCCAGCTGATCGGGCCGCGGTGTTCGCGGCCTCCGTCCTCGGTCAGCAGGTGACGGCCGGTGCGCTTGCCTTCCTGCTCCGGACCGATCGCGACCACGCGCGCACAGCCCTGCGCCGGCTGGAGAAGGCCAACCTGATCGTCCGGCAGCCGGTGTCCACCCTGACCGCCTGGCCCGAGTACAACTTCACGGATCCCGCGGTGAGCGCGGTGGCATACTCGCAGCTGCCGCGTACCGCCCGGACCGACCACCATGGCCGAGCCACTCAATGGCTGGACGGGCTGTCCCAGCTGACCCGTACGACCGGCGCCGAGCGACGTGCCCGCCCGCTGGGTGACCGTTCCCGATCTGACACGGGTACTGTGCGGCGTCGCACCACATCGTCATCTTCCCGCGGCACGGTGCGCGTTCGCCGGCCCAGCAGGCGGCATCGTCCCAACGCACGCCACAGCGGGCCGGACCTACCGGCCGATCGCCACGGCGGCGCGGCGGATCCCGCCCTTCGCTCGGCCTCCGCCGCTGTCCGGCTCGTCGGCTCCACGCCCGGCCGGACAGCGGCCCAGGGCCGTCGCCCCGGCAACGGCGTTGACCGAGGCGCCCGAGCCGGTCGGAGTACCGCGGCACGCCGGTGTCAGCGACCTCCGTGTGGGCGTGGCAGTCTCCGCCTTCAACCGGCCCAGGCCATCTCCGCCAGCACCCCGCAAAGTTTTGATGCGGTTCACCGGAGCGCTGGTCCGTGTCAGCTAGCGGACTGGAGGCGCGTTGTTCACCAAAATGTTGACCCGCCGGTCACAATAGACCGATGTCGCAGGATCCGACCATTCGCAGCCCGTTTTCCAATATTGATCAGATGCAACCGGGTTTCATCGATTCGATGCTCGCGGCCTTGGACGGAATGGCAGCCCATCCGGAGATACAACGGGTACGCAGGGCGGCGCAGCGGGCGCTGCGGCCAATGCCCGCCCAGCGGCTGCTTGACGCTGGATGCGGCGGCGGTGAGGTTGCCCGTACGATCGCCGCCAAAGTCGCGCCGGTAGGTGAGGTCATCGCCCTGGATTTCTCCGCAGCCGCGCTGGCGGTAGCGGTCCAGCGACACGACGGCAGCGCCGTGCATTACGTCGAAGGCGACGTTGCCGCACTCGATTTCCCCGACAGCAGCTTCGACGGCGTGCGCTGCGAACGGGTATTGCAGCACGTCACGGACCCGGACCGGGCGATCGCCGAGCTTGTCCGGGTAACCCGGCCCGGTGGCCGGGTATGCCTGATAGACACCGACTGGGAGTCGATGGCGGTCGACGGACTTCCCGAGGAGCTGGTGGCTGCCCTGAAAGGGCACCTGTACAACCAGGTGCTGTGCCACCCCAGTATGGGCCGCACCCTGCGGCGGCGCCTGGTACGCGCGGGCGCGACGGAAATCGAAGCCACGCCGGTCACCTGCTGCTTCGCGGACCCGGGTGCGACGACCTCCGTACTGCCGATGTTCGATGCCCGGATATCGGCGGCGACCGGAATGATTCCCGACGGAATCCGTGGCGAGTGGTTCGCCGCGGTTGATACGGCCGCCGCCCGCAATGAGTTCCTCGCGACGCTGACCATCTGGGTGGCGACGGGCAGACGATCATATACGCCCAGCCACGCGGCCGAGGAATCATTATGACGACGGAATACAACTGGTGGAGATGGACGCCGGCTGGCTGTCCCGGGTTCTTTTTCCGCTCATTGTGGGCGCAGCTGGAAAAAATCCACCAGCGCTGCCCCGGCCGCGGGGCGGGCTTGGGCCGACGGCCTTCAGCGCTGGGTGGGCGGGGCCGACCCAGGCATGACTATCCGTTCTGGGATGCGCAGCGCGGCGAGGACATCCGCGTACATGCGGGACTTGATAGCCCCCAGCGTCCCGGCGGGCTTACCGGCCAGCGCCCTGGCCGCGTCGACCGCGGCCGGCAGCACCTTGCCCTCGTCGGCGACAGCGTCGATGATGCCGATGGCGAGCGCATCGTGGCCGCCGTACCGACGGCCGGTGGTCATCGCCTCATGCGCGGCGCGTACCGGCAGCCGTGCCTTGAGCAGTTCGGTCATCCCGATGGTGAACGAGAAGTCGATGTCCACCTCGGGCAGGCAGAAGTACCCGCGGTCGGCCCGCATCACCTGCTGGTCGTGAGCCAGCGCGAGCATCGCCCCCGCGGCGAACGTATGGCCCTGCAAGGCCGCGACGGTCGGCAACGGCAAAGACAGCACCCGGGCGAACAGCTCGTGCACCTGGACCAGGAACTGGTCAACCTCACCTAAGTTCCCAACCATCCACGCCAGGTCGAGCCCGTTCGACCAGATCCGACCACGGGCCGATGTGACCAGGGCTTTTGGTCCCGGCGCCGCCACCACCTCGTCGAGCAGCTGGTTCAGCTCACCGATCGAACCCGGGTTGAAGCGGTTCTCGCCGTCACCGAGATCGAGGACGAAGACCTCGCCGTCACGGGTCAGATCTGCCATCTGCTGTGCCTCCCAGAGGTATCCGGAGCGGCCCGGAACACTCGCGATCGGTTTGTTCCGACGGCACCGAAACGGCACCGGATCCGCTCTGTCCATCAGCTCGAGCGAGCCACGGTATTCGATCATCACATCCGCATGGCACGTCCGAGTAACGCCTGCCTCACACTCAGCGGGACGATATCTCGTTCAACGAGCCGACGCCCGGTTAGTACTCCAGCCGGACTTCCGCGCTCGTTCGAATCTGGCGGGCTGGGGCTGGGTGGCCGAGCTGCTCTGACTACCACGCCCACACATGCCCACGCGCCCGGCCCGGTCCCGCCGTCCGTGCTGGTCATCATTGCTGGACGCCGTCAGGCCAGCAAAGGTTCGCTTCACGGCAGAAAGGAAGGCGGGTGCCCCACAACCGCGGCGTCAGCCCGCGGCCAGCCGGAGCCGGACCGCTGAATGATCCCCCACAGGATGGTGTCGACCACGCACGCGATCCGGGAGCCGCTGACGTCGCTCGAGCGTCCGGTGTACTGCCAGTACGCGACGGAACCGATCAACATGTCCGTGACCAGATCAACGTCGGTGTCGGGGCTCAGCTCGCCCGAGGCAATGCCACCGCGCAGGACCGCGGCGACGCGCTCCCGCGCCGGAGCCATGACCCGCTCGCGGTAGGTCTCGAAAAGGTCCGGGTGCGTCTCTTTCTCCGCCAGGAGCCTGGGCATAATACGCCCGGACAGTGTCTGGATATTGTGCCGACGCACGGTGTTGAGCCATGCAACGAGATCATCCCGTATCGAGCCGGTCTCGACCCCCCCGGAGACGTTGGCAAGCGTTGCCAGCGCATCCGAAACCAGCGCATCCTTGCTCGGCCATCGTCGGTAAACCGTTGCTTTGCCGACACCAGCCCGCGCGGCGACCGCCTCCATCGACAGCCCGGTGAAACCGCTTTCGGCGAGTGCCTGTAAAGTGGCGCCGATAATAGCCTCATCACGGCGGGTGTCGCGAGGACGTCCCGGCGGGCGCAGCGGTGGGTCGGCTTGGACTGTTCGCGCCGGTCCAGACGACCGCCCGGCTGGCACCGTCACCGCGCGTGCCATATCGGCGCATGCCGTGTCGGCGCCCCGCCCCGGGGACCCCCGAACCTCCTGCGCCGTGCCACACGCCGGGTCGCGTGTCGCATCGCCCGGACCCGTCTGCGTCCTACCCCGCCGTGCCCACAATGCATCATCGATCCCGCCGTCCGCCGTTTCGACCCGACCATCAGGACGTACCTCGATAATTCAAGATCGAAGCTTACGGTGAGGTGCGTCCAAACGCATTCGTTTGACAAGCCATCGTCCGGATGGGTCAACTTCCCCCGCCTAATCAGATCAACTGCCAGATCAGCAGGAAGCGGTTGGAACCGCGCACAGCGCGCATCCGCCGACGATGGCACCATGGTGAGCACGCCGGGACGCGCCAGCGCCTGGACGGACTCACAGGAGATCGGATGGAAACCTCAGCGGGAGTGTGTTCGCAGCTCACCTCGGTGGCTACGGAGGCGGCAACGCTGTACGGTGCGCCGATTACGGCCGAAGCATCGAGCACAGCCGGGGCATCGACCCAACCAGGCACGCTGGGTAGCCGCTGGCCCCGGCGGGGCAGGACAACTGTCCGGGACGTGCAGGCGGCCAAGAATCGCGGGGAGAAGTGGGCGATGCTCACCGCCTACGACGCGACCACCGCCCGGATCTTCGACGACGTGGGCATCCCCGTGCTACTTGTCGGCGACTCAGCGGCCAACGTCATCTACGGCTACGACACCACCGTTCCCGTCACCGTTGACGAGATGCTGCCGCTGGTGCGGGCGGTCACGCGCGGGAGCACCCACGCGATGGTCGTCGCGGACCTGCCCTTCGGTTCCTACCAGGGGTCGGTGGAACAGGCCCTGGCCACCGCGGCGCGCTTCCTGAAGGACGGCGGCGCCCAGGCCGTCAAGCTGGAGGGCGGCGCTCGGGTCGTACCACAGGTCTCCGCGCTGGTCACGGCCGGCGTCCCGGTAATGGCCCACCTCGGGCTGACCCCCCAGAGCGTGAACATCTTCGGTGGCTACCGGGTGCAGGGACGCGGGGATGCCGGCGACGCGCTGCTCGCGGACGCGCTCGCGCTGGAGGCCGCCGGCGCGTTCGCCATTGTGCTCGAGGTCGTCCCGGCCGAGCTGGCTTGCCGAGTGAGCAAAGAACTGACCATTCCGGTCATCGGCATCGGCGCGGGCGCCGACTGCGACGCGCAGGTTCTGGTCTGGCAGGACATGGCGGGGCTCAGCGGCGATGATGGCCCCAGGTTCGTCAAGCGCTACGCCGACCTGCGCTCGACGCTCGCGGACGCGGCGCTGCGGTTCACCCGGGAGGTCCGCGGCGGCACCTTCCCCACGGTCGAACACACGTATTCCTGATATTCCCGGCTGAACGGCAGAGGCTCCGGCGGTAGGACGTTCGATCAGGCAGCGGCGTCCGGGTGGATGGATCACGCCGCCGGCGGCTTCCCGGCCGCCGGTGCCGGCAGAAACGCGGTCATGAATTTCTCCAGGCGTCCGGCAACTGGGTGACAAGCTGCGCGCCGAGCACCGCGCGGGCTGACACCAGCGATGGTCCATACCAGGTCAGGTGACGGCCTGACACGCATACCGCCGGCGTTCCCGCAAACGCCTCCGGCCCGTCTGTCGGGCTGAACGGATACGGCTCGTCGGGCAGCACCACGAGTTCGCAGGTGGTCACGTCGTCCAGGCGTATCCGGGGATACCGCTCGGGATGGTCGGCCAGCACGTTGTCGACACCAAGCCGGCGCAGGAGGTCACCCGCGAAGGTTGCACGCCCCAGCGCCATCCAGGGCCGTCGCCACACCGGAATCAGCGCGGTCCGCCGGCGGCCGGTGTACGGCGCCGCCCATGCCGCGCGTGCGGCGTCCAGCCACCGGGGCCGAGCGAGCCCGCAGGCATGGCGCAACATACGCTCGAGGCTCACCAGCGCGGCGTCCACCGTGGTCGGCGCGGTCACCCACACCGGTATCCCGGCGGCCCGCAACCTATCAAGATCAATTTTTCGGTTCTCCTCGGCGTTGGCACAGACGACATCCGGCGCGAGCGACACGACCTTGGAAAGATCTGGGTTCTTCGTCCCGCGGACGCGCACCACGTCCAGCCCGGCCGGGCGGACACACCAGTCGGTCGCACCGACCAGGAGCCCGGGTCCGGTGACCGCGATGGCCTCGGTGAGGCTCGGCACGAGCGAGACCACACGGGCAACCCGGCCGGGTACGTCGACCGCAAACCCCAGATCATCCATCCTGTGATGATCCAGGAAAGACGCCGGTTCCGCGCGGTGGCACGCATCGGAAGGCACCGTGGCAACGCCAGGCCCCGCCGGCGGCACCGGTTCTACACGTCTGTCACACGCAGGCCCGCGTGCGCCTTGTAGCGCCTGTTCACCGAGATCAAGTTCGCGGTCAGGCCCTCCACCGAAGCCGCGTTCCGCAACTTGCCGGCGTAGACCCCGCGCATCCCGGCGATCCTGGCGGCAAGGGCCTGGACGGTGTCGGTGGCGTGGCGGTCATCGCCCAGCACGAGGATGTCGGTATTCACCTCGTCAACCGTCTCATCCGCCAACAGCACCGCACTGACATGGTGGAACGCGGCGACGATCGTGCTGTCCGGCAGCAGCGCCGCGGCCTGCTGGGCAGCGCTGCCCTCGGGAACCGGTAGCACGAACGCGCCACCCTTGTCGAAACCGAGCGGGTTCACGCAGTCCACCACGATCTTGCCCGTCAGTTCCGGGCGAAGACTGACCAGCAGTTCCCCATGGCCTTCCCAGGGCACCGCGACGATCACGATGTCACCCCGGGCGGCAGCGGCGGAGTTGTCCGCGCCGGTGACAGCCAGACCGGCCGCGTTCAACTGCGCGGCGACATCCCGCGCGCGATCGGCCGAACGCGAGCCCAGTACAACCTCGTTGCCGGCGATCGCGAGCCGGCGACCGAGACCACGGCCCTGCGGGCCGGTGCCGCCGAGAATCGAGACCGTCAACAGCGAGACATCAGGCAGATCGTGAGGTGAGCCCATAGCCGTATCCTGCCGCACAACCCGCTTTCGGGGCGCCGTGACCGCACCCGGCTGATCGCCATTGATCCGTTCGGTGATCCGTCCTGTACAGGAGTTAAGAGCGCCCGGCAATAGGGGTGTGGACCAAGGAGCGGGGCTGGGGTGCGTGCATCGTGAGGCGGAGGAGGGAGCCACCCTGGTGTTGGGTGGCGACCGACGACAACGACGCGAAGTGCGTGCCCTGGCCCCGCGACGCCGCTCCCCTGTTGCCGGGCGCTCTAAGAGCGCCCGGCAACAGGGGTGTGGACCAAGGAGCGGGGCGGGGGCACGCAACGCGAAGCAATCAGGTGGCGGGCGAAGCGATCGAAGATCCATCGGACCCGCCCTACGGCGTGTTCCGGAAGCCGTCGTTCGATCAGGGAGCCGGACAGATGACTTTCGCAACACGCCCTAGCCCGGACCCGCCAGGATCATCCGTGATGATAGCCGTACAGCCTGATTTACCCTCAGGTACCCCCCCGCATCCGACCCGCGGGCGGATGCGGGACTATGCCTTCACAACACGACAGCTACGAACATTGATCAGCTACAAACATTGATCAGCTACAAACATTGATCGCTTCGCGGAAGGTCGGCAGCCATCGAGGGCGGAGTCGTTTCGTAGATGCGGAGCCGTTTCGAAGATGCAGTTGTGCCGAACGGGCAAAGGAGTAGCGGAAGGTGAACGACGTAAACAGCTCCATGGCCGCGACCCTTCGCGAACAAGAAATCACGTTGCGTGATATCCATAGTGTGCTGGGGAACCCCGGGCGCGCGTCGTTCGATGACGGGTCGTACCGTTCCATTCCACGAACAGCGGTAAGATCCACGGAGTCAGGCGGGAGAGGTCGAGCAATGGCGGACGTATCGGTTCGCTTCGCGATGACGAACGACAGCGAAGTGGTGCTCAACCTGTCGCTGCCGCAGGCACTGCGCCTGATGGAGGCGATCGCACGCAAGGTCGGTGAGACTCTCACCGAACGCAGCACCCAGAACGTGGGTGGGGTGGGGGGCGTACCCGCGCCCGCGCCCTCCAACGGCATGCCGAGTCTGGGGCCCTACACCCCGTCCTGAAGCCGTCAGGGACCACGTGTGTCACCCCAGCCGGTCAGCGTTGCGCGAGGCTCAGCGGGCTCGCCCGTCAGGCACTGACAGCGCACTCGGCTGACAGCGCACTCGGCTGACGGCTGTGACCGACGGGCACGCACGGCCGTGCCGCCAGCCGGGTGGCGGTGGGAGCCGCCGTCACCCGGCCGTTTCCACCTGCCCGCGGACCGTGCCTGTCTCCCGGCTGACAGGCACCTCGTCCTTATCGATCGGTGTCCCTTCGATCAGCCCCGCCGCGGTCGCTCACTGCTCAATGCCCGCGGATGCGATGTCGCGTACACCTCGCGCAGCCGGTCCACCGTGACCAGCGTGTAGATCTGGGTCGTGCTGACTGACGCATGACCCAGCAGCTCCTGCACGACCCGGACGTCCGCCCCGCCGTCGAGCAGATGCGTCGCGAAAGAATGGCGCAGCACATGTGGTGACACGCCGTCCACCCCAGCCGCGAGTGCCGCGGTCCGCAGCACCGTCCATGCGCTCTGCCGCGACAGCCGGGTTCCCCGGCGGGACAGGAACACCGCCGGGGACGCCCGCCGGCTCGCCAGGACCGGTCGGGCCCGGATCAGGTACGCCGACAGAGCTTCCTCGGCGTACCGGCCGAGTGGGACGACTCTGGCCCGGCCGCCCTTGCCCTGCAGACGCACGGACGCCCCGTCCAGATCAAGGTCGTCGACGTCGAGACCCACGGCTTCCGATATCCGCGCTCCCGTGCCGTACAGCAGCTCCAGCAGCGCGACGGCCCGCAGCCGCCGGCCACTCTCCAGCGGATC
The DNA here is from genome assembly GCF_917627385.1 of Protofrankia sp. CiT1. Taxonomy (GTDB): domain Bacteria; phylum Actinomycetota; class Actinomycetes; order Frankiales; family Frankiaceae; genus Protofrankia. Next base: position 59,915 of record NZ_CAKJTL010000133.1, read on the forward strand.
GCTGCCCGCCGGGCCGGACGCCGCGGCGAGCACAGCTGTCACCTGGTCCACCGTGAGTGCTCTGGGCAGCCGGCGTGGCGGGGCCGGCGGGCGTACCGGCTGGGACACGTCGCAGGTGACGTCGCCCTCCTGAGCGGCGAAACGATGCAGCGACCGGACCGCGACCAGCATTCTGGCCACCGACGACGCGGCGAGCGGCGGATGCCCCTGCCTGCCTTCGCGCAGCGTGGCCGCGAACTCCGCCACCTCGGACTCGTCAACGTCGTCCAGCGACCGAATCTGGCGGGCGCTCAGATGCTCAAGGTATCGGCGAAGATCACGCCGGTAGGCGAGAACGGAGTTGCGGGCGAGCCCGCGCTCTCCTTCCAGATGGTCGAGGAAGCGCTGAACCACGGGCCACGGGTCTGCCTGGGCGTTCATCCGCACACCGTCATCCGCGCACCATGCGTACCATGCGCGCCGCCTCGGCGGCACGCACACGGCCACCGGCACCGCTCCTGGCGGCGGTGCTGCCAGGAGCGGCTGTGCTGCCAGGAGCGGCGGTGCTGCCAGGAGCGGCGGTGCTGCCAGGAGCGGCGGTGCCGCCGTCACCAACAGCGGAGCCGTCACGAACAGCAGAATCGCCGGCCATGCCACCATCCGGTATGTCTGCGCTCACCATCGACGTGAGTGTAGGTGTACGACGGACAACATCCACCGACATCGCGCCGATCGCCCGTGCCCGGGTCGAGCGACCCACCGGCGACGAGTTTCATGGATGCTGTCCATATCGATGATGATTTGAGGCTATTCTCCTGATGGTGCGGAAAGAAAGTGGACAGTTACGATACGCCTGTCTCCTGTCGACCGCAGCCCTCCTCATCCTGATGAGCGCTGGTTGCGGCGGCAGCGATGCCGCGACCGGCGCCTCGGCTCCACCCAAGGCGCAGGCGCTGGGCGCGGCCGGGACGCGCGGCGCGGCACCGGCGGACGACCGCGCTGGGGCCGCGGCCCCCAGCGCGACGCTGTCCACCCCGGCCTCCCCTGACCCGGCCCAGGCGGCGCTGACCACGGTCGACGCATACTTCGAGGAGATCAACAGGGCCAGTCTGGAAGGACGTGTGGCGGATGTGAGCGCAACGGCCATGCCCGGATGCCAGACCTGTGTACTCGATATCGGGGTTACCCAGAACTTTCACAACCAGGGCGGACACACCGATGTCGGCCCGCTCGCCGTCAGCCCGGTGACCATGGGCCCGGCTGGCGAGAAAGCAATCACCGCGCAGATGACCGTGGCCATCAGAGCGGTCCGGGTACTGGACACGGCTGGTAAGGTCATCCGGACCTATCCAGCGCAACCACCGCGCGCCGCGGCGGCCGTGCTGTGGCTTACCACCGCGGGCTGGCGCATCGAGAACTTCCTGTACTCCAAGGGGCCGTCATGACGGCACATCCGGATCACCGCGCACGGTGCCACCACGGCTCAGGCCGGCGCGGCTCAGGCCACCGCACCCGCGCCCCAGGTCTGGCCGCTGGCACCATCAGCCGGCTGTCAGTGGTCATCTGCCTGGTCGCCGCCGTTTTTCTGCCGACGTCCGCCACAGCTCACGCGGCACCGGACCCACAACCCGGTTCCCTCTGCGCGGCCATGTGGGGATACTGCGACACCCGCGCCACCGACAACGGTTACATCTACGCTTTCAGCGGCGGGCGGCTGCACAAGGTGCCCACAGCCGTCGGGACCGCCAGACCGGCGGACTCCTGCGCGGACTGCCCTGTCCGTCTCGACTTCTGCAACGTCGGCCCGGAGACAACCGGTTTCGAGCAGCTGCTCTGGGCCGCTTTCCCGGAAGCCGCGGCGGACACCCACGCGCTGTGCAACCCGCAGGCCATTGCCGCCGCCCCGACGCTCGCCCAGGTACAGGCCTCGCTGGTCAACTATCTGCGAGAACAGGCGCTGCCCAGACCCACGCTGGTCGTCCAGCCGAACGGGCGAAGTTTTGCCAACCTGCCCACCGTGCTCTACACGCCGGTGCCGCCGAGCTTCACCTTCAACGTCGACCAGCCGCTGCTGGCCACCATCAGCGCGGTGCCTCACTACCGCTGGGACTTCGGCGACGGGACGCTCGGGCCCGACTCGCCCGGCCGCCCGTTCGACCCGGCGATCTCGCCCAGGGAGCACCCGGAGGCCTACGTCGCACACGCCTACCGCCAGCCCGGGACCTACCCGATCACGCTGACGGTGACCTGGCAGGGGACGTTCGCGGTACCCGGCGTCGGGCAGGCGTTCCCCCTCGCTCCGGTAACGCTGGCCGCGAACGCCGCCGTTGTCGTGGACGAGGCCAGCGGCGTCCTCACCGGCAACAACTGACCGAGCAAACACCTGATCGACAGTAGCTGCCAGCCGACCTGACGCTGTGCGCGCCCGGCGGATGCCCGGCGGGAGCACCGCCGGGCGCGCACAGCCAACCAACGGGGATCGGGGTCAACCGACGGGATCGGGACGGTCCGGCCAGGGCGCGTCCACCAGACGCAGCCGGGTGAACCCGTGCGCGCGGGCGGTCACCGCCGCCAGCAGGCCGACAACAGCCATGGCGTTGGTGATCGAACCCTCCAGGACCTGACTCACGGCCTTGTCAAGATCTATCCGGGTGACTTGCATGTCCGCCTCCTCATGAACGCGGACATGCTGCTCTGACAGGGGAATCGCCGCCAGGTCGCGGGCGAGGAAGAGCCGGTACGCCTCGTTGGTCATGCCCGGCGACGCGAGGACGTCGACCAGCAGGTCCCAACGGCCGGCCGTGAGGTTCGCCTCCTCGGCGAGCTCACGTGCGGCGGCCTCGACCGGCGGTTCCCCGGGCACGTCCAGGATGCCGGCAGGCAGCTCCCACAGCGGCCGGCGGACCGGATGGCGGTACTGATGCACCATCACCACCCGGTCGGCCTCGTCGAGCGCCACCACCCCGACCGCTCCCGGATGCACGACGACATCACGCTGGGAGACGCCACCATCCGGCATCCGCACCGTGTCCCGGCGTACCGCGATGATCCGTCCGGTGAAGGCGACCTCGCTCTCAACGACCTCGTAGCGATGCCCGGTCGCGGACCGGTAGGCCACGGCGTGGTCGACGACGTCCGCGGCGGGCTCGTTCGCCGCTACACCACCACCATGCGCAGTCATGACGACACCAGCTCCTCGCCGTTGCGTTCACCAGACGCTCCGCGCCCGTCCAGGGGACCGATCCCGTGGGCCGCCAGGTCAGCCGAAACCTCAACCGGCAGCACTCCGGTGCGCCGTTCCGCATGGGTCACCGCCGCCGCGGCCAACGCCTCAAACAGCGGGTGGGCGCGGGTCGGCCGCGACCGGAACTCCGGGTGCGCCTGGGTTCCCACATAGAACGGATTACTGTCGGTCGCAAGTTCGACGACCTCGACGAGCCGCCCGTCCGGTGACGTTCCCGAGATCACCAGCCCGGCGGCGACAAGCCGATCACGGTAGTCGTTGTTGACCTCATAGCGATGCCGGTGCCGCTCGCCGGCCTCGGCAACCCCGTACACCCGCCGGGCCAGCGTCCCCGGTGCCAGCACGCACGGGTAGAGGCCCAGGCGCATGGTGCCGCCCATCTCCCGCTCACCGGCGACCACCGCCCGCTGGTCCGCCATCGTGGAAATCACCGGGTGCGCAGTGTCCGGGTCGAACTCGGTCGAGTTCGCTCCCGTGAGCCCCGCCATGTTGCGGGCCGCCTCGATCACCATGCACTGCAGGCCCAGGCACAGCCCAAGCGCCGGGATGGCGTTCGTCCGCGCGTGGCGCAGGGCCTCGATCTTCCCCTCGATCCCGCGGATGCCGAAACCACCGGGTACGAGCACGCCGTCCACACCGTCCAGCGCGGACGCGGTGCTCTCCGGCGACGAGCAGGAGTCCGAGGGCACCCAGCGGATCTCCACCCGGGTGTTCACCGCGAATCCACCCGCACGCAACGCCTCGGTCACCGACAGGTAGGCGTCCGGCAGGTCGACGTACTTCCCGACGATCGCGACGGTGACCACTTCGGCCGGGCGGTGGACGCGGTGCAGCAGGGTGTCCCACTCGGTCCAGTCGACATCGCGGAAGGGCAGGCCCAACCGGCGGACCGCGTAGGCGTCGAGCCCCTCACGGTGCAGCACCTTCGGGATGTCGTAGATCGAGGCCGCGTCCGGCGCGCCGACCACAGCCTCGTCGTCCACGTCACACATCAAAGCAATCTTGTTCTTGAGCGCGGCCGGCAACGGGCGGTCGGACCGGGCGACCACCGCGTCCGGCTGCAGGCCGATGCTGCGCAACGCGGCCACCGAGTGCTGCGTCGGCTTGGTCTTGAGCTCCCCCGAAGGGGCCAGGTAGGGCACCAGGCTCACGTGCACGGTCAGGACGTTGTCGCGCCCCACCTCGTGGCGGACCTGCCGGATCGCCTCCAGGTAGGGCAACGACTCGATGTCACCGACGGTCCCGCCGACCTCGGTGATGACGACGTCCACCGCGTCGGTCGCGAGCCGGCGGATACGGTCCTTGATCTCATCGGTGATGTGCGGGACGACCTGCACGGTCTGTCCGAGATAGCCGCCGCGCCGTTCGCGGGCGATCACCTCCGAGTAGACCTGGCCAGTGGTGACGTTGGCGCTGCCGTCGAGGTCGACGTCCAGGAAGCGCTCGTAGTGGCCGATGTCGAGGTCGGTCTCGGCACCGTCGCTGGTGACGAAGACCTCCCCGTGCTGGAACGGGTTCATCGTGCCGGGATCGACGTTGAGGTAGGGATCGAGCTTCTGCATGGTGACCCGGAGGCCACGTGCCTTGAGGAGACGACCGAGGCTGGAGGCGGTGAGCCCCTTACCGAGACTGGAGGCCACGCCTCCGGTCACAAAAATGTGCCTGGTCACGTGCGCCTGCGCCACGCTGAGACCCTTCCGTGGGTATCGCCGGCCGGATCCATACCTGGCCAGTCCACGGGATTTCACGGTAACACCCCCGCCCGCGGCCCGCTCACGCGCAGATCCCCGACGCCGGCACCGGCCAGGCTCAGACCTCGACCGGCTCAGACCTTGACCGGCTTGACCCGCTGTTGGGGTGGCACGCCCGGCTCGGTGGTGAGCACCGCGAGGTCCTCGGGATCGGACGTCAGCACCAGCACCGGTCGCGGCTGCTCCAGCGCTGTCGCGGCCACGACCGCATCGACGGCGTAGCGGTGGCCGTCGAGCCCGGTCTCGTCGAGGAGTGCCGCGGCGCGCTTGGCAATGTCCTCGGTCACCGCGACGATCCGGATACGGGATGCAGCCCATGCCAGCGCTTCGCGCCGTGGACCATCGGGCCGCCGCACCTCCACCAGCGTAAGCGTGGATGCGATCACCACCGCACCACGAAGCCGTGCGGCTTCGACCCGGCGCACCACGTCGCCATCCCTGTCGGCGAGAAGCGACAGCCCCTGTGAGTCCAGCACCAGGGTGCCGCCGCCGGGAGTGCTCAGTCGGCGTCGGGCCATTCGGCCAGAGCCTCCCGCACCCCGTCGACGTCAAGGGGGCCATGCTCGTGCTCGTAGTCCTCGACGATCTCCTGCAGCTGCCGCATGTGGACCCAATGCGCGAGCGCCTCGGTGGCCGCGGCGGAGAACCCACGCGGCCCGGTACGCGCCTCGACCTCACGGACTAGGTCTTCCGGGAAGGACGTGCTGCGTTTGACCGCACGCCCGGTGAAGGGCGGCTCCGCGGCAGAGGTGACGGCCATGCCGTCATTATTGCCACTTCCAGTAGCAATCGCAAGATCAATTCACTAAGAGCGCCCGGCAATAGGGGCGTGGATCAAGGAGCGGGGCTGGGGTGCGTAGATCGCGAGGCGGCGGAGGGAGTCACCGGAGGTGTTGGGTGGCGACCGACGACAACGCGGCGAGGTGCGTGCCCCAGCCCCGCGACGCCGCGTCCCCTATTGCCGGTCGCTCTTAATATCGCCCGCTTTCGTGGGTCTCGCAGGTCACGGGCGTGCCGTTCCTCGTTGATCTCACCGTCTCGCCGTAATGGATCTTCCGGCGGGCGCTTCCCGGATCGAACGCCGGAACGGCAACGACCCGGGCTCGGTGCTCGAACACCAACCCCGGGTCTTGATCCCCAACCCTGCGCAGACAGGAGTCAGAGACCCATGAACACGATCCCAAACAGCCGCCGGTCCGGTCCTACCGAGTCGCATTTCAGCGGCCTGTTGATGGCACATCCGGCTGACCGGGCACGCGTCGACCTGCCCCCCGCCCGGCTCGGACCTGTTCATCCTGCGACCCTCGCTCGTCCTACCGGCCGGTGTACAGATCTGCGCGGACCTCGCCAGCGGGGACGCGGACGCGGCGACCTGGCGGTCATCCCTCGCGGTGGAAGCGACCTACGCCTCCCTGTGGCACAAAAAGCCCAACCGGGGCGGGCCAGACCCGCGATGACCACCGTCGCTGCCGCCTGCGCGCGCTGACCGTAGCCGGTCGAGCGAGCGGACACGATACCCGACCGGTGACCGCACGTTCCCGTCACCGACCGGGCGTCGTCGTGTCCCGCGAACACCGTTTGTCTGACTCACAGTCACAGTTCCGGCTGAGCTGATCTCCTCCGTCGGGCGGGCAGGCTACGCCCTACCCCGGGTTCTCCCGGCCGGGCAAGGAGCGCCGGATCAACCCCCGTCGGAACCTCGCCGTGCGACCCTTGAAACCGTAGAGAAAGTTTGCGACAGGCGACGGGCTCACGCGCGCCTTGCTGGTGGCAGCTATGTCAGGCGCCACGTGGCGTAACTGCGTGCCAGGGTCGCTCGGTTGTGAGCGGCGCGGTTGTCTGACTGAGCGGCACGCATGCTCCACAGCCCGGCCACGTAGCAGGCGAAGGCGTTGAGGTCGTCGTCAGTGGCGCCAGCCCAGCAGGTCAGCCTGGACGCCCACTGCTCGGCCTGCTGCGGGGAGTGTCCGGCGCCGATGAGACGGATGACCATGAATGCGGCGTCTACCCAGCCGGCGCCTTGTGCCGGCCAGCCCCAGTCGACCACCCAGATCCGATCCTTTCTGATCATGAACTGGTGGGCATGCAGGTCAGTGTGGATCAGTCGGTCCCCTGCAACGGCGTCGACTACGGTGCTCGCGTGGACGGCTGCCGTGGCTACGTCCCATCCGGGGAAAGCGCTCGCTGGTCGTGCCGTCAAGTCCGCCCACCAATCCGTGTTGCGCCATCGCTCGGAAAGCGAGCGCAGGCCCTCGCCGGCCCGGCGGGCGATGTCGTCGACGACGTCGCCAATACGGGGTAGGTCGGGGGAGTCAGACGCGAGGTCCGCCGGGCGGCCGGTCGCGTGCTCGAAGCCGACAAGCAGCCAGTCATCGACCTGGCATGCGAACTGCGGCCTCGGCGCGATGCCTGCGGCGAGGTGCCCGAATGTGTGCTCGTTGCGGAGCCAGCGTGCCCGCCTGCCGTCGCCGTGGACGGCTTTGACGAACAGCCGCTGCTTACCCGCATCCACGACTGCGGCGAGGTCGCAGCCGTCCCCCACGTCCACCGTGTCGGCGGACATAATGGGTCCGGTCTGTGCCTCGACCGCGTCGCGGACCTGCGCTGGCAGGTCATTCCACTGCATAGGAAAGGTCGACTCCATTACTTGGGGATACGGCTGTCCTTGTTCTCGTCGCCGTCCTTGCCGCTTGCCGAGCAGCCGTCAGGGTCGCACGTGGCGCTCGTCTGCCACAGCTCGTGGTCGAGGTATCCGGCCTGTTGGGGTCTGTCACCCGTTGACCGGCCGGCTGCTGTGCACCTGCGGGGCACCGATGCACGGCATCGGGCGGATCAACCACAGTCAACCGCAGCGGTACTGCCGCCGCTACGGCAAAAGCCATCCCGGGCGGGTCCGCTGCCTCGAGCCCACCGTGGTGGCGGACCTGGCCGAGGCCACCGTGTGGGAACAGGTCCGGGCGGTCCTCGCCGATCCGGAGTATCTGGCCTCGGTCGCCGGGGACCACGCCGGACTGATCGCCACCCACGACGGTGGCGACACCGACGCGATCACCAAAGCCGACGGAGAGATCCACCGGCTACAGCAGGCGCTCACGACCACGATCGTGAACCTGTCCGCTGCCGGGCTCGACGCGGACACCGTGGCGGCGGCGTCCCGTAACCTGCAAACCAAACTGAGTACCGCCAAGGCACATCGTCAGACCCTCGCGGATCGCCACGCACAGGCGGCGTCGTACGCGCAACAGGTCCAAGCGGTCCGGGACCTGGCAGCTGTCGCGTCCACCCGGTTGGCGACCGCGACCATGGAGGAGGGCCAGGACCTGTATGCCCTCCTCAGCATCCAGATAAAGATTGTGGACAACCGGCGGGGTGCACCGCTACGGCTCGCCCTGACCGGAACCCTTGATCACACCGAAGCCCTGAACGCGACCGAATCCGCGCACCCACAAGAGCGGGCGCCATACCGCTCCGGGTCCCGGGCACCTGCCTGACGCCGCAAACCCGAAATGGCTGGTCATCGCCGCACCGGCCTGACTGGGTGGGAAGCAATGGGCACGATTACGTCGGCAGGCCGTGCGGGCCGGGCTGGTACGCGACCGCAGCCGACTCGAACAGGGTCAAACGAGATCAAACTGGCGGCGTCCGGTCAGACCATCCCGAGTCCGGCGGAGGCTCAGCGTCGGGACCATAACCAGGCGCCCAGATCGTCTCGTAGTGCGGGCAGCGATCGACCACCGCACCAGGAAGCTCACCTTTTGCGCCGCCGCTACTTCTCGCGCGGGCACGTACGGCACCGCGCGCCCGTCGGCACTCCTTGCACTGCACCCGGACCGCTGTGACCATTTGCTCGGGTTCACCCGCCCGCTCGGTAGTCATCGGCTTGCGACCGTGCCCCGACCGTTGCAGCGCAGGCAGGTCATCCGGTCAGCACCAGAGAAACCGCCGTCCCCGTCGGTCTCAACGTGGTCCCGTTCCACCTCTCCGCTGCCCGAACAGCGTGGGCAGGTCATCGTGCCGCGGTCGACGGAATGAGACGAGGTGTAGTCCTTCCCGCTCCGCTTCGTGCCGCCACTGCCCGACGACGCTCCGCCGCCGGTATTTCCCCGCTTGTTCCAAACCACGACTTCAGAGTAGACGACACTGCGTGTCCGGGGAAGTACATGGCGTACTTCCGTGAGCCCTCAATCCATTCCCACGACAGCGCCATCTCACCGGCTGACTCGGGTCGCAACGTCACACCCCGTCGTGCTGAAGAGCTGGCCGAAAGAGCGGATGGCCATGATTCTCCGGCCGCTACCTTCACTTCGCCGTGCCGCCGAGCGGCCGGATCCAGCTCTAAGAGAGCATCTCGTCCAGATAGGCGAAGTTTGTCGGGTCCTGTACACGGCAATTGTCGGGATTCAGGAACGGCGAGGTGGGGCATCGACTCACCTGCGCCGTCGTCTGCACCGCCTGAGGCGGCTCTGACGCGGGACGGTTCCGACTCTGCCCCGCCTCGCCACCGCCAGAAATCCGACTGAACCATCGCAAAAATGAACGAGATGCTCTCTAAGACAGTTCTCAGGATGGGCCAGCAGGCTCGGTCGGAAACGGTGCCGGCAGTGCCGCCGGGCCGTCGTCCCTCGACCGCCTGCCGACCGAAAGCGCGGAGCCATGTACCTGAAGATCTTCGGATTGCCCGCCCATCCACTGGTGGTGCACGCCACCGCGGTGCTCGTCCCGCTGGCCGCGCTGGTCGTGGCCGCGGCCGCACTGTGGCCGGCGCTACACCGGCGCCTCGGGCCGCTGCCGCTCGGGCTCGCGGCCGTTGCGCTCGCGCTGGTTCCGCTCACCACATCGACCGGTGATCAGCTTGAGGCGCGGCTGCCGGAATCGCCGCTCATCGCCCGGCACGCGGAACTCGCGGACGGGCTCCTGCCGTGGGTCTTCGGGCTGTTCACCATCTCGGTGTTCGTGACGTGGCTTGACTGGAGACTGCGGAAAGCCACCGCGGTGACGGAACAGCTGGCCAGCTCGCCGGCCGTGGCTGTGGACGTGCCAGTCGTCGCCGGCGCGGCGAGCCGGCCGGCCGGGACCGCGGGCACGGCGGCAAGCCAGCCGAGTGGGGAACAGCGTCAGTCCGCCGCCCCCACCGCGGCCGCCACGGCAGCCGGCGGCAACCCGGTCGCGCTGCGGCTCGTGGCCGCGCTCCTCGCGGTGGTCGCCGCGACCGGTACGGTCGTACAGGTGGTACGGATCGGCGACGCTGGCGCCAAGGCCGCGTGGTCCGACGTCCCCGCCGCGCCCCGCCCCGACGCGGACGGGGGATGATCTCGTCTGCCTGACCGCCCGACCGCTCGCCCGACGTCAGAGCTACCGCCAGACCGTACGGAGGTCCTGCATCCGGTGAACGCCCCGGCCGGGCACCAGCCCCGGCTGCTCCTCGTCGAAGACGAACGCGCGCTCGCGGGACTGCTTGCGGGGGTCCTCGGGGAGTCCGGCTACGCGGTCGAGCTGGCCACCGACGGCCAGCAGGGGCTGCATCTCGGCCTGACCCGCCGTTACGACGTCGCCATCCTCGACCGGGGCCTGCCCGTGCTGGACGGCATTGACCTGCTCCGGGCGCTACGCCGACGCGGTGTCGCGGTTCCGGTGCTGGTCCTCACCGCCCGGACCGCCATCGCCGACCGGGTCCAGGGCCTCGACGCCGGTGCCGAGGACTACCTCGGCAAGCCGTTCGACCTCGACGAGCTCCTCGCTCGGCTGCGGGCGCTGCGCCGTATCCATCTCGCGGAAGCGAACCTCCTCCCCCTGCCCGATGGTCGCAGCCTGCACGTGGCCGACAGGTCCGTCCGGCTCCCCGATGCCAGCCCGCTGGTGCTGTCCGAACGCGAGTGCGCGCTGCTCGCCGTCCTCGCCACCAGGCCAGGGCAGGTCTTCGAGCGTGACGAGCTGCGCCGCCGGGTATTCCCGGACGCCGACCCGTCCGTCGTCGACGTCTACGTCCACTACCTGCGACGCAAGCTGGGGCGGTCGATCGTGCGCACCATCCGCGGCGTCGGCTACCGGCTCGGGGAGCCGGGATGACCCGAATCGGCGGGCCACGGCCGTCCCCGCCCGTCGTGCTCCGGGGACGGCCTGCCAGGCGGCCCCGGCGCGCGGGTGGCATGAGCGCCGATGACCAGCTGCTGGCGGCGGCCCGCCGCCGGCTCACCGGCCAGGTGGCTCTTGCCGTGTCGGCGGCGATCCTGATGGTCGTGAGCGTCGCCTATTTGATCGTCAGCTATGAGCAGCGGCAGGACGTCGACCGCCAGCTGCGCTCGGCCGCGGCCCGCGCCGAGGACGTCGACGATCCCCCGGACGGCATAACGCTCTTCCTCCGTCAGGCGGGCGAACCGCTGCAGGCAAGCCATGGTGCCCCGGCCAACCTCGCGGACCTGGCCTCGATCGATGCGACTGCCCGGGATGGTGTCACCCGGTCCACCCAGCACCGGCTGGGCCAGGGTGACACCTACAAAATGATCACTGTCCGGCGGGACGGCCTCATCATCCAGACGGCGTTCGATCTCAGTGACCTGAACCGACAGACCGACCGGCTGCTACTCGGCCTCGGCTTCGCGGGCGTCTCGGGGATCGGCGCGGTCCTGATGGTCAGCATCACGGTCGGGCGTCGTGCGGTCGCGCCGCTGCGGGATGCGCTCGACCGCCAACGCCAGTTCGTCGCCGATGCCGCGCACGAGCTACGGACCCCGCTCACGCTGTTGCACACCCGCGCCCAGGTGTTCGAACGCGCCGCGGGCAAGGCCGGCGTGCCCGCTCTCGCCGCCGAGGCGGGTGAGATCGTCGCGGACAGCCGCCGGCTCGCGGATATCGTTGAGGATCTGCTGGTATCCGCCGAACTCGCGCACAGCCCCGGTCGGCGAACCCCGGTGGATCTCGGCCGGGTCGCGCACGAGGTCGCCGCGGCCGCGCAGGCGTACGCCGCCGAACTGGGCGTGACACTCACCGTCACGGTCGCCGATCTGACCGCTGGCAGGGCGATGCCGGCTGAGGCAGACCGTCGCGCGGTCGTTCTCGGCGCTGAGCCGGCACTGCGCCGGGCCGTCTCCGCGCTGCTGGACAACGCGCTCGGGCACACCCAGAGCGACGGATCGGTGACCATAACAGTGACTCCGGCGAACCCGAGTGGCGTTGTCACCCTGCGGATCACAGATACCGGGCAGGGGCTCGAGCCGACCGCCGCTGACGATCTCTTCACCCGCTTCCACCGTGGCCAGCAAGTCGGTGACCGGCGCCGGTTCGGTCTCGGCCTGGCCCTCGTCCAGGAGATCGCGGCGAACCACGGCGGGACGGTCACGGCGGCAGGCGCGGTGGGCCGCGGCGCCACGTTCACGCTCTCCCTCCCGGCGGCTGGGGAGCACGACAGCCCGTCCGCCGCGGCGCAGGCCCGCTTCACCTATGGACGCCACTCCCATGCGTGAGAACGGAGAGCGGCTTCCGCGTTACCACGGCTCATCGATGATCTTCTTACGGCGTGTTCCGGAGTTCCTCATCCATCGCCGCGCGACGCACACGCCCCAGCCCCACCCCTTGATCCACACCTTGTTGCCGGGCGCTCTTATCGAAAATCTTCTTGTCAGCCGCGGCGTTGGCGAGTAGCTCCTCAGCGTGCCCGTGGGCCAGGGCGCTCTCCTCGACGCCCGCGAGCATCCGGGACAGTTCCCGCACCCGGCCGGCATCGTCGAGCGTCACCACACCGCTGCGGGTCACCGAACCGTCGTCCGCCTTCGTCACCACCAAGTGCCGGTCCGCGAAGGCCGCAACCTGCGGCAGGTGAGTGATACAGATCACCTGATGGGTCCGCGCGAGCCGGGCCAGCCGGCGGCCGACCTCGACCGCGGCACGCCCGCCCACCCCGGTGTCGACCTCGTCGAACACTATTGTCGTGGTCGTGTCGGCGGTGGCGAGCACGACCTCGATAGCCAGCATGATCCGGGACAGCTCACCGCCGGAGGCCCCCTTGTGCACCGGGCGTGCCGGTGCGCCCGGATGCGGCACCAGGCGCAGTTCGACCTCGTCAGCCCCGGTCGGCCCATAGGCGACGAGCTGGCCGTCCACGGGTATGCCAGCGGGATCCGCGCGCTGGGAGACAACCGCCTCGACCCGGGCCCTGGGCATCGCCAGCCCCGCAAGCTCGGTGGCCACCGCCGCGGCGAACCTGTCCGCGGCGGCACGGCGAGCCGTGCTGATCTCAGTGGCATGCGTGCTGAGGTCAGCCACCAGCCGGTCGCGTTCGGACGCCAGCTCCCCGGCCCGGTCGCCATCGGAGTCGATCTCAAGCAGGCGCCGCCCGGCCTGCTCCGCCCATGCCAGGACCCCCGGCAGATCGGTGCTGTGCGCTCGGGCAAGGCCCGCGAGAGCCGCCTTGCGGGCCTGCACGGTGGCAAGGCGGCCAGGATCGGACTCGACGCCGGCCGCGTAGGAGGCGAGGTCCGCGGCGACGTCGGCGAGCAGCATCCCGACTTCGTGCAGGCGGTCAGCCAGATCGGCAAGATCCTGGTCGAGGGACGCCTGCGCGGCGACCAGCCGATGAGCGGTGCCCAGCAGGTCGACGGCGCCCGGCGTATCGTCACCACCGACCGCGGGGTCGCTCACCAGCACCGTGTGCGCGCCGCTGGCGGCCTGCATCAGCGTCTCGGCGTGTTCCAACCGGCGCAGCTCGGTGTCCACCGCCGTGTCCTCGCCGGGATACGGGTCAACTCGTTCGATCTCCGCGAGGCCGCCGCGCAGGATCTCCGCCTCGGCCGACCGCTCCCGGGCCCGTTCGGTGATCTCGGCGAGCAGGCTGGAGACCCTGCGCAATCGCGTGTAGACGGTGGTGTAAGCCACCAGCGGCCGCTCCACCGCGGCACCCGCGAACCGGTCGAGGGCACCGCGCTGCTCACCAGCACGCAGCAACCGTTGCTGGTCGGACTGGCCGTGCACCGCGATCAGCCCGTCGGTGATCTCGGCAAGGAGACTGGCCGGGACGGACCGACCGCCGATGTGCGCCCGGGAGCGGCCTTCCTCGGTCAAGGTCCGGCCGATGAGCAGGCTGTCGTCGTCGCACTCGCCGCCCGCGTCCCGGACCCGTTCGGCCAGCGGGCTGCCAGCCGGGGTGACCAGCCGCCCGTCGACGAAGGCCCGCCCCACGCCGGGACGCACCAGACCGGCATCCGCACGCCCGCCGGTGAGAAGCCCGAGCCCCTGGACAATCATGGTCTTGCCAGCGCCGGTCTCACCGCTGACCACGGTGAGACCGGGCGCGAGCTCGAGCACAGCGTCGTCGATGACCCCGAGGCCGCGAATGCGAATTTCCTCGAGCACAGACGTGACTCTATGGCGTGTCCCGTCCTCGGTAACGGGCGCACCCGAGATCCCGGCCTCGGCGACGGGCACCGGCCGCGAAGAAGCATCCACCCGTGTCAGGTCCTCGTCCGCCCCCGCCAGCCTGTCACCGGCAGGTCGAACTTGGCCACCAGCCGGTCGGTGAACGGCCGCGGGTGCACCACGGCGAGCCGTACCGGCCGGCGCCCCCGCGTCACCTCGACCAGGGAGCGTTCCGCGACCTCCACCGAGCGCCGCCCGTCGCAGGACAGCACGGCCGGGGTCGAGGGCAGCACCTCGATGGCGACCGACGAGGTGGGAGCCAGCACCAGGGGGCGGGCGAACAGCGCGTGGGCGCTGATCGGCGCGACCAGCAGGGCCTCGACGCCCGGCCACAGGACCGGGCCGCCAACCGAGAACGCGTACGCCGTCGATCCGGTGGGGGTCGAACAGATCATGCCGTCACAGCCCCATCGGGACAGCGGACGGTTGTCGACCTCGACAACGCATTCCAGCATCCGGGACCGATCGACCTTCTCCAGCGACACCTCGTTGAGAGCCCAGCCGCGGTACGTGGGCTCGCCGTGGTAGCGAACCGTCACGTCAACGGTCATCCGCTCCTCGACCTGGTAATCCTTGCGGACGACATGGTCGACCGTGGACTCCAGCGCGTCCGGTTCAGCCTCGGCGAGAAAGCCGACATGGCCGAGGTTGACACCGAGCAGCGGGGCGTCGGCGCCGCGCGCAAGCTCCGCGCCGCGCAGCAGGCTGCCGTCCCCGCCGAGAACGAGGACAAGCTCGACCCCGAACGCCGCGGCCCCGTCGGGCGGGACGACGTTGGCACAGCGCAGGTCGAGCAGGTCGGCCTCGTCGCGCAGCACCCGCGGCGCGACTCCGGCGGCGACAAACTGATCCAGGACACGCTGGGCGACCTCACGCACCGCCGAACGGCGGGGATGGGTCACGACCAGGACCTCCCGGCTCACCCGTGCACCTCTCCGGGCTGACCGGACAGGCCCGGCCCACAGTCGCCGCCGCCGGCTGAACCGGCCGAACCGGCCGAACCGGCCGAACCGGCTGGACCGGCTGGACCGGCCGCGATCGCGGTGGCGATCGCCTCGGTGAGCCAGGCCTCGGGCATGCTGGGAGCCTCCCCGGCAAGCCACAGCAGGTACTCGACGTTGCCCGCGGGGCCGGGCAGCGGACTCGCGACAACCCCACGGACACCGAGTGACAACCGTGCCCCAGCCGCGGCCACCTCCCGCACCGCCCACGCGTGCGCAG
>NZ_CAKJTL010000134.1:0-969 GCF_917627385.1 Protofrankia sp. CiT1
CACCCGGCCCACCGCAGCCATCTACCGCGTGCCACGTGCCCCGCGGAGCCTGGAGAAGAAGCCCTGCCCGTCGACGGTCCCGTTCCCACTGGTCACCACCGCCGGCTGCTCCTCGTCCCGCAGCTTCGCCAGCTCCCGCAGCAGCTTCTCCTGCTCAGGATCAATCTTGGTCGGCGTCTCCACCACCACATGGATATGCAGGTGGCCACGGCCGACCGAACGCAGATGCGGTACCCCTCGACCGCTCATCGTGATGACATGCCCAGGCTGGGTGCCGGGCTTGACCGTGAGAGTCTCGCCGCCATCGAGGGTCTCCAGCCCGCACGTGGTACCGAGGGCGGCGGCCGTCATCGGGATGCGCAGCTCGCAGTGGAGATCGTCGCCTTCCCGGGTGAAGACCGGATGGGGACGCTCCTGCACCTCGACGTAAAGATCGCCATTGGGCCCGCCGCCCGGTCCGACCTCGCCTTCGCCGGACAACCGGATCCGCATCCCGTCCTCGACACCCGAGGGAATCTTGACGGTCAGGTTGCGCCGCTTACGCACCCGCCCGTCGCCACCGCATTCCCGGCACGGATGTTCGATCACGGTCCCGGTCGCGCCGCACCGGGTGCACGGTCTTGAGGTGACCATCTGGCCCAGGAACGACCGGGTCACCTGTTGGATCTCCCCGCGGCCGTGGCACACCGAGCAGGTCGCCGGGTGACTGCCTGGTGCCGCTCCCTCGCCGGAGCAGGTCATGCACACCGCCGCCGTGTCGACAGTGATCTCCCGGGTCGCTCCGAACGCGGTCTCGGCAAGGTCGAGCTCGAGGCGGAGCAGCGCGTCGTTGCCGCGGCGGACCCGTGAGCGCGGCCCGCGATTGGCCCCGCCACCGAAAAAGGCATCCATGATGTCGCCGAGGCCGCCGAAGCCCGCCCCGAAGGGAGCCCCGTTGGCACCTCCCCCGCCGGGAGCCAGCGGATCACC
>NZ_CAKJTL010000134.1:994-4287 GCF_917627385.1 Protofrankia sp. CiT1
CCTCCCCCGCCGGGAGCCAGCGGATCACCACCGAGATCGACGAGCTGGCGTTTCTCCGGGTCGGACAGCACCTCGTAGGCGGCGGTCACGGCCTTGAAGCGCTGCTGCGCCGCCGGGTCGGGGTTGACGTCGGGATGCAGCTCCCGAGCGAGCTTGCGATACGCCCGCTTGAGTTCATCGTTCGAAGCGTCCCGGCGTACGCCCAGCACTTCGTAGTAGTCGGTGGCCATCAGTCGGCACCCAAAAGATCACCCACGTACTTGGCGACGGCTCGTACGGCCGCCATTGCCCCTGGATAGTCCATCCGCCGCGGGCCGACCACTCCCAGGCCGCCCAAAGCGGATGCTCCGCGACCGTATCCTGTGGCCACTACCGAGGTGGAACGTAGCGCATCCATGCTGTTTTCCTGACCAATACGTACCGTGACGGTGTCGAGGTCGCGTACCTCGCCGATCAGTTTCAACAGAACAACCTGCTCCTCCAGAGCTTCCAGAAGGGGACGCAGTGTATCGGCAAAGTCGAAGGCCGACAGCGTCAGGTTGGCCGTACCCGCCAGCGCCACCCGTTCCTCAGGCTTGTCGACCAGCGCCTCCATCACCACCGCGATCAACGTGTTCAGATGTGGACGCAGATCAGGGCGGGCGGCGTCCGACAGGTCGGCAACCGCGTCGGGCGCGTCAACGAGCCTGCGCCCATTCAACGCCGCGTTGAGCACTCCCCGCAGCTCGCCGACGATCAGATCGTCCACCGGCGCGGGTACCTCGGCCACCCGCTGCTCGACCCTACCGGTGTCGGTAATCAATACAAGCAGTAGTCGAGCCGGTGTGATCGTCACAATCTCGATATGCCGGATGCTGCTGCACGACAGCGACGGGTACTGTACGACAGCGACCTGGCGAGTCAGTTGCGCCAGCAGCCGAACCGACCGCCGGACCACGTCATCGAGGTCGATCGCCCCCTCAAGGAAACTCTGGATCGCCCGCCGCTCCGCCCGCGACAGGGGTTTGACCCCTGACAGCCGGTCGACGAACAGCCGGTAGCCCTTGTCCGTAGGGATCCGCCCCGCGCTCGTGTGCGGCTGGGTGATGTACCCTTCCTCCTCAAGCGCGGACATGTCGTTACGTACCGTAGCAGGAGAGACCCCCAGTTGGTGACGCTCCGCCAACGCTTTGGACCCTACCGGCTCGTTGCTCAGCACGAAGTCCTCAACGATGGCGCGCAGTACGTCCAACCGCCGTTCCTCCAGCACGTCGTATCACCCCTTCGCCACGTTGAGGCCGTTTGGCGAAGCCGTTTGACGAGGCCAGCCACGACCGCATGAGGCGACCAAGGCCAGCACCCAGCTCAGCTTGGTCCTGGCACTCCATTGCCTCGAGTGCCAATTGTAGCCGTCTCGGCCTCCCGCCGAGACGGTCGAGCGCGTCACCGAGCGCGGAAACTCAAGGCCCACCCCGGCGAGCGGCGTCCGTCAGCCCGGAACAGCGGTGCCGGTCAGTCCGGAAGAAGGCCGCGAATGACGGTATCGGCTAGGAGCCTGCCGCGCAGCGTGAGTAGCACTCGTCCGGCCGCCAGCGCCACCGGCTCGATCAGCCCGTCCGCGGCAAGCGCTCCGGTCCGCGCGCGGCCCGCTTCGGTCAGCTCGGCAACGGCGAGGCCGTCGGCCAGCCGCACCCCGAGCATCACCCGCTCCATCCGCCTGGCTTCGCCGTCCAGCACCTCACGGGCCGCGGCAGGACTCGCCTGCCCGGCGAGCAACGCGCTGTAGGCGGCCGGATGGCGGACGTTCCACCAGCGCACGCCTCCGACATGGCTGTGCGCCCCCGGCCCGAAACCCCACCAGTCATGACCGCGCCAGTAGCCGAGGTTGTGCCGGCTGCGGGCGTCGGGTTCGCGGGCCCAGTTACTGATCTCATACCAACGCAGACCCGCCGCGGTCAGCGTCTCCTCGGCCTGCTGATAGCGGTCGGCCATCATGTCGTCGTCCGGCGGGAGCAGTTCGCCGCGCCGGATACGGCGGGCCAGCCGGGTACCGTCCTCGACGGTCAGGGCGTACGCGCTCACGTGATCGGGAGCGAGTTCGGCCACGGCGTCCAGGCTCGCCTGCCAGTCCTGATCCGATTCGCCCGGCGAGCCGTAGATGAGATCAAGGTTGACATGGGTGAATCCCGCCTTGCGCGCCCAGCTGACCACGTCCGGTACCCGCCCGGGGGTATGCCGGCGGTCAAGTGCGGCAAGCACGTGTGACCGGGCGCTCTGCATACCGAACGAGACCCGCGTGTAGCCCGCGGCGCGCAGCTGCTCCAACATGCTCGCGTCCACGGATTCGGGGTTCGCCTCCGTCGTCACCTCGGCATCCGGGGCGATACCGAACTCCGTATCGATCATTCGAAGCAACGACCGGAGATCCTCGATCGGAAGCAGGGTCGGCGTCCCGCCACCAAGAAAGATCGTGGAGACGGGCACGTCCGCCGTGCCGAGCACGGCGCGGGCCAAGCGGAACTCGGCGGCAAGGGTCTCGACGAACGTCCCGATCGCGACACCCGGGCCGAGCTCGGTGGCCGTGTAGGTGTTGAAGTCACAGTAGCCGCAACGGGTCGTGCAGTACGGGATATGCACGTAGACGCCGAACGGGCGGGTGCCCACCGTGTTTGTGGCCGACGCTGGAAGCCCACCACCAGCCGGGACGGCTTCGCCGGACAGCCCGCGACCGGAAGCGGCCGCGGTGATGCGTGACATGACCCGTGACATGACCATAGTGTGCCCGAACAGCAACGCTGTGTCTGCCCCTTGAATCCACTTTCGTTACCGCAATCACGACCGCCAGCCAGGTCGAACGACCGCTCCCGGACGTGACATCCACCACCCGGGGAGAAGCGCCACCCGGCGGACAATCATATTGGGCAGTCGTTGATAATCAACCAGACAATATGGACGAAGCGTCGTGAACTCGTGGTCCCCGGTCAGGAAAGCTGATTCACATGAATGACGACACCGCGCGCGGTGTCCTCGACAGCATCGAGGACCTTCTTCCCCCCCACGCGACGGAGTACCGATCCGGCGCGCAAACCGGCTCCACCGATCGCGACGAACCCGTCACCGAACCCATCCGACTGCCCTCGCCCTCTCCCCGGATCACCTGAACGCGCCGCCGCCCGCACCCAACCCCATCCGCACGACCAGCACGACCAGCACGACCAGCACGACCAAATGATCAACGCAATATGTCCCGTCACGTACAGCCCGGCCGAGGCGGCACCCCCAGGCCCCGCCCGCAACCCGGCCGGGCCGCGTCG
>NZ_CAKJTL010000134.1:4688-7540 GCF_917627385.1 Protofrankia sp. CiT1
CTCGCCGCTACTTCGTGCCCTTCGAGGTGTTCGAGGCCTGGGCGGCATCCGTCGACAGGGCCGCGATGAAAGCCTCCTGCGGAACCTCGACCCGGCCGATGGTCTTCATCTTCTTCTTGCCCTCCTTCTGCTTCTCCAGCAGCTTGCGCTTACGCGTGATATCACCGCCGTAACACTTCGCGAGAACGTCCTTGCGGATCGCGCGGATGTTCTCCCTGGCGATGATCCGGCTGCCGATCGCCGCCTGGATCGGCACCTCGAACTGTTGGCGCGGGATCAGCTCCCGCAGCCGGGATGTCATCGCCACGCCATAGCCGTACGCCTTGTCCCTGTGCACGATCGCGGAGAATGCGTCCACAGTTTCCCCCTGCAGAAGAATGTCGACCTTCACCAGGTCGGACGCCTGTTCCCCGGCAGGTTCGTAATCAAGGCTGGCATACCCGCGGGTACGGGATTTCAACGCGTCGAAGAAGTCAAAAATAATCTCGCCGAGCGGCAGCGTGTACTTGAGCTCCACCCGGTCTGTGGAGAGATAGTCCATTCCGCGCAGTGTGCCGCGGCGGCCCTGGCACAGCTCCATCACCTGCCCCACGAAGTCCGCCGGCAACAGCACCATCGCTTCCACAACCGGTTCGTAAACATCGGTGATCTTTCCGGCGGGCCAGTCACTCGGGTTGGTGACAACGGTCTCGGTGCCATCGTCCAGGAGCACGCGGTAGACCACGTTCGGCGCGGTGGAGATGAGCGTGAGGCCGAACTCCCGCTCCAGCCGCTCCCGGACGATCTCCAGATGAAGAAGCCCGAGGAAACCGCAGCGGAACCCAAAACCCAATGCCGCGGACGTCTCCGGCTCGTAGGTCAGCGCGGCGTCGTTGAGCTGCAGCTTGTCCAAGGCTTCGCGCAATGCTGGATACTCGCTGCCATCAAGCGGATACAGGCCGCTGTAAACCATTGGGCGTGGATCACGGTATCCACCCAGCGGCCGGTCGGCCGGCCGGCTCGCCGATGTCACGGTGTCGCCGACGCGAGCCTGTCGGACATCCTTGACGCCCGGGATCAGGTAACCGACCTCGCCCGCTGACAGACCGTCGCGGGCAATCGGGTCCGGCGAGATCACCCCGACCTCAAGGGTCTCGTGGCTGGCCCGCGTGGACATCATCAGGCAACGGTCCCGGGTGGTCAGCCGGCCGTCGACCACCCGCACATACGTGATGACGCCTCGATAGCTGTCGTAGACACTGTCGAAAATCATGGCTCGAGCGGGTGCATCCGGGTCGCCCATGGGCGCGGGGACCCGGCGGACGATCTCATTGAGCAGCTCGGGCACGCCCAGCCCGGTCTTACCCGACACGCGCAGGACGTCGTCAGGATCACAGCCGATGATCTGCGCCAGCTCAGCCGCGTACTTCTCGGGCTGCGCGGCCGGAAGATCAATTTTGTTAAGCACGGGGATGATCTGAAGATCGTTCTCGAGTGCCAGATAGAGGTTTGCCAACGTCTGAGCCTCGATGCCCTGGGCCGCGTCGACCAGCAGGACCGCGCCTTCGCATGCCGCCAGCGAGCGGCTCACCTCGTAGGTGAAGTCCACATGGCCAGGAGTGTCGATCAGATGCAGGACATAGTCGCGACCGTCATCGGCCTGCCAGGGCAGCCGGACACTCTGCGCCTTGATCGTGATGCCACGCTCGCGCTCGATGTCCATTTTGTCCAGATACTGAGCGCGCATGTTGCGGGCTTCGACGACGCCGGTCACACCAAGCATCCGGTCCGCGAGGGTCGACTTGCCGTGGTCAATGTGGGCGATGATGCAGAAGTTGCGGATCAACGCCTGGTCAACCGAGGCCTGGTTGACGCGACGGGGGCCGGAGGCTGCGGGCACGCGGGAGTCTTCTCGTTTCATCAGGACGGACCGTGCCCAGCGGGGTCACGCCCGTCGGGGGCACTACACCCATCGTGCCAGGCTCGTCATGCGAGCACTCGGCGATGGCCATCGCGATGGCCATCGCGCTGCACCGGCGTTACACCGGCGCGGCAGGCTCGCGCCTGGGCGTGCCCGCGGCCGGCACCTCACAACCGTCGACATCCGCTCGCGGCCGGGAGGAACCGGCGCCCGCCCGCGAGCGGCTCGTTGAAACCTTGATAGGCTTACCGACGTCTCCCGGGCGGCTTCGCTTTCCAGGGGACGGAAGACGGACGTACGCCGCTCGGTGGCGGTGAACCGACGCCGGTGCCCGACCGCCGCCCATACCGATTCGACGACCAGGGGTTCTTTCGCGTGGCCAATATCAAGTCGCAGATCAAGCGCAACCTCACGAACGAGAAGCGGCGGCTGCGCAACAAGGCCGTTAAGTCCGAACTGAAGACGGTCATCCGCCGCTTCCGCGCGGCCGCGGACGCCGGTGACCCGGAGCGCGCCGGCCTTGAGCTGCGCGTCGCCTCGCGGAAGCTGGACAAGGCAGTCAGCAAAGGCGTCATCCACGCCAACCAGGCCGCTAACAAGAAGTCGGCCATGGCCGCGCGGCACGCTTCGCTGACCGACGCCTGAGCTCGCTCCACCACACCTGTCACACCACGGGCCTGTACGGGTCCTCTCGTCGTGCGCGGGACCACGTGGCCGCCGCCGGCAAGCTCGCCCAGGGCCTGTCGGCGCCAGAGGGCGCCTCTCATCGTTGTCGTTGGCCCCGGTAGAACACCGCTACCGGGGCTTGGACCGCCCCGCGGCGCATCCCCTGGCATCCGGCGTGCCCCGACGGACCTGCCGGATCGGCTTCGCCAATCCGGCAGGAGCCTCAGCTTCTGGCAGAGATCATTAAGAGCGACCGGCAATAGGGGCGTGGATCAAGGAGCGGGGC
>NZ_CAKJTL010000134.1:7931-12201 GCF_917627385.1 Protofrankia sp. CiT1
TATTGCCGGTCGCTCTAAGTCGTTGTAGGGCGTTCGCACTGGTGAACATGTTTACGCTCAGAGCGTCCGGCAGTGGGAACGCTCTTGTTTGCCAGTGGGCGCTTGCAGCATGATTTTGATCATGTTGTCATAAGCCGCCATACCAGCTGCCACCAGCGGAAGCGCCACGATCACCCATGCGCTTGCCAGATCCGTCAGGGCGATGATAATCCCGATAATCACGCTGCCGGCGCCGAGGAACCCTCGTGACCGGTGACGGCCCAGCGGCGCGATACCCACCGGTTCGGCACCCGTTGCGCCGTCGTCACCACGGCTGGCGCCGGGTCGCTCGATCCCGGCTGAGCGCTCCCGATCCGAACCGGATAAGGTACCGGAAGTCACCGGCGAACTCCCGCCGCGCGGCCACGAACCGCCACAATCTCAGTGACCAGGCGTTCCAACCCGTAGGCCGGGTCAGCAGCCCCGCCCTTGACGGCCGCGTCCGCCGCGCTGGTGGCCTGCATCGCCCGCGCCAGCCCCTCATCGCTCCAGGCCTGAGCCGCCCGCAGAGACCGTTCCACCTTCCAGTCAGGCATGCCAAGGCCGCGGGCTATCTCCCAGGTGGAGCCACCACCGGCGGCGGCCACCCGGGCAAGATCCCGTAGCCCGGTGGTGAGAGCGCTCACCACGCACCGGAGGGACTCCGCTGCCCAGCGCCTGTCGCAGCGCGGTCAACGCCTGGGCCAGGTCTCCGGAGATCGCCGCATCCGCCACAGCGAAACCGGTTGTCTCCGCCCGTCCGCGATGATAAAGAGCCACCACAGCCTCGTTGACCAGGCCGCCCGAATCGGCAACCAACTGATCGCATACAGCCGCAAGCTCGCGCAGATCGCTGCCGACAGCGTCCGCCAGAGCCTTCACCGCGCCCGGGCTGATCTGACCACCCAGCCGGCGGATCTCAGCCGCGACGAAGTCGTGCCGGTCGCGAGGACGGGTGAGACGCGCCGCCGCAACCACCCGTGCCCCGGCAGCCTTCATCGCGTCCGCCAGCTTGCGGTTACGCACGGCACCGCTGTGCACGACGACAAGCACAACATCATCCAACGGCCGGGCCAGGTAGGCGAGCAACGCATCTCGGAGGTCGTCTGCCAACTCCTGCGCACCGCGAACCACCACGACGCGCAGCCCACCGAACATCGATGAGCTGGACAGATCAACGAGATCGCTGTCGGTCAGTTCGCCAGGCGCCCGATCCACGATCTCCGCTTGGGGGTCGTGGGCCCGAGCCGCGTTCACGACCGCATGGACCCCGCGGGTGACCAGCAGTTCCTCGTCCCCGGTGACAAGGACCAGCCGTGGCGGTGCGGATGTCGACGACACGCTGGGGAGCATGTCATGCGTGTGCTCCGTGGACTGCGATGCCCTCGCTGAAAGGTGCCGCCTGCCCGCACCCGGCCTCAGCATGGATTGTCATCTCGCGACCATCCATGATCGAAACATAAAGATCGCCTGGGCGGTGAACGCTCCGATCCCCGCCGCGGCGAGAACACGCCGGCCGCCGCGGCGGCGCAGCACGCTGAACGTCACTACGGTAGCCGCGACCAGGACCATGGCGCCAAGTGGGCCGGCCGGCCAACCGATCTGCGCTCCCGGCGCTCGCGCGGCGACTCGGGCAATCATGATCAACCACTTGCATGGCACGCCGGCAAGGGCCGCAAACAATCGGGCCAGCGGCATCCAGCAGACGGCGGCCACTGTGGCGAGTACCCCGAGGACCGTCGCCGGGGCCACTGCCGCATCGGCGAGCATGTTGGCTGGGATGGCGACGAGACTGACCCCACCACCGATCGCGGCCAGCACCGGTGCGCAGGCGACATGTGCCGCCGCGGCGACCGCGAGCAGTTCCGCCAACCACGTCGGCATCTGTCGCGACAGTCGCTCGCGCCAGCCTGGAGCAATGATCACCAGCCCCGCGGTAGCGAACACCGAAAGAGTGAAACCGACCGAACGAGCAAGATCGGGACTGACAAGGACAAGCATCAGCACTGTCGCACAGAGCGCGGGCAGAGCCCCCCGTTGCCGCCCGCTGCCCGCCGCGAGAATTCCGATCATCCCCATGACACTTGCGCGCAGAACGCTGGGTGACGGCCGGGCCAGGATGACGAAGCAGGACAGGGCCAACGCAACCCAGCCGGCCTGAAGCCACGGACCCAACCGGCTACGCCGGACGAGCAGCGTGGCCGCCGCGATGACGATCGCGCAGTTCGCGCCGGACACAGCGACCAGATGAGACATCCCGGCAACTCGGAAGTCGTCCTTGAGGCTCTCATCAAGATTGCTCGTGTCGCCGATGACAAGACCCGGCAGCAGCCCGCGAGGCGAGGCGTCCAGACCGGACACGGCATCACGGAGCCCCTGCCGGAGATGAGCCGCCACCGCCTGCACCGCCGAAGGCCCACCGACCACCACCGGCGGGAGCCGCACGAAGATGACCGCGGCGACGACATCAGCCGCGCGCGGTGGCGCGAGATTACCTTCGGCGCGGATCCGCTGGCTCGGCAACAAGCCCGCCCAACCGGTCGCGGCCGCCAGCACGAGCACCGGCTGGCGCAGCCGGAACTCACGCCCGCCCGCTCGCAGCCGCTCCACCCGTACCGGGACTACGACCAGCTGGGTGCCGCCGGCACGGCTTATTCGCGGATCGCCGGTGAGCTTACCTTCGACGGTGGCAACCGCCCGAGCGGCGCCAAGATCAGAAAACGGGCCATGGGTACGAGCGCGGGTCGTGACGCCCGCGGTCAGGACCCCGGCCGCCAGGCAGGCCAACACCGCCAGGCCTGTTGCCGCGGGCCGCCACCGCCGCGGACGCCGCACCAGGGCGGCAGCGCACACCAGTGCCGCGCCCAGCAGCATCCCGTCGATCAGCAGCACGGCCGGGGCCAGGTCCGCCAGGCCGGCACCCGCCGCGCCAGCCCAGGCGGCGAGCGCTGGCCCCGCGAGCCGGAGATCAACGGGGTGCTCCTCCCCGTCGGGTCCGGCCCTCGTCACGCCGGCCGCCCGCGCCGTGCGGTCGTTCCGGGCCGACCGGGCTGCCTGCCACCCATCAGACCGCGATCAATGGCAGGAGATCGGCGAGCCGCCGGTCACCAACGCCGGTCACCTCCCCCAACTGCCGGGGCGAGGTGAAGTCACCGTGGGCCTTGCGCCACTCGACGATCCGCTGTGCCAGCACTGGACCCACCCCCGGCAAGCCATCAAGAGCCTCGGCCGTGGCGGTGTTGAGATTCAACGGTGCCGAGGGCGCGGCACCCGACGATCCCGCGCCCTCGCCGGTGCCGGCGCCAGCCGGCTGCGGAGGCGCCGGCCCAGGACGGCCATCCACAAGGATCTGTTCTCCGTCCACCAGACGGCGCGCCAGCGCGAGACCCGTGGTTTCCGTTCCCGGTAGCACCCCGCCAGCCTGTGCAAGGCTGTCCACCACGCGGGATCCGGCGGGCAGGGTCAGGACGCCAGGGCTGCGCACCTTGCCCACGACCTCGACGACGATCTGCGCCGCCGGGCTCCGGACGGTGCCGCCCGATGACCAGAGCACCGGTTTCGAAGCAGCGCTGTCCGCGTCTGTCGGCACACGGCCCTGTGCCCGCTCCGACTGCGTCCCGCTGGGGAGAGCCGTCACAGACACCGGCCTGTTCCGCCAGGCGAACCAGCCAACCATCAACGCCGCGGCAAGCGCCACCACCACGAGCAACAGCGCTCCACGGATGGCTGGATCGACCAGGGCGCCGCGCGGAACCCGAGGGAAGCGTCCGGCAGGACCCGGCGGGCCGGACCCAACAACCGGCTGCCGCTCCGATCGACCGGGGGTGTCCTCGGCCGCGGGCTCGCCGAGCGCGGCAAGCCCGCTGGTCTCCCCGGTGAGGGTGCCAGAGCCTGCCGGCCGCTCCGCAACGTCGGGATCCACGGCCGAGGGCGCCGTACCGGCCATGGCTGGCGTCCACCATGCCGGAACGGTCAGCGGCGCCACGCCGTCCTTCCCGGGAGGGCTCGCCGACGGGTGACCGTCATGTCCACCCGGGGGCCGGATACCGGCGCCGCGGCTACCACGAGTAAACGAAGGAACAATCATGTCCACGACAGTAGGAGCCTTCGTCCGCTATAGCCTCTTTGGCCGATTAGCTGTGGATAATCAGGTTTTATCCACAGCTAATCGGTCAGGTCAGCCGGTGTCCGTCACCGGCTGAGATGCTGGCGGCATGCGTGCGGCGGCGACCACTTAGAGCGACCGGCAATA
>NZ_CAKJTL010000134.1:12583-46028 GCF_917627385.1 Protofrankia sp. CiT1
ATCCACGCCCCTATTGCCGGGCGCTCTTAGTTCGCTGACAATCACCGATGCCCCGCGGGCTGATGGGCGCTACGGCCTGTCGTTGTCGACCCTGCGCGGCTTCGCCTGCCCAGCAGAGAAATGCGTCCGCCCGGCAGAGGAACGGAGGAGCTGCCGGCCGCTCCACGCCCAACAAGCCAGGCGAACCGCAAGATCAGACGACAACCGGGTCAAGGAGGTGGGGGTCGTTGTTACGTACGTTCCCAACCCTCGAACTGACGGGGTACGCCCGCAACATGCCGGCGGGCGCCGGCCCGAGCATCCCCGTCACGGCTTCCGGGTCGTTGACGCACGGGTCGAGCCAGCGCGACCAGGAGGCCTGTGGGAGAAGCACGGGCGAACGTGGATGCAGAAACTCCAGCCCACCGGCCGCGGTGGTGGTGATGACGGTGAAGGTCGCGAGCACACCGCCCGATGGCGGATGCCACACCTCGTAAAGACCCGCGAGCCCGGCGGGCGTATCGTCAGCCGGCCGTACCAGGTAGGGCTGTCCGCGGCGGGCGCCATCGGCCCGGTGCCATTCGTAATAGCCGGTTGCCGGTACCAGGCAGCGACGGGCGCGCAGCGCGGCACGGAACGCGGGCTTGGTGGCGACCGTCTCCGCCCGGGCATTGATCAGACGGTTACCGATCGCGACATCACGTGCCCATGATGGCACCAGCCCCCAGCGGGCCGTCCGCAACCGCGCGCCTGCCAGCGGCCCCTCAGACGGAATGACAACCACCGGAGCGATGTTGGTCGGTGACACGTTGAAGTTCGGCTGAACGCCGTCAGTCTCATCACGTGCCGCGAACGACTCCGTCAGTTGCCGTGCGCTCAAAGCGTTGGCGTAACGACCGCACACAGCATGACAGTCTGCCAGCGAGCGGCCCGGCCCGCATCCGGCCGTCACGGCCCGGCCCGGCCATCACCAATAGGCCATCACCGTCTGATCGCGTCGGGTGCCGACCATCGGCTGATCATCAACGGAACAGCCACGCGGCCGCGACAGCCAGGCAGAACAGCGCCACCATCGCGAACAAGGCCACCCAGAGCCCCGCCGGTATGCGGGTCAGGCGGGCCAGCTGGTCCGGGTCTGACGTCGGCGCACCGCGGCGACGGGTCCGCTGCACCTCGATGATCGGCCTCACCCCACCGATGAGGAGGAACCAGGTGATGAAGGCCGCGAACACCTCCTGCGAACGAAATGGCGCCAACATGGACACCGCGACGACTGTCGCGGCGCTCAGCACTATCGACAGTGCGCCAAAGGCGTTGCGGATGGCCACCAAGACCCCGAGCAGCAGCGCGACGCTCAGTCGCAACAACAGGCTCACCTGGTTGGCCGCCAGCAGCGCGGCACCGCCAAGCCCGAGGACGGAGGGCGTAATATAGCCGGCCGCTACCGTGATAACGACGCCTGGCCCGGTCGGGCGGCCCGCCGACACGGTTACCCCGGATGTATCCGAATGCAGCCGGATGCCGCCAAGGCGCCGGCCGCTTCCGACCGCCGCAAGCGCATGCCCACCCTCGTGCGCAATAGTGATCACATGTCGAGCCAGCGGCCACAGGCGATTGTTGAGCACCACGAGAAGGGCGACCGCGCCACCGGCAACGGCTGTCCATCGTGGCGGGTCACCTGTGGTGAACAACTGCATCCACTCGTCAGGCGTCGTACGTCTCCTGTCTCAACTGTCGCCGCCGACGGGCGGGTGCGGTGTCGGTGCGACCGCCAGGACCCGAGTATGCAATGCTCAGCAAAAGGGGTGTCAAGCACCAGGCGGTATGAGGTTCCGCCGGGTCACCGTGCCAAGGGTACGATCAGATAATCACTTCTCGTGGCCGATCGGGGCCGCAGGTCGAGTCATCGTCACGACAGGGAACGTCTGGAGGTAAGGAGCGGGTGGCGGATCTCGTCTACAAGCCAGTGGTCCGTTTCGCGCTCGGGGTCTTCAAGGCCCTCGATCTCACGTTGGACGTCCGGGGACAGGAACGCGTACCAGCCATCGGTGGATGCGTGGTAGCGATCAACCATGTATCATACCTGGACTTCGCGCTTGCCGGTGTTCCGTTCTGGTACTCCCACCGCCGCCTGGTACGCTTCATGGCCAAACATGAAGTCTTCACCCATCCGCTTGCCGGGCCTCTGATGCGGGGAATGCGTCATATCCCCGTCGACCGATCGGCGGGCGCCGGCTCATACCGTCACGCGGTGCGAGCTCTGCGGGCCGGTGAACTCGTGGGTGTCTTTCCCGAGGCGACGGTCGGTCGCAGCTTCTGTCTCCAGCCCTTCAAGTCAGGGGCGGCCCGGATGGCCGCCGAAGCAGGCGTTCCGATACTCCCAGTAATTGTTTGGGGCAGCCAGCGCATCCTCACCAAGGGGCGGCCGCGTAATTTCCGGGCCGCGCGAGGAACCCCCGTGTCGATCACGGTTGGTGAAGCGATCCCGGCGGTCGACCTGAAGGACGCCCAGGCTGGGACGCAACTGCTGGCTGACGCGATGGCGAAGCTTCTCGCCGACGCCCAGCGGGACTACCCGCCGCCACCACCAGGCGAGTCACCATGGTGGCTGCCCGCTCACCTCGGTGGCTGCGCACCCACGCCCGAGGCGGTCGCGCGCGAACGGGCCGCGCTCCGCGACAAGAAGAAGTAAGAGGCTCCGGCAATAGGGCGTTCGATCAGACAACGGCGTCCGGGTCGATGGATCGTGAGGCGGAGGAGGGAGACGCCGGAGGTATTGGGCGCTGGCCGAGGAGCCTGGGTATCCGTCCGCTGCCTCCGGTGGCTCCCTTCGCTGCCTTGCGCCGCACGCACCCAACCCCGCTCCTTGATCCACATTTCTGTTGCCGAACACTCTTAGATCTTCGTTCCGGTCGTCACACCCAACCAGGACCGCCGCACCCAACCAGGGCCACCGCACCCAGCCAGGACCGCTCATGGCCGTTTCTTCGCGCCGCGGCAGGCACCGAGACGGCAGGACGGCAGCGGGCCTGCCGGGTTCGCCAATGCGCCCGGCCCTGTGCGCGAGCGGTGCCGCTCCGCTGGCCGCACCGGACGAATGCAGCGCCCCGGACCAGCGGCGCCAAGTGGATACACGACTGATCGAGATCCTTGCGGCCGATGCTCGGCCACCGCGGCCGGATGCTCTTATAGCACAGGGGTCAGCGACCCTTTACAGAAGGGGTGGCTGGAAATTTTTTCCAGCCACCCTCACGCTCAACAACCCCAGCCAGCATCCCCATCGGGCCAGGCAAAGACTACTTGTGGACAACATCGAAGCCTCGGATGTGTCCGGGCTCTCTAGGGAACAGGGACGACCCATTGGTAACCTCAAGCACCAACAACATTTGAGCTGAACCCCTTGGCTCGCCGGGTCCGTGTTGTAAAGAGACTCACCTGTTCGTTGTCGATGGAGGCGCCCACGATGGCTGTACAAGAGCTGGCGATGCCGGCTACTAGCAGGGCCGGCACGGTGGTCGCGATCGGGCAGCAGGTTCGAGTCCCGAAGACCGCCGAACTCGTCGCGGCCCACCTGCGGCGCCGCATCGTGCGGGGAGAACTCGTCGAAGGTGACGCGCTGCCGCCCGAGGCCACCCTCATGGAACAGTTCGGTGTCTCCCGGCCGACACTGCGAGAAGCATTCCGGGTCCTGGAATCCGAGGCGCTGATCACAGTCAGGCGCGGCGCACATGGTGGTGCGCGGGTGCACACACCAAACGGCGACATCGCCGCCCGCTACGCCGCCCTGGTTCTGGAGTACCGCGGTACCACGCTGGCCGATATCCACCAGGCCCGCGCTGTGATTGAGCCGCCCTGCGTGGCGATCCTGGCGGAGAACCACACACAGGATGACCTGGACAAACTCCGGCTCGCGGTAGGCGAGACCGCCGCCGCCACAGCGACCGACGATCCAGGCCAGTGCCTACAGGCCAATCTCGCCTTCCATATCCTGTTGGTGGATCTCGCTGGGAACACGACGCTCTCGGTTCTGTCGGGCATGCTGCGCCACATTCTCGATCTCGCAACGATCTCCCAGCCCGCCGCTGAGCGTGGACCCGAGCACCGGCTCGCCATCCGTCGGCGCCTCCTCGACCATGAACGCGTCGTGGACCTCATCGAGGCCCGTGAGGCTCGCGCCGCCGAAGATCTTTGGCGAGAACACCTACTGGAAGCCGGCCGTTACCTGACCGACGGTCCGGTGGCCGCGACCGTGCTCGATCTACTCGGCTGATCGGTAAGGGCCCGTGACCGTTGTTCGGCCCCGCGTCAGAGCCCGGATTGGTTACGTGCCCGGTCAACCGCATCAGTTCGTGTCTCGAAAGGGCCGTCAGCAAGCAGCCCAGCAATCGACCAGCGCACGACCCACCAGCGATGGCCCTCATCGCAGATGACCTGGACGGCCCCAGCGCCGCCGGGAACGACAGCCACCTGGGGAGGACGGCGGCGGGCTCCTGCCCATGATCTGGAAAGTGAATGGCAGGGCGCCGCCAGCCGCCCGTCCGCTCTGCCAGATTCCCCCCGGCTTCCGGGCGCGCGTGAAGAACAATGATTACGCATCCTCTGGCCCCCAGATTCAGATTCTCTGAGGCCGCCCACCGCGCAGAAACTCCCAACCGCGCGGCCGTTGGCCGACTCGGCGGTCAACGGCCGGCCATCCGACGCTGTGCCGATGGCACGACCGCTCATCACCTGCCCAGGCAGACTTGCACCCCGCGCGGGAGTTGTCAAAGCACGATCGGCGGGCGCAGCCGACACCCGATCGCCTCACCACAATTTGCGACTGAGAGTATTTCAATGACTTCACATTGCCACTACCCGCCAACCTGACAAACCCGCGGCCGGCGGAAACAAGTCGGCCCGCCCAGATGGCCGAGCTACCCGTCAGCGCAGTGGATCGAAAGGCGCGAGCTCGGCCGGAGAGCGGCCCGTGATGACCGCCTCGGCCACCAGCTGGCCGGTGACTGGTCCGAGTGTGATACCCCACATCCCGTGACCGCCTGCGACAAACACCCGTGGTGACGCGGTACGCCCGATCAGCGGAAGACCGTCCGGGCTACACGGGCGAGAACCAACCCACTCCTGCGTCCGCGTATCGAGATCGACGCCGGCCAGCAAGGGGCGAACCGCGTTGACGATCGCCATGACACGGCGGCGGTCGAGCGGCGCATGCGGCTCCCGGAACTCCATCATCCCGGCGATGCGCAGCCGCCCCCCCAGCGGTGTGCACGCCACCCGGTGGGCGGGAAAGTAGAGCGGGCCCTGCGGTAAGTCGCGTGCCGCGACGCTGAAGCTGTACCCGCGCCCCGCCTGGACGGGAGTCCGGACCCCAAACGAACGAACAAGATGGGGCAACCACGCACCGCTGGCAACTACCACCGCGTCGAACCGGCCACGCTGCCCGGTGGAGAGCTCCACGCTTACATCAGCGGCGCCAGCACGGTATCGATCATGACGATCAGCGTGGATGGCGAGCACACCGACCCCCTCCCGCACCTCACCACCCCGAGCCCGGACGCTGTTCGCGAGCGACAGCACAAAGCTCCCGGGATCGCAGAATCGCTGGCCATTGATGCGGACCGCAGCGTTGATCTTATCTGTCAGCGCCGGCTGCAGTGTGCGCGCCGCGGGGCCATCGAGCAGGTCAAAATCAACGTGCTGGCCAGCGTCGCGGATCTCCTCCAGCTCCATGACCAACGCATCCCGCTCCCGTGGGTCACGGTAACAGGCCAGAAAGGGCACGGCAGTAGGGGTGGGTACCGCCACGCCACCGGCGGCAAGGAGGTCGAAAGCGTCGAACGCCCGCCGGTTGACAGGCACAAGGGCACCCATCGCCGTCCGCCAACGGCTGACCGTGCTGTTGCGGGCGAATTCGGCAAGGAATCGCAGCAGCCGCGGGTCGGCACGCGGCGGTACATACACGGGGGATGTCGACCTCAACGCGGCCCGCAGGCCATAGCGCAGCACAGCCGGTTCCGGCAACGGTGCCGCCAGGCTCGGAGTGAGCCAGCCGGCGTTGCCCCAGGACGACCCGGCGGCCACCTGGGCACGTTCGAACACTGTCACGCGGGCTCCGCGTTCCTGGAGAAACCACGCGGTGGCCAGCCCGACCATGCCGGCACCGACAACCGCCACCCGTTCCGTCCCGGGCGACCCGCGGCCGGCAGCGGAGCCCACGGATACCGGGCCTGCTTCTGATCTCCTGTCAGCGGACCAGTGCGTCATACCACCTCACCATCGGAACGCCAATTGGCCGTGGGTTGATCCGGTAGGCTGCGCCAGGCACGTACTGTCGTTGCCATGCGGCCGATGATGACGGTGGGCCACGCGTGATTCATGCGGTTCTCACCTATCTCACATGCCCGATATGCGGGCTGTCTCTCACCGTCGGCACCGGGCAGGTGCGCTGCCCGGACGGCCACGCGTACGACCTCGCTCGAGGAGGCCATCTGACGCTCACAACCGGCCGGGCCGCGGAAGTCGCCGGTGACCATGCGGAAATGGTCCGCTCACGAGAGGCGTTCCTCGCTGGCGGCCACTACGCGGCGCTCGCCGACCAGCTTGGCGCGGTCATCCGAAACTACACGATCAAAAATGGAGCGATCGGCGGTGAACAGGTCTTCGTCGACGTCGGCGCGGGCCCTGGCTACTACCTGGCGCATCTGCTGAACCTGTGCCCCAGCGCGGTCGGCATCGCGCTTGACGTGTCCAGGCAAGCGCTGCGGCGCGCGGCGCGTGCGCATCCGCGGATCGGCGCGGTCGGTGTGGACCTGCGCGGGCCGCTGCCGGTGCGCACGGGCACCGCCTCGGTCGTGCTCGATGTCTTCGCGCCGCGCAATGTCACGGAAATGCACCGCATCCTCCGGCCGGACGGACATCTCGTCATCGTAACGCCCACCGTCCGCCATCTGGCCGGACTTGTTGATTCGCTAGGTCTCGTCACGGTTGACGAACGAAAACCCGAGCGCCTCCGCTCGAAACTGGCTGGCTCCTTCGTCCAGCGGGACCAATGGACACTCGATCTGGATCTATCGCTTACCGCACAGGATCTTCTGCATCTCGTCATGATGGGTCCGACCGCACACCACCGGCGCGCTGCCGACATACAGCTGCTCATCGAGGAACGATGGCCGGCCGGCGCGGCCTCGACGGCTTCGTTTATGATCGAATTATACGAGCCCTACGGCACACGCTCCCGTAAAGAGGCGGTCCCGTGAACAGGCGGCCCGCTGGGTTCAACGAACGTTTTGGTCGGCCGTGAACATTGTTTTGACCGTGACCGGCACCAGCGCCCGCTGCGCGATGAGCCGCTCGAGTTCTCCGTACAGGCTGACGACAACCGCCTGATTCGCGTGTCCCAGCACCACTGCCCCCGGCTGGATGGCCTGGCGCGCGGCCGCGATGAGTTCGCCCGCCGTGACCCCCATCCGCGCGTCACCCACCGATCCGCTCCACATGAGGATCCGCGAATAGCCGAGTTCGGCAAGAACCGCTCGCGACCGCTCGTTATGCTCCCCGTACGGTGGGCGGAACCACGGTCGGGTGGTGACCCCGAATGTCCGGCTGACCCAGTCATCATTGCGTTCGACGTCAGCCCGCAGCGCCGCGTCGGAAAGGGTGCGGATACTCCGGTGGCTCCAGGTGTGGTTGACCATCGTGACCTGTCCGGATTCAATCAGCCGCCGGATGGCGTCAGCATGCTGGTTCCAGACGTTACGGTACATCCCGTTTGGCGCGAACGAGAGAGGAATATTCGTCCGGCTGGCGAAGCCGACATATCCGGCAACCGCGACGGGATTAAAGCCGTCGTCAATAGTAAGCGCAACCCGGCGAGTCGTCTCCGGCGCGTTGAACAGAATTTGTTGCTGTTGGGGCACGGCGGACGACGCCGACGGGCTGGCTGCCGGCTGCACGCTCGATGACGCCACCACCGGTGCCTGCAACCGCGGGACCGGCGTATCGGGCAACATGTGCGCAGACGGACCGCCAGGCTGCGCAGCGACCGCTGGCGGGGCGGGCTTCGGCCGCTCCCTGGCACAGCCGACAAGCATGTCAGCGGCTCCGAGGGCAAAAATTTTAGCAAGGATACGTCGGTCCACCCACGGGATTCTGAGGACTCCGACTACGGAGCGCAACTACAAGGACATGGATCTCGCCGCTCCGCGCAGTCGGGCCCCCTGCGGCAGGCCACGGATCCGGGCAACAGGATCAGACCACGAGCCGGGACCGCCAGCTGCCCACCGCGTCCGGATGCGCGCCGTTGGCCGCGAACCAGCCCGACAGGCCGCCCGGGTAATCGTCGATGGTGGCCAGCACCCGCTCAACAGCCGAGGTCGAGGTGGTGATCAGATCGGAAGCGCCCCAGCCCGCACCAGGTAGCAACGGATTGTTACCAACCCGACGCAACACTGCCGGCATATTCGCGGTTGTGGCCGCGTAATCCGCGAGTATCGCCTGTTGTTCGACGCCCGCCGCGCGCAGCAGGACCGCCACGACAAGGCCGGTCCGGTCCTTGCCGGCAGCACAGTGCACAAGTACCGGGCCAGGCGTGTGGGCCACGAGATGCATGATTTCGACCACCCGTGGTCCGGCGAGCTCGACGATCGCCCGGTACATCGTGCCCAGGCCACCAGCGAGCGCGGCGGCGGTTTCGGACGTGGGGCTGGCGGGGTCGACATCACCGAGCAGCGGGATCCTCCGGACATCGGTCGTCGCCGATTCCAGCGGGTGCGGGCCGCCGTCCTGCTCAACCGGCGACCGCAGGTCGATGACCACGCGGGGCGGCCATTCGAGGTCGAACACCGGCGCCCGATCGCCATGCCGTGGCGCGTCGCTGCGGTAGAGCACACCGGCTCGGGTGCACCCGCCGTCCTCGGTCGGCAAGCCGCCCAGGTCACGCAGGTTCACCAGTTGATCTCGGCTGGGCCGCGCTGACGATCCGGCTCGAGCCCGCCGGGCCGCCGATGCCGACGAGCTGTCGGTGGCCGGCTCGGGTGCCGCGATCTCGCTGCCGCTCATGGGTTCGCTCCCGCCTGATCGTCCGATCGCGTTCCAGTGGACCACACGTATCCGTCCCAGATCTGAACCCAGAGCCAAGATTTACGGCGTGTTCCGGAAGTCGTCGTTCGACCAGGGAGCCGCGTCCAGGCGGCTTCCGACGCACGCCCTAGCTCGGGCAACAGGGACTTGTCCAGCTCGCGCCGCCCGGGCGGCGACCGACGAGCCGGGGCACCCGCGCATCGTTGTGCGATGCGCGGGGAGCGATGACGTGAGGCATGTGCCCCAGCCCCGCGACGTCACCTCCCCTGGTGCCGGTCGCTCTTACGCCGAGTGGATCGGCCATGACGCCTTCCCCGGACGTCCGCGGCCGCGGATGCGGCCCTGAAGTCCGGCCATACAATCGCGAACGGCAATGCGACGGTACATGCTGTGATGCTACAAAGTTTAGACGATTTCATCCGATTTGCACTGTCAGGCGACAGCGACAGGCGATCTGGTCGCGCTCGGCTTGCCTCCACGGGCCGTCCGCCCGGTACCGCGGAAACCGACAGGATCGCCAGGACCGACAGGACCGGCAACGAAGAGGGGTGGGCGTGAACCTGCTGGAGGCGGCGTTTCTCGGCGCGGTCGAGGGACTGACAGAGTTCCTCCCGGTATCGAGCACAGGACATCTGACGATCCTGGAAAAACTGCTCGGGTACTCCATCGACGATCCCGACATAACCGCGTTTACCGCGATCATTCAGGTCGGCGCGGTCTTCGCGACGCTGCTGTACTTCCGCAAGGATCTGGGGAGGATCCTGGCCGTCCTGCTCCGCGGTATCGTCCAGCCTCGCTGGCGCGGCCACCCCGACTACTTGTTCGGATGGGCGGTGCTGCTCGGCTCGCTGCCCATCGGCGTGGTCGGGCTGCTGTTCAAGGACGTGATCGAAACGACCCTGCGCAGCCTCTGGTTCGTGGGCATCGCGCTCATCATGTGGAGCGGTGTCATGGCATACGCCGACGGCAACGCCACCCAGAAGCGACATGAGGAGGACGTCACCTGGAAGGACACTCTGGCCATCGGCCTGATCCAGTGTGCCGCGCTCATCCCCGGCATCTCCCGGTCCGGCGCGACGATGTCGGCCGGTCTGACCCGAGGCCTCGACCGAGTGACTGTCACCAGACTGTCGTTCTTCCTTTCCATCCCTGCGTTGTTCGGTGCCGCGGCCCTACAGGGCGTCAGCGCGGCCAGCAACATCTCGCACGGAGTTGGCTGGACACCGACGATCATCGCTACGCTCGTCAGCTTCGCCGTCGCCTATGTCGCCATAGCCTGGCTACTGAAATTCATCGGCAAGAACAACTACGACATGTTCATCATCTACCGGATCATCCTCGGGGTGGCCGTGCTGCTCCTCGTCGGGACGGGCGTCGTCGCGGCAACCTGACGATCGAGCCGAGCCAGCTCAGGCAAGGCCAAGCAGGCCAAGCAGGCCAAGCAGGCCAAGCAGGCCAAGCAGGCCAAGAACGAGAAAAAAGGACGAAACGGCCGCGCATACAGCAGTACCCGCGTAGGGTCGCGGGGTGGCTCGGGTCGTCGTGGTCGGCGCGGGGGTCGGCGGGCTGGCGACAGCCGTGCGGCTGGCCGCCGCCGGGCATCGCGTCACCATCTGCGAGCGGGCGTCCGACGTCGGCGGCAAGCTCGGCAGGTTCAGCCAGGACGGTTTCACCTTCGACACCGGGCCATCCCTGCTGACCATGCCGGAGGTTTTCGCGGACCTGTTCGCCGCCACCGGCGCGCCCCTGAGCGACCTCCTCGAGCTACGCCGGCTGGACCCGATCGCTCGCTACCGTTTCGCCGACGGAACCCTTCTTGACGCCCATGCCGACGACGACGCGTTCACCGCCGAGCTGGACGCCGTCCTTCCTCCCGGCTCCGGCCAGCAGTGGCGCCGCCTCGCCGCCCACGCCGAACGCCTGTGGGAGGCGACCCGGGAGCCGTTCCTGTCCGCCCCCACCGCCGGCGTCCGGTCGTTGGCCAGCCTGGCGCTACGGCGTCCGGGCGACATCTCCACCATCGCGCCGGGGCTGACCCTGCGTGGGCTCGGCCAGCGTCATCTGGCCGACCACCGGCTGCGGATGTTCCTGGACCGGTATGCGACCTATACCGGCTCCGATCCACGCCGGGCACCGGCGGCCCTCGCGGTCATCGCGCATGTCGAGCGTTGCTACGGCGGCTGGTACCTCCCGGGCGGCCTGCACCAGCTCGGCCAGGCCGTCGCGGAGCGGGCTGTGTGCCTTGGCGCGCGCCTGCTGCTCGACCAGGCGGTCATCGCGATCACGCGCGGTGCGGGTGGCCGGGCAGCCGGAGTACAGCTTGCCGACGGCGGGCGCATCGACGCGGATCTGGTCGTGTCGGGCGTCGACGCCCAGACGGTGTACGGCATGCTCGCGCCCCACCGACGGGCGGAGCGGCGGCTGCGCCGAGCGCGGGCATCGCTGGCCGGCTTCGTTCTGCTGCTCGCCCTGCGCGGGCGGACGCCAGATCTCGCCCATCACACGGTGCTGTTCCCCGCTGACAACGACGACGAGTTCGACGCGGTATTCGGCGGGCGCCTAGCGGTCGATCCGACAATCTACATAAGCGCGCCCGACGATCCTGCCCTCGCGCCGCCGGGCTGTGAAGCATGGTTCGTCCTGGTGAACGCGGCCCCGCATGCAACACGTCTCCCGCCAGGCCGCGCGAGGGGCCGTGCCTCGCCCGGTGGCACCAACAGCGGCAGCGGCTCGGTCAACCGCTCGGTCAACCACGGGCTGGACTGGGAGCGGCCAGGGCTTGCTGACGCCTACGCCGCCCGGATCCTGAACCTGATGGCCGAGCGCGGCCTGGACGTCCGGGAGCGGCTGCGGTGGCAACACGTGATCACTCCAGCTGATCTGGAACAGCGGACGGGCGCGGTCGGCGGGGCGATCTATGGGACGTCCTCCAACGGCCTGCGAGCGGCGTTCCTGCGGCCGGGCAACCGGTCGCCGATTCCGGGCCTGTTCCTCGTGGGCGGGTCATCTCACCCCGGGGGCGGCCTCCCCCTGGTCGCCATGTCCGCAAAAATCGTTGCCGACATGATCGGCCCCGCGTAGTGCCGCATACCGCACAGCGAAAAACCGCCGCTATTGCCCGCACCCGTCGCTCCCGTCACTCCCGTCACTCCCCGTCACCGCGGCCGCCCGCCGCCGGGCCCACTTCCCCACCTGACAATCCAGCGGCTGCCCACAGCCCACCGCCGGGCACCGCCGAAGCCGGCCGTGGCCGCGTCCGAAGCACCCGGTGAACCACCGTGCCGAGCTGGACCAGACCGCAGGCGCACACCGTGGCCGTGGCGACAGCGCCAGCCAGACCGGCAAGGCCGGCTCTCCCGGGGTCGACCGACGCGCCCACCATCGTCAGGACAGTGATGATGATCCGGGTAGGCCGCTCACCGACCGTCACGACGCCAATCTCGGCGAACCCCACGTTCCCGGCTCGGGCGCGCAGGTATTCCAGCAGGCTGACCGCGGCCCCCGCGGCTGCGCACGCCGCACCGGGCGCACCCAGCAGCCAGAAGGCGACAATGTAGAATCCGTCACAGATCCGGTCAGCCAGCGAGTCAAGGACATACCCCCAGGGGGTCACCCGACGGGTGAGGACGGCCACACATCCGTCAAGGTTGTCCAGCAAACCACCACCCACCACGATCATCGCGGCAATCAGCGGGAACAGGCCACCCGATGCCGCGGCTGGCAGCATGGCGCTGGTCAGCAGCATCCCGGCCACCGTGATCGACGTCGGGCCGATGCCACGCATGGCCAACGGGCGTCCCAGCCGGTAGACCAGACCGAGCCAACGGCGAACGAACCACATACCGCTTGTGGCATCGTAGCCTCCGTGCAGGCCCGACCACTCCCTGAGAAAACCGTCACGGTCGGGCACCGGGGTGGTCACCAAGCCATCGTGCCTTCTGCGTATGGTTCCGTCGTCCGGCATGACCCACTTTGGATGACGGCCCAACTACCGACGACTGTCAGCCCCCTTCGAGAAGCCGCCGCCAGGCGGCCGCAGGAGACATCGGTGACCAAGCACTCGCCCCTGGTCGTGGAGACACTCGACGACCTGAATCCGACAGCGGTTTTCAACGCGGAACGTGACCAGGTGGTGGTTGCGGTCCGTATCACACCCGTATTTGGCACCTTGGATCTCGACCTGGTAGCAGCGGTCGTCGACGCGGCAAACCTGGCCGGCTTTGCCCTCGTCCGCGAACGGCCCTTCCGGGACGAATGGCTGCTGTGTGTCTTCGACGCCTACGAGGATCACGACTGACGGGCCTCCCGTCAGCCGGACAGGGCGCGGAACACCTCACGGGTGGCGGTCGAGCGGTTCAACGTGATGAAGTGGATGCCGGGCGCACCACCGGCCAGCAGCTTCTCGCACAGGTCCGTTGCGACCGCCACGCCGATCGCCCGCACCGCCACCGGGTCGTCGGCCACCTCGTGCAGCCGTTCGGCCAGATCCGCGGGGAAAGCGGCGCCGGACAGCTGCGCCATCCGCTCGATCTGCGCGACGTTCGTCACGGGCATCACCCCGGGGATGATGGGCGCCTCGCAGCCGAGCCGGCGGACCCGCTCGACCAGACGGAAGTAGGCGTCCGCATCGAAGAAGAACTGGGTGATCGCGTAGTCCGCGCCCGCGGCCAGCTTGCCGACCAGATACCGCGCGTCGGTGTCGAGGTCGGGCGAACGTGGATGCATATCTGGGAACGCCGCGACCCCGACACAGAAGTCACCTAGCGACCGGACAAGGCGTACAAGATCCTCGGCATAGCGCAGACCCTGTGGATGCGCGACCCACGTGCCCCGCGGATCACCGGGCGGATCGCCACGCAACGCGAGGACATTGTGCACCCCGGCGCCGGCGTAACTGCCGATCACCTGCCGCAGCTCGGACACGGAGTGGTTGACCGCTGTCAGGTGACCGATCGGTGTGAGAGTGGTCTCGGCCGCGATCCGTTCGGTCACACCGACGGTTCCCTTGCGGGTGGACCCGCCCGCGCCGTACGTCACCGACACGAAGGACGGATGCAGGGACTCCAGCTCCCTGATCGCTGTCCACAGATGGCGTTCCCCCGCCGGGGTCTTCGGTGCGAAGAACTCGAACGAGAACGACGTCCGCCCGGACGCGAGGAAGTCCCGCACCGTCAGCGCCCGTGATCCCAGCACACTCCTGACCACCGTCATGTGCTCGAGGGTAGTGGGTACCACCCCGCGAGCACGGGTTCACAAGCGCACCGGGCCGTCCGGAGCGGGACTGCACACCCGTACCCGCCCGGAGCCGCTGCCGGCCGACACACGGCGCTGCGCCGCCGGGTCAGCCGGAACACTGACATCGACGGCACCGACGTCCGCCGACTCGACGTCCACCGCATACGGGCCGTCCGGGACGACAACCGTGACCGAGCCGCTGTGGCTGTGCGCGCTCACCTTCTCGGGCGCAGACGCGAAATGCAGGATGACATCCCCCAGCCGGCTGCGTGCGGTGACCCTGCCGCCGCCCAACTCACGTCCGGCGATGGTGCCGGAATCCGTCAGCAGGACAAGATCACCGTCGGATCCCCACAGCGTCACCTCCCCGCGGCGCACCTCCGCCCGGACGCCGGTCGCCTTCGGCAACGTCAGCCGCACCCGGGCCTCGCTGGCCCGGCCGTCGATACGCAGCAGGTCACCGTTGCGGGCCAGCGCCGGGCGGGTCCGCCCGACTCGCCGCCGGACGGTCATCTCCAGGCGGGCGTCGGTCCGGTCGGTCTCAGCGATCTCGACCCGGCCGGCGGCCAACCGGACCTCGACGGCGCCGACCTCCGCCACTGTCTGGCAGATCTCCGCCGGTGGCCGGTACAGCAGCGTGAGGCCGCCGGCCGCCGCGCACACCAGGACGACGGCCGCTACGACCACGACCACGCTTGTCATCTGTCCCCCGTTCTATGAGCGAAGCTGTGAGCGGAGCTCCGCGCGCGAATGTGATCCGCACATTCTCGCTGGTGGTGATCCCCTGAGGAGAAGGATGCGTACGGTGACCGGCCCGACCGAGAAAATCGTGATCGTGGGAGCGGGTCTCGGCGGCCTGTCCGCCGCCCTGCGCCTAGCCGGCGCCGGGCGGCACGTCACCGTGGTCGAACGTGCCGAGGTCCCGGGTGGGCGAGCTGGCCGGCTGCGCATCAACGACTACCAGTTTGACACCGGGCCGAGCGTGCTCACCATGCCGGACCTGATCGCCGACGCATTCGACTGCGTCGGGGAGAACATCGACGACTGGCTGCGGCTGCATCCGGTCGACCCAGTGTACCGGGCCTGCTACGCCGACGGTTCCACACTCGATATCCACGCCGACCCGGACGCGACCGCCGATGAGATCACCCGTGTGTGCGGGCCGGCCGAAGCCGCCGGGTACCGCCGGTTCGTCACGT
Organism: Protofrankia sp. CiT1; assembly: GCF_917627385.1. Lineage (GTDB taxonomy): Bacteria > Actinomycetota > Actinomycetes > Frankiales > Frankiaceae > Protofrankia. Next base: position 28,072 of record NZ_CAKJTL010000134.1, read on the forward strand.
TCGTGTCCGACCTGTACCGGGCGCAGTTGCGCGACTTCATCGACGCTTCGATCGACTCGCCCCTGAGCCTGTTACGGCCGTCCCTGGCCCGGCTGGTTGCCCTCGGTGCCTTTCGCCGCCTCGAGCCCATGGTGGGCCGCTATCTGCACGACGAGCGAACCCGCCGGGTGTTCTCGTTCCAGGCGATGTACGCGGGCCTGTCCCCGCAGGACGCTCTCGCGCTGTACGCCGTGATCGCCTACATGGACTCGGTGGCCGGCGTGTACTTCCCGGTGGGCGGCATGCACGCCGTTCCGGCTGCCATGGCCCTCGCCGCTGCCAAGCACGGAGTGACGTTCCGTTACAGCACAACCGTGACCGGGGTGGAGATCCGCGGCCGACGGGCGGCCGCGGTCCACACGTCCTCGGGTGAGCGCATCGCCGCGGATGTGGTGGTACTCAATCCCGATCTCCCGACCGCCTACCGCGAGCTGCTGCCCGCCGCTGTCATGCCACGCCGGGTCCGCGGCCTGCGCTACTCACCGTCATGTTTCCTGCTGCTGGCCGGGTCAGGAGCCGACTACGGTGACCGGGCCCATCACACGATCCACTTCGGCCGGGCCTGGCGACGCACCTTTGACGAGATCATCAACCGAGGCGAACTGATGAGCGATCCGTCGTTCCTGGTCACGACGCCGACGATCGGCGATCCGGCGCTGGCTCCGGCCCGCCGGCACAGTTATTACGTGCTGTTCCCGACACCGAACCTCACCGCGCCGCTGGACTGGTCGGTACTGGGCCGACGTTACCGTGACGAGGTGATCGAGACCCTCGAACGGCGTGGATACGTCGGTTTCGGTGCCGCGATCGACGTCGAGCATGTGATCACCCCCGCGGACTGGCGGGCCCAGGGCATGGCGGCCGGCACGCCGTTCGCCGCCGCCCACACCTTCGGCCAGACCGGCCCGTTTCGCCCCTCGAACCTGGCCCCGGGCCTGGACAACGTGGTGTTTGTCGGCAGCGGGACCCAACCGGGCGTCGGCGTGCCGATGGTGATCATTTCTGGGCGCCTGGCCGCCGAACGGGTGCTCGGGCGCGACCGGGCCTACCGCTCCCGGGCGCCGCGCGGACCAGCGGTCTGAGCGCGCCGGAACGAAAAACCGTCTTTGCCGGGCACCCATTCCTCCCTGTTGCCGGTCACTGTGCGGCCATCGTTCGCAACAGCCGAGTGCCCTCGCTTCAAGTCCCGGTTCCAGGCGCTGGCTGCGAGACTGAGGCCATGGACGAACGGCACGCCCCCGAGACCGCGCCGGCCGGCTCCAGCCTCACCGCGCCCGGCTCCGGCCGGGACGGCAGGACACTGGCCAGCCCGGATACGAGCACCGATGCCGATCACCTGGAACGTGTTCTCTTCGAGATCAAAAAAGTGATCGTCGGTCAGGACCACATGATCGAGCGGATGCTGGTGGCGCTGCTTGCCCGCGGGCACTGCCTGCTGGAGGGTGTGCCGGGAGTGGCCAAGACCCTCGCCGTCCAGACGCTGGCGACAGTGGTCGGCGGAACGTTCGCGCGCATCCAGTTCACCAGCGACCTGGTCGTGTCCGACATCGTCGGTACCCGCGTGTACCGCCAGACCCGGGAGACCTTCGACGTCGAGCTGGGCCCGGTCTTCGCGAACTTCATCCTCGCGGACGAGATCAACCGCGCGCCCGCGAAAGTGCAGTCGGCGCTGCTGGAGGTGATGTCCGAGCAGCAGGTCTCCCTCGGCGGTGTCACCCATCGGCTGCCCGCGCCGTTTCTGGTGCTGGCCACGCAGAACCCGATCGAGTCAGAAGGCGTGTACCCGCTTCCGGAGGCGCAGCGCGACCGGTTCCTCATGAAGATCAACGTACCGTACCCGACCGGCAGCGAGGAACTGGAGATCGTCCAGCGGATGGGCGTGCGACCGCCCGCGGCCGAGTGCGTGCTGGACCCCCAGACGCTGCTGAAACTACAGCGGCATGCCGCCGAGGTGTTCGTCCACCACGCGATCGCCGACTACGCCGTGCGTATGGTGCTGGCGACCCGGTCACCCACCGAATTCGGGATGCCCGAACTTACCGGCCACCTGGCTTACGGCGCGTCGCCGCGCGCCTCGCTCGGTCTGGTCGCGGCGGCCCGCGCGCTGGCGCTGCTGCGCGGACGGGACTACGTGGTGCCCGACGACGTCGCCGCGGTGGCCCTCGACATCCTGCCGCACCGGCTGGTGCTCTCCTACGAGGCGCTGGCGGAAGGGCTGTCCACGGACGCCATCGCCGAGCGCGTTCTCCAGGCCACCCCACCGCCACAGGTCGCGCCACGCCAGCACGGCTACTCCGGGCGCTGGACCACGAACCCGCACGGCTTTCCCGAGTACCACAACCAGGGGACAACCGCGTGAGCGCCCACCGCTCCTCCGCTGGGGCCCACCGCTCCTCCGCTGGGGCCTACGGCTCCTCCCCCGCATCGGGAACGGGTGGCCCGCTCGCCGCGGATCCGTCGATCGAACGCGCCCTGCGTCGGCTGGAACTGACCGTCACCCGGCGCCTGGACGGGCTGCTACTCGGTGATTACCTGGGCCTGGTACCCGGATCCGGAACCGAAAAAGCCGAAAGCCGCACCTACCACGTCGGCGACGACGTCCGGCGGATGGACTGGGCGGTCACCGCCCGTACCACCGTCCCGCACGTACACGACCTCATCGCCGACCGCGAGCTGGAGACCTGGGTACTCGTCGACCTCACCGCCAGCCTGGAGTTCGGCACCGCGGCCTGGGAAAAACGCGACCTCGCGATCGCCGCTGTCGCCGCGGTCGGCTACCTGACCGCACGCGGCGGCAACCGGCTGGGAGCGTATGTGCTCTCCGGTACCGGCCCGCGCGTACTACCCGCCCGTACCGGTCGCAACAGCCTGCGAGCACTGCTACGGACCTTGCTGGCAACACCGCGTACCGCGCTGGACCGCCCGGCCAGCGCGCCGGACGTCTCCGCGGCGACCGATCTGGCAGCGGCCGTGAACGGACTGCGTAATCCGCCCCGGCGCCGCGGCCTGACTGTCGTGATCTCGGACTTCCTGTCGACGGACATGTCGTGGGAACGGCCACTGCGTGCGCTCGCCGGACGCCATCAGGTACTTGCCGTCGAGATAGTCGATCCGCGCGAGCTTGAGCTCCCGCGGGTCGGGCTGCTCACCGTCATGGACCCGGAGACCGGCGCGACGCTGGAGGTACCGACCTCGTCCCGCCGGCTGCGCGAGTCCTACGCCCGCGCCGCCGCGGCGCACCGCCGCGAGACCGACGCCGCGCTTCGCCGGGCCGGCGCCGCCCACCTCGTCCTGCGGACCGACACCGACTGGCTCGCCGACATCGTCCGCTTCGTCCTGGCCACCCGCCGCAGCCGCGGCGCGGGCCGGCGTCCGCCGGTCACGGCCCGGCCGGCCGGGCCGGCACGATGACCTTCCTCGCCGGCCACTGGCTGTGGCTGCTGCTGCTGGTCAGCGCGCTGGCTGTCGCCTACATCGTGCTGGCGCTGCGCCGGAAGGTCTACGCGGTCCGGTTCGCCAGCGCCGGGCTGCTCGCGTCGGTGCTGCCCAGGCGCCCGCAGTGGTGGCGCCGGCATGTGCCGGCCACCGTCCTGTTGCTCACGCTGGCCACCATGGTGTTGGCCCTCGCGCGGCCGGCGAGGGCGGATCGGGTGCCCCGCGAACGCGCGACGATCATGCTGGCGATCGACGTCTCGAATTCGATGGCAGCGACGGATATCCCTCCCAACCGGCTCGAGTCGGCCAAACAGGGCGCCGAGGCGTTCGTCAATCAACTACCACCGCGGATCAACCTCGGCCTGGTGTCGTTCGCCGGCTCGGCTGCGGTTCTCGTTCCGCCGACCACGGACCGCGAAACGGTCCGTTCCAGCATTCACAGCCTGCAGTTGGGTCCGTCCACCGCGATTGGCGAGGGTATCTTCGCCAGCCTGCAGGCCATCACCGTGCTGGGGGATCAGGTCATCGCGGACGGCCAGACGCCACCACCGGCGGCTATCGTTCTGCTCTCCGACGGGGAGACCCAGCGGGGACGCCCGAATTCCGAGGCCAGTCAGGCCGCTGTAAGCGTCCGGGTGCCGGTGGACACGATTGCCTACGGCACCCCGAACGGTACCCTCGACGTCGGCGGCCAACAGCTCCCCGTCCCGGTCAACGAGGCGGCATTGCGCGAGATCGCACGGACGACCGGGGGCTCCTACCACCGGGCCACGTCCGGCGACGAACTGCGGTCGGTGTATGAAAGGCTGGGCAGTTCCATCGGATACCGTACCGAGTTCCATGAAATTACCATGTGGTTTGTGGGGCTGTCGCTGTGTCTCGGCCTGACCGCCACGGCACTGTCGCTGGCCTTCTCGTCCCGAATCCCCTGAAGGGCTCCGGTGGCAGGGCGTTCGATCAGGAAGCGGCGTCCGGCTGGATGGATCGCGAGGCGACGGAGGGAGCCGCCGGAGGTGCTGGACTGTGCGTGCGTGTGAGCTGACCGCCGCGGGGATCACCGCGCCCGAGCTGCGGCGCTCCTACCTGGCATGCCGCCAGCTCAACGCCGCCCATGGCCGCACATACTTTCTGGCGACCCTGTTACTGCCCATCTGGAAACGGCCATACGTCCACGCGCTCTACGGATTCGCGCGGTATGCCGACGAGATCGTTGATGATCTTGACTCCATGCTCCCCGACGCCGAACGGGCGGTCTGGCTGCGCGGCTGGGGTGAGGAGTTCCTGGCTTACGCACGGTCATGCCCGGCCACGACCGCCACGACTGGCATGACTGGCATGACCGGCACGACGTCCGTGCTACCGGCGGTTGTCGACACGATCCGGCGCTGGAACATCCCGCTTGAGCACTTCGAGGCCTTCCTGCGATCCATGGCGATGGACCTCACGACGACCTCCTACCCGGCCTGGGACGATCTGATGGTCTACGTCCACGGCTCGGCCGTGGCGATCGGCCTGCAGATGGTGCACGTCCTGGAAGCCAACGGCGCCGCGGCCCTGCCCTACGCCCGCGATCTGGGTACCGCCTTCCAGCTCGCGAACTTCATCCGGGACGTCGGCGAGGACCTGCGCCGCGGCCGGATCTACCTCCCTCAGGAGTCGCTGGACCTGTTCGGTGTGACGCCCGAGCGCCTCGGCACAGGCGTGGTGGATGGCCCGGTCCGCCGGCTGCTCGCGTTCGAGATCAGCCGTGCCCGGGAACTGTTCCGCGCGGCAAAGCCCGGCATCCGGCTGCTGCACCCGACATCACGCGACTGCGTCCACACCGCCTTCCAGCTTTACCAGGGCATTCTGGATGAAGTGGAACGCGCCGACTACCAGGTCCTGGACAAGCGGGTGGCCGTCGGGCTCGGCCGGCGGGTCGCTGTCGCCGGCCCCGGCCTCGTCCGCGCCGCCCGCGTCCGCCGCGCCACCCGCGTAACCCCGCCTGCGATTTAATGATTACGAGTGCCCGGCAACAGGGGAATGGATCAAGGAAGGGAGCTGGGGTGCGGGAGTCGCCCTACGTTGGGCGTCGACCGGCAAGCCGGGGTACCCGCGCGTCGCGCGGCAATGGCTGGGCAGCGATGGCGCGATGCGCCGCCCAGGCGCCGCGAGCCGGACAGTCCTGTTGCCGGGCGCTCTAACTCGAGCAGGGACGCGGCCTCAGCGGCGGCTCGTCAGGATATGTGAGACCAGAGCGATACACCTCATATGGAACGTCATTATTCGTCTGAAATACCCGCTTAAGGTCCGCGGCACACATGATTGAAATGTGCCGAGTGCGGGCAATCCCATTCTGGTCGAATGCAAGAATGCCACTGACCCCTTCATACTGATGAAGGTCGACAGACTGGCGAATCTGACTGTACACCATTTTCGGATTGATTTGCGCCGGATCCCACGAGTGATCAATACCAACGGCGGGCCGACGGCTTGCGATATCGGTGACTGAACGCAACAAGAGGCGGGCCGCATCGTAGCCGAGGCTAACCCATTCCTGGATTGGCTTGCTTCCATCACAGAAGCCCAGCGCGTCACGGATATCATTGAGAAAGTTTATGCGTTCAGGCTGATGGGCATTTTTTAGCTGCTCACAGAAGCCGAGTTGCCCACGGGATATATAAGCCACCGGAAGCGTGGTCGGAGCAACAGCCCGCATTTCTGAATTAGCGATGTAACGACTCACCGATCCGTCGGCCAACAGGGTCGGGAGCCTACCGCCGCAGTCGGTGTAAACCCGGGAAACAAATGCGGGAAATTCGGTGTATCGGCCACCAAAGAAGACTATTCCGTCGAACTTGTCAGAACAGATGTCACTGACATCTGTTCCGCTGGGCCAGAATTTTTCTCTGTAATGATCTACAAACTCGGCATGTAGATCATTACGAAGAGTGTTGACATACAGGTCTTCGTCGCCACCGATGCGCCCCTTGGCGCCATAGGTGTAGAAGTTGATGATCGCATCGCGATGCAGCACCTGGCTGACATAGGAATGGATCATACCTACCTCATCCCTGTTGGACGGCGAGAGCTGCAGGTAGAGATTGGACGCGCCGGCGATGCCATCGGCCGAGGTGGTCAGCGTGAGAGTCGGCAGCCCGACCGCGTCAAGCGACTGGAGCATGTCCTGGGTTTTTGTCCGGCTATCCAGCTGAGCTACTGTCGCGATCACTGTCGGGTCGTCATGTACCAGCTGGGCCAGCATCGGTACAAGTTTGTCAGCATGGCGTGTTTCGTCGCCGACGTTACCCACAATCACTCGTAGATATGGACTGGCCGGATTGTTATCGGCCTCATGCATAGCTCGGTACTGAGCTGCCGCTACACCTTCCAATCCTTCCCGCTCAGCATCAAAGACTTCGTCACCGAGACGGGAGTCAGTCCTGGTGAACGCGGCAAGATAGACCAGTGTCACCAACGGCCGGTTACGCTTGACCTGGTGGGCACTGGCAGCTTCCCGATTTTGCGCGAAAATTTTCTTCTGTACGCCTGTCAATCGTTCATCTGGTCCAAAGGCCTGTCGATCGGAGCCACTGTAACCGATGCACTGCCGATCGATATAAATAACCCGCAGCGTATCGCCACGATGAAGAGGAAGCGTCGCGCATCCAGGGTGTATCTGACCTACTATCCAAATCACGAAAGTGCTTATGAGTAAGAGTACAACCACGGCTGGCATCCAGGGCTGAGCCAGCCACGGCGGACGCGCCGGGATGACTACCGGTAACCTGTCCTTGATGTTCAGATTATTGATACCAGATACCGCTACCGGCAACAGCCACGTATCGGGATGCCCTCGTTTGCCCGCCATGGGCAGCCGGTCATGAACAGTCGAATACGCGGCATCCAGGCCCATCAACGGCACTACTCTGCCGTCGGTGACGGCCTCAGCAAGTGGCGTCCCGTTCAGCGGCACATCCACCCCCCTTGTAACGATCAGCAGGGGGTCGGTCCACCCGTCACCGCGCACAGCGGTAACCGCTCGTATGAGTGCGTATCCGGCGTTGTCGGGCGCTACGGCGTCCAGCAGTATCACCGGGTACGCCGTACGCCGCCACGGTCGTAGCCGCCACGGTCGACGCCGATACTGCACCCGCAGATCTTCCAGAAACGCGTCCGTCAGGAGCCGATCGATGGCTTCGGGTTCCTCATCGGCGCGTGGACCGATAGTCAACCGCTCGGCGACCGCCAGGAAAGTCGAGGCTGGCCCAGACGCGAGGTACTGCTGCCTCCTGAACCAGCGGAACTCATGCCCTGCCCCGGGAAGTCGTCCGCTGACGAGGAGCCGCAGCGCCACCACCGGCAACGCCCTGACAAACAGCGACAGCAGCAGCCCCAACCAGCCGGTAAAACCGTGGTCTAATCCGCCCTCACCCTGGCCTCCCCGCAGCCCGAACTCCCGGCGCAGCCGTCTGGCCAGCTCCCGTTGCCGCTTGGCGACCGGCACGTTGGACAGGTTCTGCGCGGTCAGCCAGTCGACCAGCGTGAAGCAGCGAAAGCGCAGCGGGTCACGGCTGAAACGACCTACCGCCAACTTTTCATGTAACTGGTGGAGTAGCGGCTGCAGCCCACTGACCTGTGTGACGTCGACGTACGTATGCGGCACACGTCGCTTGCCCGACTCGACAAACCGCCCGGCAAGTACCTTCAACGCCGAGTCCGCCGTGCCCGCATCCACCAAACACAGCACCGGTATCCGCCAGTCAGTACGGCCAAACCGGTTGGCATGCCGCGAGCGCGTCACTATGGACTTGACAAGCTGCACCAAGATCGTAAATCCGGCGAAAACCGCCATTATCGTACTGGATTCCTGCTCGTCAGTACTGCTCACTTTGCTCCCCCCGCTGGTCTCGGCATCCGTGGACCCGACAATCAATCGCGCCCTCAATCATGCCCCAGATATAAGCTGCCTGGTTGCTACCGGCCTTCATTCAAGGCACTGACAGGACGTGGTCAATGTGCCCTGTGACCCTGCGGGCTACCAGAAACCGGCCTGGCCCTGTGAACTGGGTGACATGCCAGCGCGGCTGCCCGCACGACGATCAGCCACTGACCGGCAGGCTAACGAAGGACCGCGCCCAAGACCCCGTCCGCCTGCATCGGACGAGAACCACCAGCGTCAGTCACCCCGACGAAAAACTCGGCGTCGCCCGAACGCGACAGCACCTGTTGAGTCATCCCATCCCCCGATCGCGGACCACACCAGAACCATCACTGTCAGTGATTTAACCATAGCCCGGCGAGCCCGACATCAGAGACACCGCCGCTCGGGCACCCTCTCCGCCGGAACCCCTTGGGTCGGAGGAGAGGGTCCGGCAGGGCCCCGGTGGTACGCGGTCAAAGTGCGGCCGTGGAAGGTTCGAGACGGCCGTCCCAGCGGAGCGAAGCAGATCGTGCCGCGATCCCGGCCAGCACCAGCCGCGCGGCGTTCGCGGTAAAAGACCCTGAAGGTAGATGGACGAGCGAGTTGTCGACCACGACAGCGCATCCAGGCTAAGATTGGTGGTGTTGGGCGGTGTCCGGTTCGCGCCCGATGCAGGATCACTCTTCAGTTAGGCATCCAGCCCCTCTGAAACCGGGAAACAGGCGGGGGTTCGGGACTGGTGCCGGGCTGGAGTGTCCTGTGGCGCCAGAGGTGCTCATCCCCCTCGTGTCGGGTTCGATCTCGACAGTCCTTGGCTCAATCGCCATAATGATCATGTACCTCTCCAGGCAGCGGACCGAACGGATCAAACACTCTCAATTAATTGATCTTGAACGAGAACGTCTTTGGCTCACCTTGGCTGCCTTCGAGCGCGGCACGACCGCTGGACAATCTGCAGATCTTGTTGGCCTGACGCTAGCGCTCCGTGGTGGGGACGACTCAGCCCGAAACAGCCCGGACGACATCGATAGCAGCGGATCAAGGCCGTCGATGCTGGGCAGTCAATCTCCATCAGGCGTTCCTTCCTCTCCTCCCGCCTGCGCCGGCCGCAGGTAGGCCGATAGTCGCGAGAAAGTCGGTAACGGCGTTCGCGAGTGAGCGCAGCTGAACCGGATCGGTTGTCGTCGGCCGCCGCCACCGAATCAGCCGAACGGGCGGCTGCCGACAGGCGGCACCGCGTCGTTCGCCGGCACAGGTGGAGGCGACGCTGGCCACCGTGCACCGCACCCCGGTCGCGCCTCGGCTGGGTGACGTCCTACGATTCGGTCGGGATAGTGACGAGTCATATCCGTCAGGGGGGGAGTTACCCGATGTTTCGGGTTCCGGTGGGTCCGACCCATGCCAACGGCGGGCCGAGTGGTCCGCCCGTAAGCGTGGTGATACCCGCGCACAACGAGCAGGCGGTCATCGGTCGCTGCCTGACGGCGCTGCGTGCCGGGGTACCCGCGGACGCCCTGGACATCGTCGTGGTGTGCAACGGGTGCACGGACGGCACGGCGGAGATCGCCCGAGCCGCCGGGGTACGGGTGGTGGAGACGCCGCGTCCCGGCAAGGCCGGGGCACTCAACCTCGGTGACGCGGCGGTGGCCTCGTTCCCCCGCTTCTACGTGGACGCGGACGTGGTCGTGCGCGGCGACGTCCTGCTGGAAACCGCGGATCTGCTCCGCACGGACGCCGCGATGGCCGCGGCTCCCCGGTTGGCCGTCGACCTGACCGGAGTCAGCTGGCCGGTACGCAGCTTCTACCGGCTGTGGATGCGCCAGCCGTTCGTCGGCGACAGCCACGTCGGCTCCGGCGTGGTGGGCCTGAACGAGGCCGGACGGGGACGCTTCGAGCACTTCCCCGAGATCATCGCCGACGACCTCTTCCTCTACACCCTGTTCAGTGCCGACGAGCGACGGGCCGCCCGCCCCGGCCTGGACTTCACCATCTTCCCGGCCCGGACGGTGCGCGCCCACCTGCACCGCCTCGTCCGCGTCTACGCCGGCAACCGCCAGCTGGGCCAGACAGAGGCGAAACCGGAGACCGCCGCCAACGGCCGGAGCGGCTGGGCCCGGGTGGTCAAAGAAGATCCACGCAGAGTGGTCGACATACCCTGCTATGTCGGTATGGTGGTGCTGGCTCAGCTGCTGGCCCGCCGCAAGCTACGTCGGGGGGACCTCAGAACATGGGAACGCGACAACACCAGCCGGACCACCAGCGCGGGGGCGGCCTGAGCAGGTCGTTACGGGCGGCTCGCTCGCTGCTCGACCCGCTGGCCTACGCGCACATCCTGCGGATCGCGCACTTCTACGGCTATTCGCACGTGCGGCCGCGCCGCCTGATGACCGTGGCACCCGGGGTGCGCCTGGCACCGAACGTCTCCATCCGCAACGGCGAGCGCATCACGATCGGTGCCGGCGCCGAGATCGGCGAACGCTGCTACCTGTGGGCCGGTGACTCGACCGGCCGTATCGATATCGGTGCGCACGCGCTGTTCGCTCCCGAGGTCTTCGTGACCGCGTCCAACTACCGGACGCCACCCGGTGTGCCCGTCATGCACCAGGACAAGGACGAACGCGACATCAGGATCGGCGCGAACGTCTGGCTGGGCGCCCGGGTGGTCGTCGTCGCGGGTGTCACGATCGGTGACGGATGCATCGTCGGTGCCAACTCGGTAGTGACCACGTCACTGCCACCGGATGCCATCGCTGTCGGCGCGCCAGCCCGAGTCGTCGGCCACCGCGGCGGCTCGCCCGACGCGACGCCGACCGACGCGACGCCGACCAACGACGAGCCCACCGGCACTCCGAGCAACAACGGACGGGGGACAGCATGGCCGTCGACGTCTCAATCCTGATCATTTCTTACAACACCCGCACGCTCACCGCGACCTGCCTGGACTCGCTGCACGCGGCACCGGACACCGTGAGCACCGAGGTGCTCGTCGTCGACAACGCTTCCAGCGACGACACCGTCGCCGTGCTCAAGGAGCGCTACCCGTGGGTGCGGCTGATCGAACAGCCGACCAACCTCGGCTTCGCCCGCGCGGTCAACATCGCGGCGAGCGCCGCCACCGGCCGCTACGTGCTGCTCCTCAACTCCGACACGGTCGTCATCGACGACGCGGTGGGCCGCCTCGTCGCCTTCGCCGAGAAGCATCCACATCACGGCGTGTACGGGGGACGCACGCTGGCCCCCGACCGGGCTCTCGACCCCAGCTCCTGTTGGGGCGCGCCGACGCTGTGGAGCCACCTGTGCTTCGGCCTCGGCCTGACCACCGCGCGGCGCGGCTCGCGGCTGTTCGACCCCGAGGCACTCGGCGGGTGGCAGCGCGACAACGTCGCCTCCGTCGGGGTGGTGACCGGCTGCCTGCTGCTGGTGCGCCGGGACCGGTTCACCCAGCTCGGCGGGCTCGACCCGCGGTACTTCATGTACGGCGAGGACGTCGACTTCTCCCTTCGGGCCCGAGCCGCCGGCTACGACCCGGTGATCACGCCGGAAGCGACTGTGGTCCACCACAGCGGTGCGTCGTCGTCCCAGCACGCGGACAAGACGATCCTCACGCTGACCGGCAAGACCACCCTCGCCCGGACCCATCGCACCGGTTGGCAGCGCACCTTCTGCCTGGCGATGCTCGCGCTGGGCGTGGCGCTGCGGGCCGGCCTCGGCGTGGCCGCCACCCGCGCCGGCCGCGGCACCACCGGCAACCAGGGCAGCTGGCGGGCGGTCTGGCAGGCCCGCGCACGCTGGTGGCCCGGCTACCCTCCCTACCCGGCGGACGCCCCGGGCCACCTGACCACCGAGGACTCGCCTGCCGGGCTCCCCGGTGCCATGGAACAAAACGGCAGCTCAGCACAGGCTGACACGGCAGAACCGGCCGACGCCGTGGCAGCCGCGCCGGCCAAAGCCACCGAGCCAGCTGGCTGACGCGGGCCTTGGGTGGTGGCCGGCCGAGACCCGGCCGCCACCCATCGATGCGGTAGGCACAGGGGTAGCACAATGGGTAGCATCAAAAGTATGAAGATCAGCGTTAGTCTGCCGGACGACGATGTGCGCTTCATCGACGAGTTCAGTGCCGCAAGCAGCATCCCGTCACGCTCCGCGGTAATCCACCAGGCTGTTGGCCTGCTGCGGGCGGCCAGCATCGAAACCGCCTACACCGCGGCCTGGGACGAGTGGGCCGCCACCAGTGACGCCGGGCTCTGGGATGCCACCACGGCGGACGAACTCGCCGATGCGTCGCGGTGACATCTACTGGGTCAGCCTGGAACCAGCCCGGGGAGCAGAAGCGAACAAGACCCGCCCCGCGGTGATCGTGAGTAATGACGCCGCCAACCGCGCGGCCGGGCGTGCCGGGCGCGGTGTGGTCACCGTCGTACCCATCACGTCCAGCACCGATCGGGTGTTCCCGTTCCAGGTCCTGCTCAAAGCCGCTGAGTGCGGGCTCGCGGTCGATTCAAAAGCTCAGGCCGAGCAGGTGCGAGCCGTGGCCGCGGACCGGCTCGGCAACCGGATCGCAGAGGTCCCGCCCGCGACGATGGCCGCGCTGGACAACGCCTTGCGGCTGCACCTCGCGCTCTGAGGCGATCGCCTGCCTGCACATCCGCTCGCGCTCACCTGCACTCGCTTGTGGCCGGTGCGCTGACCACGGTCACCGACGTTGCAGCCGGCGCCCCCAGAAGACCCACCAGGACAGTGTCTGGGTAACCAGCGCGAACCCGAAGAGAAGATCCTCGACCGGCGCATACGCGAACCTGCGGCCGATGATCGCATTCGGGTCGTACGTGACAATCGCCAGGCCGGTCAGGACACCATTCGTCATCAACTGAAAGACGACGATGACGGCATAGGCAGCCCAGAAGGCTTTGCGGGCAAGCACTCTGGTCCGCAGCACCGCGAAGTCGATCAGGACAGTGGCGGCAACGCCGACGACGGCGAGAAAGGTATAGCTCACTGCTCCTCCCCCACCAGCCCGCCGTCCACCGCCGGCTCGTCGCCCACCGGCCAGCCCGTGACCGCGCGGACGGCCTCCAGCGTCAGCACCGCGCAGACCGGCACCACCAGGAAGAACAGCAGCTCCTCCAAGGGGAGACGGCCGACCAGCAGTACCCCGGTCAGCTGGCCGCGGTCATAGCCCCAGTGCCGGCGAGAGATCGCGTAGAAGTCCCAGCCGGCGAACACGGCGACCACCGGCAGCAATGTCAGCACCAGCCGCAGTGGACGTGCGTACACCCGCGTACGTAGGAATACCTCCAACGGCGCCGTACCGACGAGGCAGGCCGCCAGGACGGCGAGGTAGCTCAGGTGCCGCACCGCTTGTCGGGTGAGTCAGGCCGCGCGGAGCCGGCCGCTCAAGGCGGCCGCGGCGGCACCCGGATCGGCGGCCTCGGTGATGCCCCGGACGACGACGACCCGCCGGGCGCCGGTGTCAAGGACCTCGTCGAGGGTTGTCCCGTCCACCCCGCCGGTGACGAACCACGGCTTGGCCCCGAGCGCGAACGGCGGAGCGAGCCGGGCGGCCAGACGTGGCAGCTCCAGCCCGACCGGGGCCCGCCCTTGTTTGGTGGGGGTCGCCCGCACCGGCCCGACACAGAAGTAGTCCACGTCGGGATCTTCTATCGCGGCAGTGAGCTGATCAATATCATGAGTGGACTGCCCGATCAGCACGTCCGGACCGAGCAGCTGACGGGCCAGCTGGGGCGGGATATCGCACTGCCCCACGTGCAGCACGTCCACCCCGGTGAAGGCGGCGAGATCGGCCCGATCGTTGGCGCTCACCAGCGCGCCACGCCCCTGGGCGATCTCGCGCGTCGCGGCAAGCCCAGCGGCCTCGGGCTGCCACTCCAGACCCTTTTCACGCAGCTGGACGACGTCCACCCCGGCGGCGAGGACATCGTCGAGAAACTCGGGAAACGCCGGCCGGAGCCCGGTACACAGGTAGAGCCGGGCATCGGCAAGCCGCACCAGCCGCGCCTCGGCCGTACGAGATACCAGCGCATCAGAATCCCGCACCATACCCATGACCTTACGTGTGACATACCCGGCGGCACAGCATACCCGCCACGACCGGGCCCGCCCAGCCGCTTCTCATTCGCGCGGATCAACGGCCGCGGCGACCAGCCACGACCAGCGGCGGCCGGACGGTCCTTACAAGAGCCTTAAAAAGCCAGTGCCTGGGCCCGGCGTTTGACCTCCCGGCCGCGGTTCTCCGTCAGCGCCCGCACCGGGGTACCGGGCAGGGTCGGGTCGTCCCGGAAGAGCCAGCCCATCGACTCCTCGTCGGAAAACCCCGCATCCGCCAGCACTGTCAGCAGGCCGGGCAGACCTTTGATGACCGCTCCGTCGACGATGAAATCGGCAGGCACCCGTAGGACACCCCCGGAGCGTACGGCCAGCAGCTTACGGTCTCGCACCATCTGACGCACCCGCGTGATGGGCACCCCGAGCCGGTCAGCGACATCGGGCAGGGTCAGCCAATCCACGGTCAAAGTAAACACCGGGCAACAGCTCTTGGTCACGCCGGGGGGATGGGAGCCGCGCCGGCAGCCGCCGATCGGGTGGCCGCCTCCATCACGGCCACCACCCGCCGGGCCGTCTCCACCAGGTACGGCATCGGCCAGCCCGACACCAGGCGGTCTGCCAGCTCGCTGTGGAAAACCGAGGGGGTGGGCGGCGGAAACGCCAGCCGGGTCCGGCTCCCGTCCCCGGTGACCAGGTTCAGCGGGCCGGGAAAAGCGTCAAGCGCCCGCTCGGAATGCCGCCCGGACCGGGCGCTGGGCCCCGCCAGCCCCGCCGGCTCCACCGCGGTCTCGCTGATAATCGAAGCCGTACTACCAACGACGTGGAACCTCGGCAACGCCACCGCGGCGAGGTCGGAAATCGTGACCTGAGCTTCGGCGCCATCGGCGAAGTGGAGCAGGACCCGGGTGTGGTCAGCGTTGCTGACGTGGTGCCAGACCCGCTTGTGCGTGGTTGCCGACACCCACTCGACAGGTTCGGTGAGCAGGTCGAGGACCCAGTCCAGATGGGCGAAGCCACGGTCGTAGATGACACCGCCGCTCACCCTGGTGTCGTCATGCCAGGTACCGGCGGGACGCGCGAATGCGCCCTGGAAGGTCTCCAGCCACAGCACATCGCCGACCGCGCCCGACCGCACCGCGGCCCGCAGCGCCCGGTAACCGGGGTCGTCATGCTGGTCGGCGTGCACGGCCAGGACGAGCCCCCGCTCGGCCGCGGCGGAGATGAGATCATCAGCTTCCTGGGTGGACAGGCAGAACGGCTCCTCGACCACGACGTGCTTCCCGGCCTCCAGCGCCCGCATGGCCCACTCGGCGTGGGTATGCGTCGGCGTGGCGACGATGACGAGGCCCACGTCATGATCACTCACCAGCTCGGCTGGATTGGCGATCCGGCGGGCACCGCGATCGCCGCCACGAGCCGGCGGGCGGGATCCCCCGTCGCAGACCGCGGCCATCTCCAGGCCTTCGGTCGCCTCGACGGCCAGGTGATGGATGGCGGCGGAGTCGGCCGTACCGAGCAGCCCCACCCGTACCGGCGGCGCGTCAAGGACCCCCAGGGCATGGCGCAGCCACCGGCCGATCAGTCGGTGGTAGGCCGGATCAGCCAGCGTGCGGTCGCTCGAGCCGACCGTGAACATGCCGAGGCCTGTCGACGGGCGCCAGGTGCACACCGGATGGTCCGCGAGCTCGTGGCGAACCATCAGCAGCTGCTGCACGTCATCGGCGATCTTGTCGGAAACGACCCACTGGTCGACCGGGCGGAAGGCGCCGATCCGTGCGGTGAACTCACCGCCGTCCGGCCCCGGGATCAGCCGGAGCTCGTGGACCGGCGTCACTCTCCCGGGCAGCAGCCCCAACGCCTCGACCAGCGGGCTGTCCGGCGGCAGTGAGCGCAGCGTGGGACCGGCGAGCAACACGGGGACGGACTGCCGCGCACGGTCCAGCACGTCCTGCTCAACATCGTCGAGGGGACGGTCAATGAGCACGAGAAGCGCGTCCGCGGATCGTGCGGACGTGGGCCCAAGCCCGGCGCCCCGCAGGTGGTCGCCGAGAACGCTCGCGCCGGGCAGGTTCGAGACCAGGTGAATGCGGGGCACCCAGGCACTGTAGTAATCGTCTCACCAGCATCCCGACAGGGGGCTGCCCGGAAACAGCGGCGACTCATGACCGTTCAGCCCAACAGCGTGGCTCAGCCCAGCCAACACGGGTCAGCCCAACGGCACCGACACGTCCGCGAACCCGGCCGGATCGATCGACACGCCGGTCAGCATCATGCGCCGGCCACGCACGGCGTCAGCTGGGCGGCCGACCGCGACCACCCCCGTCAGCTGGCCGGCATCGTCGAACCAGCCAGCTGACCAGCCCTTGGGCTGGCTCGGGTCACCCCGCCAGACCGGCTTCGTGCCGGCCGGGCGGCGGCCCACAAATTGGATCATGCGTCCGAACTGCTCCGACCAGAAGTAGGGCACCGGGTCATAGACCGGGGCGTCCGCCAGTGGTGCGCCCGCGGCCGTACACAGCAGGGTGGCGGCGGCGACAACGGGTGACTGCTGGGCACAGTCCCAGTGTTCGACCCGCATCCGTGCCGAGTAGCGCCGTGACCACCACGCGGCGCTGTCACCCACACAGACGACCGGTGTGGACCACTCGGCGGCAAGGTGCTCATCCACGACGACCCCGCGGTCGAGCGCGATCCCGCAGCCGGCGAGCCAGCCGGTGGCCGGCCGCACCCCGATGCCTACCACGATCTCGTCCGCGGGCAGCCGCTCCCCGCCGACGAGATCAAGCCCGTCCGGCCGGACGGCACGCACCGATGTACCCAGCCGTAACGCCACGCCGGCCTGGGCATACCAGTCGATCATGCGGGCGCCGACCGCCTCCCCCAGCGCCTGCGCCAGCGGAACGCTCGCGGCCTCGACGACGGTCACCGCCGCCCCCGCGGCCGCGGCGGTCGTCGCCACCTCCGCGCCGATCCAGCCCGCTCCGACCACCGCCAGCCGAAGGCCGGGACGCAGGACGGCCCGTAACGCGCGAGCGTCGTCGATGGTGCGCAGGACGCGCTGCGGCCCGTCCCCGGGCAACCGCACCGGGTCGGCTCCGGTGGCGATAACCAGCCCGTCGCAATCAAGCGGACCGCGATCGGTCTCGACGCTCCCCGGCCGCAGCCCGGTAGCGCGCCGGCCGAGCAGCAGCTCGGCATCGATCTGGCCAAGGGGCAACGCGGTGTCGTCACGACGCCCGGCGAGCACGGCCTTCGACAGCGGCGGCCGGTCGTAGGGGACGTGCTCCTCCGCGCCGAGCAGGGCCAGCGCCCCGGTGTAGCCGGCAGCCCGCAGCTCCTGACAGGTACGCAGCCCCGCGAGCCCCGCGCCCACAACCACGATCCGCTTCATGCCAGCGAGGGTAGCCGGTGGCGACTGCGGCATATCCGCGTTTCACACCCGGCTCTCAGAGCGTGTTTGAGATCGTCATTCCGGCTCGCCGTGCCCAGGCGCCCCCTGGCTGCGTTGTCAGCCACA
>NZ_CAKJTL010000134.1:46425-102781 GCF_917627385.1 Protofrankia sp. CiT1
GATCTCAAACACGCTCTTACGACCGGATGCCCGCGGTGGCAGCGCTCGATCGTAAGCTGTGCGATATGGACGCGACCGTCGCAGACCCCGTCATCGGACGGTTACTGGACGGGCGCTACACCGCGCAGGAACGCATTGCCGTGGGCGGGATGGCGACGGTCTACGTCGCTCACGACAACCGGCTTGACCGGCTGGTCGCTCTCAAGGTCATGCATCCGGCCCTCGCCCACGACCAGGACTTCATCCGGCGCTTCCACCAGGAGGCGACCGCCGCGGCCCGGCTGAACACTCCGCGCGCGGTCTCCATCCTCGACCAGGGCAGTGATCACGGCCCCCACGGGAATGTGACCTACCTGGTGATGGAGCTTGTGCGGGGCCAGACTCTGCGCCAGTATATCGGCAGCCGCGGCCGGCTGTCCCCGACCGATGCCGTCGAGATCATCGAGCCGGTCCTCGAAGCTCTCACCGCGGCCCATGAGGCCGGGATCATACATCGCGACATCAAGCCGGAGAACATCCTCCTGGGCAACGACGGCCAGGTGAAGGTCGCGGACTTCGGGCTCGCCCGGCCCCTCAGCCAGTCAACCTACGCCATGACACAAGGTGTGGTGATGGGAACGGTCGGCTATCTGGCGCCGGAACAGGTCAGCGACGGATCGGCCGACACCCGCAGTGACATCTACGCCGCCGGGGTCGTGCTCTACGAGATGCTGACCGGGCAGTTGCCCCACACCGGCAGCACCCCGATGTCAGTGGCTTACCAGGCGGTCCACGGCGAGGTTCCCGCGCCATCCACCGTCGTGCCGGGTATCCCCGCCGCGCTGGACACGCTCGTACTGCGCGCCACGGCACGCGACCCGAACCAACGGCCACCCGACGGCGGCGCCATGTTGGACGAGCTACGCCAGCTCGCGGCGTACCTGCCGGAGCCCGGTCAGGACTCCGGCCAGCCCGCCGATTACGTCGGCGGTGCCCACTGGGGGCTGCCGGCAGCCAGCCGGTCGCGAGCAACCACCGGCTACGAACTGGCTGGCGGGGAACCACACGGTCTCGAGCCGCGCTATCGGCCACAGCCGCGTTGGTCACGCGGCCGGCTCGCCGCGATAGCGATCGTCTCCCTCATCGCCCTGCTCGGGGGGCTTGCGGCGATGAAGGTGCTGGCCGGGCCGGGCACGGTGCGGGTTCCCCCGCTGGTCGGTCTCGACCGGGCCACGGCCGAACGCCGGCTCACCGACGCCGGGCTGCTCGCGGCCTTCGACGATCCCGCCACCAGCGACACGTTTGCCGAGGGCAAGGTCATGGAGCAGGCTCCGGCCGCTGCCGCCGAGGTGAAGCCCAACAGCACGGTGCGGATACGCCTCAGCCTGGGCAAGGCGAAGGTCCGGGTACCCGACGTCGCCACCCTGACGGTGGCCGAAGCCCAGAGCCGGCTCACCCGTCAGCAGCTCAACGTGGCGGCCGTGTCACGCCAGGAGGCCAGCGACACGATCGTGGCCGGCAACGTGATCAGAACAGACCCGGTCGCGGGCACCGAGCTCGCCCAGAGCGCCCAGGTAACGCTGGTCGTCAGCACCGGTCCGGCCACCCTCGTGCTGCCCAACGTCATCCAGCAGCCCTTCGAGCAGGCCCGGAATCAGCTCCAGGCCATCGGCCTCAAAGTCATCGCTCAGAACATCAACGACGACACCGTCCCCGTCAACAGCGTCGTACGTACCTCCCCTGATCCAGGACAGCAGGTCAATCGCGGCTCCACGGTCACGTTGTTCGTCTCCCAGGGCCCCGCCGACAACGGGGGCAACGGCAACGGCGGGGGTGGCGACGGCCAGCTGGTCCAGGTTCCCGATGTTGTCGGGCTCAGGTACCCGGCCGCCGCCCGGGAACTGCAGCGCGCCGGGCTGAAGGCCGAGCGCGACGGGTTCGGCCTCTTCGGTGACACCGTCAAGAGCATGAACCCGCCCGCCGGCAGCACGGTCGACCGGGGCACCAAGGTGACCCTCACAGTGGGATAGTGCGGATGACTATCTGGCGATCGTTCAGAATGGGTGTATCCCCGGGTGTACCGGCCCACCCGGACGAATCACCATGGGCGGCGAGGGCGAGATACGTGCCCACGCGGGGTGTTCCCCGTCACCATGGGACCGGACGGTGTATACGGGTGCCGATCAGCGCCTGGACGGCGCACCGTACAGGGGGAACAGGGGGACGTCCGTGGGAGTGCCACTCACTCGGCGGCGAGCGGAACACTTCGACCGGTTAACGGACGGTCGACAGCCCGTCGTCGGCTCACGCGACCGCGCCAGGATGGATGTCGTCAGCGCGCTGCGAGCGGTTGAACAGGTATCGCCGCGGGAGGAGTTCCGCGCGTCCCTGCGCGCCCTGCTGTGCGCGGAAACCTCGGACACCTGGCTGCTGAGCAGCGAGCTACCGGCCGCGGCGCTCCCGGCTACCGAGCTCCTGACCAGCGCCGGGCGTACTCCCGCGCGCGGCTCCCGCGCGCGGGTCTGCGTCCGCCCGGCCCTGATCGGTGCCCTCGCCACCTCGGTCGTGGTGACGGGCATCGCGGTCAACACCGATCGGGCGCTTCCCGGTGAGCCTTTCTACGGGCTCAAGCTCCGAGTCGAGCAGATCCAGCTCGATCTCACCAACAGCCGGGTGGAAAAAGCCAAGGTCCATCTCGACATTGCCCGGACCAGGCTCGGGGAGATCCGCACCATCATGGACGACGGGCTGCTCCCGAGGAGGACCACCGAGGTTCGCGCTCTCCTCACGGCCTGGCGCAACGAGGCGTCGGCCGGTGGGGAGGTGCTGGTCGCCGAGGCCCGCAGCGGCAGCGATGACGCGTTGCGCACGGTCCGGGATTTCACCACCGACCAGTCCCGAGATCTGCGCGCGCTGCTCGACGGCCTGCCCGGCGGTCTGCTGCGCACGATGGCCTCCGCCGCTCTTGACTACGTGCATGGTGTGAACGACACCGTCACCGCCGTAATCGCGACGCCGTCGCGTGGGAGCGCCCCGCAGGCCGCTCCCACCCAGGCGGACGGTTCGCGCACCCGGCAGCCGGCCCGCCAGGACACGGACGGGACGCCGCCGATGAGCCCGTCCCCCACACCGGTCTCCGGCGCGGGTGTCCCGACAACCCCCAGCGCACCGAGCACGGTCACTACCGATCTCCCGGCGGTGAGCCCCACCAGCCCGGCTACCACCGGACAGCCCGCGAACACCAGCACCGCGACCGCAACCACCACCCCGGCCACCGGGGCATCGCGGACGCCGAGCGCGCCACCGACCGAGAGCGATCCCGCTGTCGATCCCGAGGGCATCGTGGCGGGTCTGCTGGACTCCGCCGACCCGGGCTGACCCAGCCAGCTCCCGCGATCAGCTCCGCCACGCCCGCTGGATCGACAAAGATGATCTATGTTGCCCCGGTGGATCTGGCAGGCGCTACCCGGGCGCTGGCAGGCGCCACCCCGGAGGCGCCCTGCTGAAGCATCTCAGCGACGAGGAAGGCCAGCTCCAAGGCTTGGCCGGTGTTGAGACGCGGATCGCATGCGGTCTCGTACCGACCGGCGAGATCGGCCTCACCGATCTGTTCGCCACCACCGAGGCACTCCGTCACGTTGTCACCGGTGAGCTCGATATGCACGCCGCCAGGATGGGTGCCCAGCGACTTATGGACCTCGAAGAAACCGAACACCTCGTCGAGGACATCGTCGAAGTGCCGGGTCTTCACCCCGTTCACGTCACGGGTGTTGCCGTGCATGGGATCGCACGACCACACCACAGGATGCCCGGCGGAGTTGACCTTCTCGATAATCGCGGGAAGCACCTCGCGGACACGGCCCGCTCCCATCCGGGTGATGACCGTGAAACGGCCTGGGATGTGCTCAGGGTCAAGCCGATCGACCAACGCGAGGACGTCGTCCGGGGATGCGTTCGGGCCCACCTTGCACCCGATGGGGTTGCCGACCCGGGACATCAGGTCCACATGCGCGCCATCGAGATGACGGGTACGTTCACCGATCCAGAGCATGTGCGCGGAGAGATCGTAGACCGCGCCGCTCGCCTCCTCTGTCCGGGTCAGCGCCCGCTCGTACTCCAGCAGGAGCGCCTCATGGCTCGTGAACAGCTCGACGCCGTGCAGGCTGGGCGCGCGTTCGGGACTGATGCCGCAGGCCGCCATGAACGACAACGCCCGCTCGATGTCGGTGGCCATGAGCTCGTACCGGCGCCCAGCCGCGGAGTCCCGCACGAACGTCTTGTTCCACTCGTGCACCTTCGACAGATCGGCGAATCCGCCGGTGGCGAAGGAGCGGATGAGGTTCAGCGCGACCGCGCTGGCATGGTAGGCATCCACCAGTCTGCGGGCGTCGGGCCGGCGGGCCGAGGCCGTCGCGGCGATGCCGTTGACCGCGTCACCGCGGTAGGACGGCAGCCCCGTGCTCGCCTCGATGTCGGCTGACCGCGGCTTCGCATACTGACCGGCTATCCGGGCGACCTTCACCACCGGCACGCTCGCGCCGTAGGTAAGCACAACCGCCATCTGCAGCAGCGTTTTCACCTTGTCACGAATCTTGTCGGCGGTGTTCGCGGCAAAGGTTTCCGCGCAGTCGCCGCCCTGGAGCAAAAACGCCTCGCCCCGGGCGACCGACCCCAGCCGTTCGGTCAGCACCCGAATTTCCGGCGCGGTGACCAACGGCGGGAGGATCGCCAACCGGTCACGGGCTGCGGCCAGTTCCACCGGGTCGGGCCAGCTCGGCTGTTGCTTGGCCGGCAGGGTCCGCCAGACATCCAGTTCGTCCACAGTGTAATAGGCTACGGCGTAAAGATTTGATCATGCATCACCGCAGCCGTGCCGTGCCTCGGCCGTGTCGGCTCCGCCGTGTCCCAGCCATGTCTCAGCCGAAGAACACCTCCGCCTCGGTGTAGAGCTCCTCGGGGACCAGCTTGAGCTGACGGGTCGCCTCCGTCAGCGGTACCCGCTCGATCCGGGTTCCGCGCAGAGCGACCATCGTGCCCCAGGCGCCGTCATACACGGCATCAATGGCATGCAGGCCGAAACGGGTCGCAAGCCAGCGGTCGAACGCCGTTGGTGTACCGCCCCGCTGCACATGGCCGAGTACGGTGGCGCGGGACTCGCGCCCGGTACGGCCACGGATCTCAGTCTCCAGGACGGACGCGATTCCCTGCAGCCGGACATGTCCAAAGGCATCAAGTTCGCCCTCCTTGACCACTAGGCTGCCGGCCACCGGGCTCGCGCCCTCGGCCACCACGATGATCGGCGCATAGTGCGAGGCAAAACGGTGCTCGACGAAGGCGCAGACCTTGTCGATGTCGAACGGCCGTTCCGGGATGAGGATCACGTTGGCGCCGGCCGCCATCCCGCTGTGCAGGGCGATCCAGCCGGCGTGCCTGCCCATGACCTCGACGATGAGGACCCGGTGGTGGCTCTCGGCGGTGGTGTGCAGCCGGTCGATGGCCTCCATCGCGATGTTCACCGCCGTATCGAACCCGAAGGTGTAATCGGTGGCCGACAGATCGTTGTCGATGGTCTTGGGAACCCCGACAATCGGAATGCCCTCGGCGTGCAGCCGGGCGGCGACGCCGAGGGTGTCCTCGCCCCCGACGGCGACAAGGGCGTCGATCCCCAGGCTGTTGATTGTCTGCCGGATGCGATCCGCCCCGTCATTCACCTTGTAGGGATTTGTGCGGCTGGAACCGAGAATCGTCCCACCGCGCGGAAGAATCCCCCGGACCGCAGCTACGCCAAGCGGCACCGTCGAATTTTCCAGAAGACCGCGCCAGCCGTCCCGGAAACCCACGAAAGAATATCCATAGATATCCACTCCCTTACGGACAACCGCCCGTATGACCGCGTTCAGTCCTGGGCAGTCCCCACCGCCTGTCAGTACGCCGACCCGCACGACCGCACCCCTTTTCGCCACCTTGACGCCTTGACGACTTGCCTTGATGACCCGCATCGAGCCCATCAGGGCGGAGCGTAGTCGTGGCGGAGCGTTCCAGGAACAGAACCGGCATCCGTGGCGCGAAAATCCGGTTGAACAAAAACCAAAAGATCATAGTTCCGCTCGCACGGCCGGGCCGGCGGCCCGGAAGAACCGCCGGAAGAGGCGCTCCTATCCGGCGGCTTCCGCGGCTTCCGCAGCTTCCGCAGCTTCCGCGGCCAACGATGACGCGGCTGCCCGCAACGGCGCCAGCACACGCCAGCGGGCCAGGTTGTGCCGGGCGTCGGCGAGGGCGTCATGGGCGTCGTGGGGCGGCCGCGGCAGCGGTGGCCGGCCGACCTCCTCCCAGAGCTGGCGCAGGTCACGGGTGAACCGGGGGAAAGGACGGGGAAGATCGGTCATTGTGCCGAAAAGCTGACAAAGCACCACATGGTCATAAGCGGCGTACCAGGCCCACAGCTCCGGCGGCCCGTCGACACCGAGGAACTCGGCGATGTCCGAACGGATCCGCGACCGCGACCGCCAGCACGGATCGGCCGGCGGCGGAAGTTTGTCCAGCACGTTGCGCCGCACCCACGGCACCGCGAAGGCTGGATCGAACTCAGTGGACACAGCGTAGTATTCTCTGGCGCCGTCCTCACTGACGATCCCGATGCTCACCAGATCCAGCCAGTGGTGGCCGGCTTCGGAACGTTCGATGAACTCGGTGTCATAAAGATATCGGGTGCCCACCCGTCCAGTTTGCCTGCCCACGTCAGGGAAAGCGCCGGCTGCCGGCGACAGCCGCCCGTCCGCCGCGGCCGCGGCCGCGGCCGCGGCGCATTCTCCACCGCAGACCGCCCAGGACCGACGCCATTCCCACGGCGCCAGCCAGCGGCAGTGCCCACAGCGCCATGCCGCCAGGCTGGCCGCCTCCCGTGCCGCCAGCCTGGCCGGTGGCACGGGAGGCGGCTCTGTCCGTCCGCATGGCGCCGTCCACGGCCTGCCCTCCGGCGGGAGGCGCCGTTGGCCGCGCGGTGACCCCTGGGCAGGGGTCACCAGCCACCGGCGCGGCCACCGGTGGTTCCCGCCCGGCGGCCGCGGGTTCGACCCTGACGTCCACCCGGGCGGCTCGGGCATCGGTGACCAGGCAGAGCACACCCGCGCCGGGAGCGGACACCACCGTCGCCCCGTTCGCCCGGACCACGTAACCGTCAGGGTAGACGCGCGTGGGAACACGGATCTGGGTCGCGGCCCCACCGCTGAAGGCACCTCCGCCGGCCGGCACCGGTACGTAGGACAGTGTCAGCAGCCGCCCCGACGGACTGTAGGTGAAGCCGACCGGTACACCGGCCACCGCGGCCGGATAGGGCCTGGCGACGGCACCGAGCGTGGTGTCGTTCAGCGGCCGGTCGAAGAACCATCCGAGCTGGGTCGCGTCGGCGGCCGACACCAGCCGCAGCACGGTCGCGGGATCGCCGGCGGCCCACCCGACCAGCAGCGCGGCCTCGTCGTTGGTCACGACACTCGCGGCCGCGTCGAACGGGGCGATGCTCTGCCGCCACAGCAGATGGTGGGCATCGGTGTCCCGGACCGCTCCGTTGAGCGCGGGTGAACCGGCCGGGGCAACGAGCTCGAAGCCGACCAGCCCGGCGACATCGTGGAAGCGGCCAGCCACCCGCCGTAGGCCAGCGGCGAATGCCTCATCACCGGCTCGCACCGCGGCGGCGGTCGGCACAATCTGGATCATGACTCGCAGTCCCCGACCGACAACGGCATCGACAGCCGTGGCAAGCTGCTCAAGCCCGGGATCGGAGCCATCGGCGGCCGCCCGAGCCGGCATGCCAGCGTGGCTGGAACTGCTGGAACTGCTGGAACTGCCAGCGAACGTCCCGTCGGTGTCCATCCGCACGCCGATACTCACCGCGTTGAAGCCCTCGGCCGCCCACTGCCCAGCGGTGGCGGTGTCAACGACAGCCCCTGGAGGGACCGAGGGACCGTGCAGGAACAGCACACGGCCTTCAAGATCAACAATAAAGCGGCCCGCGCGCAGCACGGTGCCGGCGGGCGGGCCACCCGCCGCGATCGCGGTCAGCGCCAGGCCCGTCGGTTCCGCGCCGCGCGCGGGCTGAGCCCCGAGCGCCGAGACAACGCCGGCCGTCGCCGCTACCGTGGTGACAGCCACGGTCACACCCGTTGTGATCAGCCGTCCCAGGCCGCGCCGCCCCGCCGCGAAACGCCCGGTCGGCCGGTGTTCGTTCCAGCGCGGCCTCGGCGCTCTGGGGGCCCCCGATGAGTACACGCCGACCATCCTGCCGTGCCCACCGCGCGAGCCGTCAGCCTGCCTGGCGGGTATCCGTCCCGTCCGCGGCGTCGCGGCTGTCGCGGTCCCCGGCAATCCCGCCATGAGCGCCCGCGGCCCGAGACACCGCGGCAGCCTGGCGATCGTGCGTCCGCCCGGCGGGACCCGGAGTTCCCGTACCCCCGGCCGCCTCGACCGCGGCCTCACGCGCGGCGGCAATCTCAACCTTGGCACGCTGGGCGTACACGTCGACGTACTCCTGGCCTGACAGCACCATAAGCTCGTACATGATCTGGTCAGTCATGGAGCGCAGCACAAAACGATCATCCGCTGTTCCCTCGTACCGGCTGAAGTCGAGGGGACGGCCGATCCGAATACCGACGCGGCGGATCCGGGGAATCACCTTCCCCTGCGGCTGCACCTCGAAAGTACCGATCATCGCGATCGGGATCACTGGAACCTTCGATTCCAGCGCCATCCGAGCGACGCCGATTTTACCACGGTACAGCCGCCCGTCGGGCGACCGGGTGCCCTCCGGATAGATGCCCAGCAGTTTGCCGTGCTGCAACACCCTGACCCCGGTTCGTAGCGCCGCGTCACTCGCGGCCCCGCCGCTGCGGTCAATAGGGAGCTGCCCCGCGCCGCTGAAGAACACCCGCTTGAGCCAGCCCTTGATCCCCGGCGCGGTGAAGTAGTCGCTTTTAGCCAGAAAGGTGACCCGGCGCGGCACGACCAGCGGGAGAAAGAAGTGGTCCGCGAAGGACAGATGATTACCCGCAAGGATGGCGGGACCCCGCTCCGGGATGTTTTCCAGCCCCTCCACCCAGGGCCGCCAGAAGAGTCGCAGGAAGGGGGTGAGAAATGCCTTGACGACCCAGTAAAACACGTCAGCTCCCGGTGTGGTCGTCCACCAAATATTCGCCGGACACACCCGCGCACGGTGGCCGGAATAACCCTATGTATCCCCGCTGGTGGCGTCCACCGGCAGGTGCCGAACCATGCCAGCGTGTCGCCGCCGTCACAAGCGCCTCGCCGCAACCACCTCCGCTGCCTCCCACCCGCGAGCACCGGCTCGGAGCCCATGCACGGGGCCGCCGGCAACGGGCGCGCCGCCTCGAGCGGCACACTGAGCATGGCCTGTCTCTCCCGGGCGTGCGAGCATGCTGCAAAACCGGTTTGCGTGACGATGACGGAGAAGCCATCCGCCCCCACGGGAGGCGAACGGTCCCGCGCATCTGACGAGAGGGCGGAAACCATGGGGAGCGGACCGCGGAGTTCGGTCATGCCGGGCGCTGAGCCCTTCGAGCTCGGCGGTGGTGGCACCGGCGTGCTGCTGGTCCACGGATTCACAGGCACACCGCACAGCATGCGCCCATGGGGCGAGTTCCTCGCGGAGGCCGGCCTGACAGTGTGCTGTCCGCTGCTGCCGGGCCACGGCACCCGCTGGCAGGACATGAACGCCACAACCTGGCAGGACTGGTTCGGCGCGGCGGACGCCGCGTTCACGCGGCTCCGGGAACGCTGCGAGACTGTTTTCGTCATGGGGCTGTCCATGGGTGGAACGCTGACCTTGCGTCTCGCGGAGGTACACGGCTCAGCTGTGGCCGGCGCGGTCACCGTCAACCCGAGTCTCGGCACCGATCGGAAGATTTCAGTACTCGCCCCGCTGCTCTCTCGCATCATACCGGCTGTGCCGGGGGTGGCCAGCGACATCAAAGCCCACGGCGAGCGGGAGATCGCCTATCAGCGCGTGCCGCTGCGGGCCTACGTCTCCCTGTCCCACCTGTGGCGGGTGACAGTCGCGGAACTGGGACGCATCGTGTGCCCCGTGCTGACCTTCCGCAGCCGCGTCGACCACGTCGTCGAGGCCTCGTCCGGGCAGATCCTGCTGGCTGGAGCGGCATCGTGCACCGTCTCCGAACGTGTCCTGGAGGACAGCTATCACGTGGCGACGCTGGACAACGATCGCCAAACAATCTTCGAGGAAAGTCGTGAGTTCATCCGTACCCACGCGCTGCCGCAGGCCCAGGCCTCCGGGCCGCTCTCGGGCTGAGCCATGACCGACATGACACCCGGCGACCGAAAAGATTCCGATCACGGCTCGGGCCAGCGGGCGCGGCATGATGCCGAGGGCAACCGCCGCGACGGGGGCGAGGGTGGCGGCCGGGGCGAGCCGACGGGTGGGCCCGCCCAGACGTACGACGCACGCCAGTGCGGCCCCGCACCCGCGCACGGCACTTCAGACCGGGAGCCGGCACCTGGCGATTTCCCGGCTGACGCGACGGCGGACGAAAGTTCCGCGCTCCGGGCGCCAGCGCCGGCCGCTGCCCTGAGCGACAACGCGGCGGAGTGGGACGCGGCGTTCGCCGCGCTGGTCGCCCGCCTGACCGACGGGACAGCTGGCAGCGGAACAGCTGGCAGTGGCCCCACCTACGGCCCCGACTACGTGCCGGCCGCCGATCAGGTGGCGGGCGCTTACGGACAGTCCGATCACTACGAACCACCACCACCGCCGCCGGTACCACGGATGCGTCCTGTCACGCGGTGGGCATTGTGCTCCCTCGCGCTCGGCCTTGGAATCCTGCTCGTACCAGCGGTGGCCGGCATCAGGCAGGGCACGGGTCATGACATTGCCGGAGTCGTGCTTGTGCTGGGCGGAGTCGCCACACTGGTAGCACAGCTGGGGGATCGACCACCCACCGATTCCGACGACGGCGACGACGGCGCGGTCGTCTGAGCCTGGCTCCGGGTGGGCCTCGGCGCCAGAGCTACGGCATGGAAGGGGCGGCTGCGTGCGCTTTCACGAAACGGTCGAGATCCACGGTCACCTGATGGACACCGGGGTTCTCGCTCGTGTGCTCGATGACGTCCTGAGCTACGGGGGCGATTACGAGGTCGAGAGCATTGATCTCGGCAAGAGCCACGATGACGAGTCACACGCAAAGATCATCGTCGGAGCGGATTCAGCGAACCAGCTTTCCCGGATTCTCATGCACATCCAGGTGCATGGTGTCAACAGCGTGAGCTCTGACGAGGTGCTGCTACGGCCTGCCGAGCGCGACGGCGTCTTCCCCGCGGACTTCTACTCGACCACCAATCTGGAGACCGTGGTCCATCTCGGCGGCCAGTGGGTGCCGGTGGAACATCCCGAGATGGACTGCGGCCTGGTCGTCTCCGGCGGGCGGGTCCGCACCATCCCGGTGTCCGAGGTCCGGGCCGGCAACATGATCGTGTGTGGAGTGTCCGGAGTGAAGACCGTGCTACCGGTCAGCGATCACTCGACCCGCATGTACGGAACCTTCCAGTCCCTGTCGTCGTCAACGACGTCGATGTCACCGCAGTACCAGGCGCTGCTGGTCCGCACGATCGCACGCCAGATCCGCGAGCTCAAGGCCGAGGGCTTCTCAGTCCTGTGGGTGGCCGGGCCGGCGGTCGTGCAGGCCGGCGCGGCTCCCGCCATGGTCGCTCTGGTCGAGGCGGGCTATGTGGACGTGTTGTTCTCCGGGAACGCGTTCGCCGCCCTCGACATCGAGGCGGCCCTCTACGGCACGGCGATCGGCAACGAGTCGGCCCGCGCCCACACCACTGAGCGTGGTCACGAACAGCGCATCCGGACGATCAACACGATCCGGGGCGCTGGTTCGATCACCACGGCGGTTGAGGACGGCATCCTCACCAGCGGGATCATGCATGCGATCGTCAAGGCCAACAAGAAGTTCGTCCTGGTCGGCTCGGTTCGCGATGACGGTCCGCTGCCTGACGTTCATACCGATGTGCTGGCCGGGCAGCGAGCCATGCGAGAGGCCCTGCACGGTGTCGGATTCGCCATGATGATCGCATCGATGCTGCACTCGGTGGCAACCGCGAACATCCTGCCCGCATCCATCCCGGTAGCCTGTGTCGACATCGACCCGAGCAACGTCACCAGGTTGGTCGACCGCGGGTTCGCCCAGGCTGTCGGTGTCGTCACCGACAGCGGCCTGTTCCTGGAACAGCTGGCTCAGGAACTGGTCGCGGACTACCCGTCCCGCTCCGGGACGGGGCCGCTGCCGGGGCCTGCCTGAACGACGGCTGGCACCCCACGGGGCGGGGCGGCGGGAACTCAGTGTCGAGCCAGGTCCGCGGCACCGATGATCCCCGCTGGCGGCCCGAGTTCCGCCACGACTATCTCCGCCTCAGGACGGTATTCACGACCTGACAAATTGTTACGAAACTCCGCCCGCACCGAGCCGAGCAGAAGATCCCCTGCTTCCGCCACGCCGCCACCGACAACAAAACGGCCGGGATCAAGGATCGTGGCAAGGCTGGCCAGCCCCCGGCCCAGCCAGCTGCCGACCTCTTCGAAACACTTCACCGCGAGCGGATCGCCCTGCCGGGCGACATCAGTAATCATCGGACCCGTCAGGCAGGTCACATCGCCATCTGTCAGCTCCAGCAGCCGACGGCCGGCCGCGGGCGAAACCATTATCATTTCATGGGCGGTCCGGACCAGTGCGCGGCCGCTCGCGTACTGCTCGAAACATCCCTTGTTCCCGCAGCCGCACGGGTGGCCCCCGGGCACCATCTGCATGTGCCCGATCTCGGCACCGATGCCAGCGTGTCCCCGGTACAGCTTCCCGTCGAGCACGATCCCGCCGCCGATACCGGTCCCCACGGTGACGCACAGCAGGTCGTCATGGCCACGGCCGGCGCCGAACCGGTACTCCCCCCATGCCATCGCGTTCGCGTCGTTTTCGACGATCACCGGCAGCCCGATCCGGGCGCTGACCTCATCCCGCAGCGGTTCGTTCCGCCAGGCGAGGTTCGGCGCGAACAGGACGTGTGACCGTTCACGGTCGATCCAGCCGGCCGCTCCGATACCGACCGCCTCCACCGGACGAGGCGACACAGCGGCGCGCAGGTCATCGACTGCCGCGGCGATCGAGTCGGCCACCTCGGCCGGCTCCTTGGTAGGAGTCGGCCAGCGGACCGAGGCGAGGACCGCCCCGTTCCGGTCGACGACGCCCGCGGCAACCTTGGTTCCGCCGACATCCACACCGATCACCAGACCCGACTCTGGGTGGCTGTGCCCCAAGGCCGTTGCGGCAGTCATTCGACATCGATCCTCTGAACACGCGACCGGGGCCGCGGTCGCTCGGCCGTGCTCTCCTGCCTGTCTGTCCCAGCATGGCTGCCGGCGCTTCCGGGGACGTCGGAGACGGGGGCCCGCAAGGGTCGCCCGCAGCGCCGCGGCAAGCGACGTCACGGCGGCGAACAGATGTACCGCCACCTCCGGCCGACCGGCGGCGACAGTCGCGACGAGCCGACACACCGGACACGCCTGGCAGGCCACGATCTGCGCCCCACCAGATCGATCGTCCTGCTGGCCCGCTGGAAAACCGGTATGGGCCTGGCTGCCGTCGCAGCCCGCGGTCCGCCCGAAAAACGGTCCGGTGCCGAATCCCGCCGCCGCACCATCATGATTATGATCCGCACCGCCCGCACCGCCCGCACCGGCGTGCGCCGCCGGCTCGGCAAGCAGGTCGCGCAGAGCCGCGGCCAGCAGGGCTGCCTCCCGCGCCAGCGGCCCAGCCGTGCTACGGGTCATGTGCGTACCCAGAAGTCCGGATTGGGCACAAAAGAGACCACCAGACGATCGTCTCGCAACACCGCGCCACGCACGTCGCAACGACGCAGCGCTGATGGCAGGCTGAACAGCCGTCGTTGCAGTCCGACGGACACCATCAGCTCGTCATCCCCGATCCGTGCAAGGTCGATCTCGGAGCGTTCCACGAACGGCAGGCTCAGCGAGAGCGAGAAGCCATCACCGGTGCGCTCGACGCGCAGCGCTTCGCTGCCGGTCAGTCCGCCACCGCCGAGAACAGCCACGGGGTCCAGGCCCGAGTAGGCGGCGGCGGCAAAAGCCGCCAGCTCCTCCAGACCGATCGGCTCACCAGCGCGGTAGGCCGCGCGCAGGACCGGGATCGGCGCGAAGGACACCTCGACGTCCAGCAGCTGCTCGCGGTGGACGGCCACCCACCCGGCCCGCCAGGCATCGGCACCGGCCTGGGTGTGCACCCGGTTAGCCACCACCGCGTCCACGCCGAAACCGTGCAACGCGAGCGCCGTCAACGCTCCGCGGGTCTGTCCCACCACCACGCTCTCCGGAGTCAGAACGAGCCGCACGCTCGATCGTGACGGGTCCAGGAGCACCTCCCGGACTTCGTTCATGATCTCTCGTAGCCGAGTGACGGCGCCCGTCAGCGGTTCCGTCACGTCGCCGCGCCCGAGTATGCGAGAGGTCGGGCGCAGCAGGTGGGCAATGCGGTAATCCACCGGGATCATCCGGCGCAGGTACCACGACAGCGTCTCGGGAAGCGTCAGCAGGCGCAGCAGCTGCGCGACCGGGCCGGTATCGAGCACGACGACGTCGTAGGCTCCGGACCTGATCTGATCAAGCAGCTGGAGCAGGGTGAGCACCTCCTCGGCGCCGGGGAGCGGCATCAGCTCACCGGCGTCGATCGGTTCGGTTCCCGTCGCCTCCCACAGCCGCCCGAAGGAACCGCGAAGCACCTGCCACTGGTCCTCGAACGCCCGC
Source organism: Protofrankia sp. CiT1 (assembly GCF_917627385.1). Classification (GTDB taxonomy): domain Bacteria; phylum Actinomycetota; class Actinomycetes; order Frankiales; family Frankiaceae; genus Protofrankia. The sequence goes on from NZ_CAKJTL010000134.1 coordinate 61,247, forward strand.
TGGATGTCCACCTGCTGTGCGAACAGGCCGGACTCGATCTCAACAGGAACATCGGCCAGCGGATGATCCAGGACAGCCGCGAGGCCTCGCGCCGGATCCGCCGACATCACCAGCGTCCGGTTACCGCGCTGAGCCGCCAGAGTTGCCGTTGCCGCGGCGACCGTGGTTGTCCCGACGCCTCCCTTGCCGGAAAAGAGCACGCATCGCACGCGCTGTCAGCTCTCGAGATACTTTTTGAGATCCTTCAGCGCGGCGTCGACAACGCCGTTCTGGACCTTGCGCCGGAGCAGGCCAGGAATTTTGATCTTAAGTTCGACGGTCAGGTCGTAGGTGACCTCGGTCTTGCCATCACCAAGATCAAATAGAACATAACTGCCCTCCTGGGCAGTCATGTTGTGCCCCTCGACAAGCGTCCAGCTCACCGACTCGTTACCCGACCAGGTGTACTCGATGACGAATTCTTCCTTCGCCACCATCGCGTTGACCAGGAAGCGGCTCCGGCGAGGACGACCATCCGGCCCGACCTCGATGACCTCGGATCGTTCCACTGGCCCCGACCAGGTCGGATACGCCGCGGTGTCGGCAATCGCAGCCATCACCTCCGCGGGCTCGGCATTGATCGTAAGGGTGGCTCGGGCTTGATCCGCCATCGGTGACAGTGCCTCCACAAACTACCCGGGCATACCCGGCGTCGCTGACATACCGGTTGCCTGACATACCGGCTCTCCAGGTTCTCCAGGCCTCCCGGAACCCGGGAACCCCGACGCGAGAAGATTCACGATCAAGAAGTCTTCCACCCACTGGAAGCCAGGATAATCATCGTGACCGGTCGTCGAGGCTACCGGATGGCCCGCAGGCCCGTCCGACAGCTACCACTCCAGCACGAACGGCGTCCCTCGAGCGTTGAAATGGCCGACGTTCACGCACCGCGTTCGTCCGATCTCAAGAACCTCACGATAGGGCTGATGAACATGCCCAAAAAGCACATACCTGGGCTGAATTTCGTGAATAGCCTCCAGTACCGCCACACTGCCTCGCTCGTAACGCCGAGCAACCGTGTCGTACACGAGTTCGGGCAGGTGCGGCGGAACGTGACAGCACAGTACATCCACCACCCCGACAGCGGCGACCTTCGCGGCATAGATGTCATCGTCGATCTCGCAGGGAGTACGCATCGGAGTGCGCAGCCCCCCGCCCACGAAACCGAAACGCAGCCCGCCGATCTCAGCCACCTCACCGTCCAGGAGCGTGACCCCGTCGCGCAGGTAGTCCTGGTAAAGATGCGGAAGATCCACATTGCCGTAGGTCAGGAAGGTCGGCGCCGGAAAAGCGGCGAACACCTGTTCGTACTGCTTGCGGATCGCCGCTTCAATGATCTCCTGACGGTCGTCGCCCAGCGTCGCCCACAGACCTCGCGACCATTCGCGCGCCTCGTCAAAACGCTGCTCGGTCCTCAGTTTGATCATTTTTCCGACCGCCACCGGGCCGAACAGATCACCCATGATCCCCCGGCTGTGATCGCGGTAGTCCACGTAGAGAATGAGGTCGCCCAGGCAGACGAAGGCGTCCGCGTCCCTTCCCGCCGCGGCAAGCGCGTCGGCACGCCCATGGACGTCACTGACCACGTGTACCCTCATGCGCGGTAAGTCTAGGGACCGTGGGCTTCACAATCATGATGCTGCTCACAGGCCCGCAGACCCGCCGCCATGACACGCCGGCCACGGGCATGTGCCCGCTCACGGGCTCGGGTCCAGACCGTGGCAAGGCCGCTACCCCGGGGAGGTAAGCAGGTCGTGCAGCCTGGCCGCGAGGATGTCCCAGCGCCACGATACCTCGACCCAGGCACGGCCGGCCGCACCCATCGCCCGCGCGCGCCCAGGATCGGCCAGCAGCCCACCGACAGCGTCGGTGACCCGTGCCAGGTCACCGCCATCGACCACGATGCCGGTCCGGCGGTCGAGCACCGCGTCCGGCGCTCCGCCGCTGCGCCCGGCCACCACCGGCAAACCCGTGGCGGACGCTTCCAGGTAGACAATACCGAGCCCCTCGACCTCCAGCCCCGCCAACCGCGTCCGGCACGGCATGGCGAACACGTCCCCGGCGGCGTAGTGGGCCGGCAGTTCCTCCCAGGGCACGGGACCGGTCATCACCACGTGCTTGTCGACCTCGGCCTCACGGGCGAGACGCGCCAGCGCCACTCGGTGTGCTCCCCCGCCGACCAGCAGAAGCGCGGCTCCGGGTACCCTGCGGCGCCAGGCCGGCAGGGCTTTGATCAACATATCCTGCCCCTTGCGCCGAACCAGCCGGCTCACGCACACGACAACCGGACGATCGGTCAGGCCGTGGCGCTTGCGTATGTCGTCGCGGCCCGCCCCCGGCCGGAAAAGCTCCGTGTCGACACCGCTGGGCAACCTGGCCAGGGCCGGATGGCGGCCGAAGGCCGACGCAAGGCGCACCTTGGTGTAGTCGGTGAGATAGGTCACAGCGTCGACCGACCGCCCGATCCTGCGCAGCACCTGACGGGGGCCTGGCAACGCCGCCCAGCCCACCTCATGGCCGTGCGTGCTCGCGATGATCCTGCGCACCCCCAGATCACGGCGCAGCCCCGTCGCGAGCAGGCCCAGCGGCGCGGCGGCCCCGAACCACACCGCATCGCAGCCGTGTGACCGGGCGACCTCCCGGGCGCGGCGAAGCACATCCGGGGTAGGCAGCATCAGCGAAGTCGGATGGCGCACCACCGGGAACGGCGCGGCCGCGTCGAAGGCGACCGCCCCCTTCCAGGCGGGCGCGTACACGGTTACCGCTCCGCCGGGAAGACGGCTGGCAAAATTATGTATATAGGCTTGAATCCCACCCGGACGGGGCGGAAAATCGTTGGTCACAACAAGCACCCGCATCAGGCCATACTCCCCTGTTCCATCAACACCGCGGCGGCCGGCTCGAGCCCGGGCGTCCACACCGGTCAGCACCGGTCAGCACCGGCTCATGCGGGCGGCCGCCGGTCCGTCCCGGTCGGGAGCTGAGCACGCAGGTACGACCTCCACCGGGCGACGAAACCGGCCTCCGTGGTGCCCAGGAACCGCTGGAAAGCCCCGGCCAGCCGAGTATTCGGGCCGCCTTCGCCCGACCCCACCTGTCGGTAAAAGCCGATGAGCCCGTCCGTGCCGACCGTGTCCGCGATCAACTTGCAGGCGAGCCACGCCTCCTGGTAACTACGGGGAACCGTCCCATCCGTGGCTGTGAACGCCGCGTCACCCGGCAGCGCGTCAGGCAGCCAGCCAGCCTGGACCTCGACCGCCAGTTCCGGGGCCGCCCGGCGCACGCTCAGGGCCACGCCGGCATGCCCCACCGCTTCGGCAAGACCCTCCACCAACCAGGTGGGGGTACCGGGGCCGGTCACATCCGCACTCGCCAGATGGGTCAGCTCATGGCGCAGTACCACCTGGCGGCCCTCGGGGGTAAGCCGTTCATAGACATCGGGATTGATGACCACCCGGGTGGCATCGCCGCCCGGTGCTCCAGCCCCACCCGCCCGCGGGATCACCGCGACCGCAGCCTCGCCGTCCGTGCCCGCGCGGCCCACCCGTGCGCGGAACCCCGCGCTGTCCGCGGGAAGGTCGATCCTGACAGGGGCGGACCATGCCCCGTCCCAGACACCACGCACGTAGCGCAGCGCGTCACCGGCTTCCCGCCGGACCTGAGTAAGCCGTGCGGGTGACACGCCGTAACCCGTGATGGTCAGCTGGTCGGTGGGGCGATGGGCCGCATCGGCCTGGTCCGAAGGAGCGACGGCGACCAACGACGCCCCGACGCCGGCCGCGACCGGCAGGAACACGAGCGCAACCACGATCACAATCGATGACAAGCGCCGCGGCCCTCGTCTCGGCGGTCGCCGCGGACCGCGCAACGATGGCCGGCCCCTCGATGACAAGCGCCATCGGCCAGTGCCGCGGGGCTCAGCCGGCTCGGCGCGCACGTCCGTGTGAGCGTTGCGCGGGCGAGAGGCGTGCCGGCCCGGCAGGGGGTGGTGTGAGCGGCACGGGATGCGGCCACGGGGTCATGCGCGCCAGCAGCCCGGCGTCGGCCAGTAGCGCCAACGCCCGCAGCTCGGTCTCGTCCCAGCTGGCCGCGGGTTCGGACCCGAGCAGGACGTGCAGCGCACAGTCGCCACAGGCGTCCCCGCGAACCGCGCAGGTGCCACAGTCGATCAACATCGTCTCCGCCCCTCCAGCCGATACCGGCCGCCTACGTCACGATTCCCCAGCACCTGCGGCAACACAGGCAACGAGTAGCACTGAGACACAACGTAGCCACGGGGTCCGACAAGTTTTCCCAACCGTCCCGACGGTGCTGAGGCCCGGCCGCCCGGTCAGCGCCCAGGCCCGGCGGCTCAGGATCGGTCGAGGCGAGTCAGCAGCGCGGCGGACGGGACCGGCCGGGCACCCGACATCCGGCTCGTTTCCGCCACTTCCCGATCGGAGGTCACCACAGCCACCGGGCGGCCCGCCGGCTCAGCCCGCACCAACCGGATGATCTCCTCGTCGGCAAGCTGACCGGACCGGCTGAACACCACCCGCACCCCGCGGGGCGTGGCCACCCCGACCGGCCGCGCGATCACCGCGGTCGCGTCGAAGACCACCGTGATCTCGCTCTCGGGCGCGCGACCGACCAGCGCGCCGAGCCCTGACAGCAGCCGGGCGCGCTGCGCCTGCAAGGTCAACGAGCCATAACCACGCTTGGTCACATTGTAACCGTCGATAATGAGGTGCACTCCGGGAACCGCCAGGACCTCGTCGACAACCCCGGGATCGTCCTCAGCCAGGCCGCGCACGCCCACCCCGCAGAACGGATCGAACAGTGCCGTGCCATCGTTCTCGCGACCGGCGACATCCGCGGGCCGCCGTACGGCGGTCGGCAGCGAGAGCTCCTTGCGGAAACCGTTCGCGGCGGCCATCAGGGTGTCAAGCAGAACGCGCAGGCGCACGTCCTCCACGGACCTGGCTTCCCGGCTGCCTCGCCGCGCCGCCGCCAGCGCCGCCTCGAGCTCGACGACCCGCTGTCGCAACCGGCGGGTCTCGGTCTCGGCCTCCCGGGCCGCGGCGACCGCGTCGTCGCGACTGCGCTCAGCCCTCTGGATGGCCTCCTGGGCGTCCAGCTCGGCCCGACGCACCCGGTCAGCCGATGATCTCAGCCGCCGACGAGCATCCTCAACCTCGGTCCGGGCCGCCGCCAGCCGGTCACGCAGCTGATCGCTCTCAGCCCTGGAACTGCGCTTCAACGCCTCGAGCCGCTCATGGAGACGTGCGGCGGCATCGGCGGCCTGCGCCGCGCGGGCCGAAGCGGCCGTCTCGGCCAGTTCCTGAGCGGCGGCCTCGACCATCCGCTCCCAGCCGGGCAGGCGCAGGACGTAGGCGACGGCCGCGATCTCCTCGGGTGGGGCCGCTTCGGGCGGTCCCTCGGCTGAGGAAAGTGCCGCGACGAGATCGGGCAGGGCGAGCCGGACCCGCTCGGCCACCCGCCCGCGGAAAACCGCGTCGTTCGCGATCGCGGCGGCCAACGGGGTGGCCCCGAGCCGAGCGCGTCGCGACGGGATGAAGCGCCGGACCGCGATGAGCGCGGCCGGCACATCCTGCTCGGGAATGTCCGCGAGGGTGTCAGCGGCAAACGTGACGACCTGCGCCCGGACGTTGGGCGGGAGTGGCTCGCTCACCCGGACGCCGGCCGAGGCTCACACACCACGCTGTCCACCGCGCCACACCACCGACACCAGACATGCTCGATCTTCTCGTCCACGATGTCCCGTTCCTCTACACGCGGGACACCAGCAAGATCGACATGGACGTAGTCCCGTGACCGTAGCGTTCTCGCCACATCGAAACGGGTTAGATTACCACATATCCCGCACCGCCAGCGGGTATGCGGTCCGGGCAGGTCGACGGGCACGGCGCAGGCTCCGGGGCGCGATGGGAACAACGATGACGCATCAGCGTATAGGGAGCAGGCAGGCCCTTCCGGATCGCCAGCGTTCCGCGCCGGCTCGTCCCAGCGGTGACAAACCGGGGGACGCGGCATCGCGGGGCTGGGGCACGCGCCTCCTGCCGGGCGCGCCAAGCCCAGCTGATCATTTTACGCGGCTGAGCTCGCCCGCCGGCGGCGACCACTAGATCAACGCGGTCCGGATACGGTCAGCCGCGTCATCCAGCGCGGCCGGGTCGGGATTGTGATCAGCTCTGGCAAAGGAAAGCTCGGCCTCAGAATCGATCGCGACGATATGCACGTGGACGTGCGGCACTTCCAGACCGGCCAGCAGCGCGGCCACCTTCCGGGGACGGAACGCCTTGTCCACGGCCCGTCCCACCCGCGCGGCTCCGCTCCACAGCTCCCGCAGCACGTCCGACGGAAGATCAATCCAGTGATCGACCTCCAGCCGCGGGACCACCAGGGTGTGCCCGGGGGTGAGAGGAGCAATCGTCAGAAACGCCACGCAGTGGTCGTCCTCATAGACGATCCGCCCGGGCAGCTCACGATTGATGATCCGGGTGAAGACGCTGGCCATACCTGGACACTATCGGTAGGAGGGTCATCGGCACGAGGTGCCGCCCGGGGGCTCCAACCGGTCGGCCCCGCCACCGAGGATGACGAGAAAGCCACCCGCTGAAAGAGAGCCGTCCGCCTTGGCACCCGTCCGCGGCGAAACCCGGCTGCCACCCAAACCCGGCTATGGCACAAAACATGTCCGCGGCAGAACTGTCCGCGGCTACCGATAGCCTGCGCGGACATGAGCCTGTTCTCGCAGGCGCCTGGCGGCGGCCACCAGACCCCGCCGGTGCCCTTCTCGACGCAGCCGTCGCCGCCCACGGCCCGCTCCCAGCCGCGACAGGCCAGTCTCGAGGAGCTGGGCCGGCCCCTGCGGGACGTCACCTTTGTTGTCGTGGACCTCGAGACCACCGGTACCCGCAGCGCCGACAACGAGATCACCGAACTCGGCGCGGTCAAGGTCCGCGGCGGGCAGGTCCTCGCGGAGATGGCGGCCCTCGTGCGGCCGGCCGCGCCGATACCGCCGTTCATCTCGGTCCTGACCGGGATCACCGACGCGATGGTCGCCACCGCGCCGCCCATCGGCGCCGTGCTGCCGGCTTTTCTGGAGTTCGCCCACGGTAGCGTCCTGGTCGCCCACAACGCCCCGTTCGATCTGGGCTTCCTGCGCCAGGCGTGCGTACGCGGCGGCTACCCGGTTCCCGAGTGGGAATACCTGGACACCCTCCGGATCGCCCGGCAGATCCTGACCAGGGATGAATGCCCGGACCGCACACTGGCCTCGCTGGCCCGGCTCTTCCGCGCGGACGCCGAGCCGTGTCACCGGGCTCTCGCGGACGCGCGGGCGACTGTCACCGTCCTGCATGGCCTGTTCGAGCGGCTCGGCAGCCTCGGCGTGACCACGCTGGAGGACGTCCACGGTTTCACCCGGAAGGTCTCCCCGGCGCGGCGGCGCAAACGGCACCTGGCGGACGGGCTGCCGACCGGGCCCGGGGTCTATGTGTTCCGCGATCGCAGCGGCCGGGCGCTGTACATCGGGACATCGCGGTCGGTGCGCGCACGCGTCCGCTCCTACTTCACCGCGAGTGAGCCACGGGCACGGATGACCGAGATGGTGGCGACGGCCGAACGGGTGGACGCGATCGCGTGCGCGCATGCGCTGGAGGCCGAGGTCCGCGAGCTGCGACTGATCGCCGAATACAAGCCTCCGTACAACCGCCGGTCCCGGCATCCGGAGCGGGCGGTCTACCTGCGGATCACCGACGAGCCGTTCCCGCGGCTGGCACGGGTGCGGGCGGTCCGCGATGGCGGGACCTACCTCGGCCCGTTCGCGGGGACCGCCGGGGCCGAGCTCGCCGCGGCCGCGATCCACGCGGCGATTCCACTGCGGCAGTGCACCGCCCGCCTGTCGCCACGGCGTTCGGTGCCGGCCTGCGCACTCGCGGAGCTGGGACGTTGCGGAGCCCCTTGCGACGGCCGGGAAAGCCCGCAGGAGTACGCCCGGCATGTGGAAGCGGCCCGCCGGGCCATCACCACCGACCCGTCTGTGGTCGTTGCCGCCGCGCGGGAACGCATCGAGAGCCTCGCCGCCGAAGAACGTTTCGAGGACGCGGCCGTCCAGCGGGACCGGTTGCTCGCGTTCCTGCACGGCGCGCGGCGGCTGCAACGCCTGTCGGCGCTGACCGGCGTGGCCGAGATGGCCGCGGCCTCACCCAGCGGTGACGGTGGCTGGGACATCGCGGTGATCCGTCACGGCAGGCTGGTCGCGGCTACCCGCACCCCGCCGCGAGCGCATCCGCGGCCCTGGGTCGCCGCGGCACAGGCCAGCGCCGAAACCGTGTGCCCGGGGCCAGGGCCCACGCCGTGCGCCAGCGCGGAGGAGACGGAACGGATCCAGCGCTGGCTGTCCGCTCCCGGTGTCCGTCTTGCCGTCCTGGAGGGCGAATGGGCCTCGCCGGCGAACGGAGCCGCCCGGGAGATGTTCCGGTTGGGACAGGGGCTGTGACAGCCGACGCCAGGGACCGGCTGGACGCGGCTCGCCTGGGCGAGCGTGATGCGGAACAGGCTCCTGATCATCGAGCCAGGCGGCCGAGCAGCGCGCTGGCCACAATGATCGTCAAAACCGCGGAGCCCGTGAGAACGGCGAAATCCAGCACGAGGTGGCCGTGGGTACCGATGAGCAGGCCGCGCAACGCGTCGACCAGATAACTCAGCGGGTTGAGATAGCTGACCACGCGGACCCAGCTCGGCATGATGGACACCGGGTACAGGGCGTTGCTCGCGAAGAACATCGGCATCATGATTGCCTGGCCGATTCCCATCAGCCGGTCCCGGGAGAGCACCAGCCCAGCGATCACGATGGACAGGCAGGAGAAGAAGGCCGCGCCAAGCAGCACCGCGACCGCGGCGCCGACCAGTTTCAGCGGGTTGGCGGTGAGCCCTACGCCGAGCAGAGCCGCCAGCAACAGGACGACGGCGACCTGTATCAGCGCCCGCACCCCGGCCGCAAACGCCTTGCCCGCGACCAGCGCCGTTCGTGGTGTCGGGGTGACCATGAGCTTGGCCAGGACGCCCGCGTCCCGGTCCCAGATGATCTGGATGCCGTAGAAGATCGAGATGAACAGCGCCGACTGGGCGAGAATCCCCGGTGCCAGATAGTCCAGGTAGGGCACGGATCCGGTCGGAATGGCGTGGATACGGCTGAAAGTCACGCCGAAAACAAGCAGCCACAGCGCGGGCTGGACCGCCCGGGTGTAGAGCTCGACCCGGTCGTGGCGCAGCTTCTGCAACTCCACCAGGGAGAGGGTCGCGAAACGGCGGAACAACAGCCGCGCCGCGCCGAACGGCCCGTCACGATCTCCATCAAAGATGATCCCCGCCGAGGACAGGGGGCTCGGTGGATCGGCGCGCTCAACCGGCCCGGCTGGCGACACGGCGGATCTGCTGGACATCACGGAAATCACCTCCCCCGCCACCCTCAAGCGCATCACCGGTGTGGTGGCGGAACACGTCCTCAAGGCTCGTCCGCGCTCCGATGGCCGCCTTGAGCTCATCCGGGACACCGGTGACGCGTACCCGGCCGGTGTGCATGAGCGCGACCCGGTCACACAGGGCGTCCGCTTCCTCCATGTAGTGCGTGGTGAGCAGGACGGCTATCGCCTGCTCAGCACGCAGCCGGTGGACGTGTGCCCACACGCTGTCGCGGGCGATCGGGTCCAGCCCCACCGTCGGCTCGTCGAGGATCAACAGGCGTGGCGCGTTGACCAGCGCCTGGGCCAGCTCCAGCCGGCGCACCATCCCGCCGGAATAGGTACGCGCCAACCGGTCCGCGACATCGGTCAGCCCCATCGCGGCCAAGGCCTCGTTGACCCGCGCCCGCCGCTGCCGCCGTGGTACGTCGAACAGCCCCGCGAACAGTGCCACGTTCTCCCGCCCGGTCAGGCCCGAATCCGCCGAGAGCATCTGTGGCACGTAGCCGATGAGGCGGCGCGCACGGATGGGATAACGTACCGCGTCCATCCCGAACACGCGCACCGACCCGGCCGCCGGCCGCAGCAGCGTGACAACGGCACGGATCGCCGTGGTCTTACCGGCTCCGTTCGGCCCGAGCAGGCCGAGTATCTCCCCTGCCGCGAGGTCGAGGTCGACCGCGTCAACCGCTGTGTGCCCGCCGAACCGGTAGGTCAGGCCTCGGACCGCCAGGGCCGGCGGGGCCGGCGGGTCACCCGAGGACGCGCTGGACGGGGCACGTACGGACTGCTCGATGGACATCCAGCCTCCATATCTTTTCCTTCATACAACTAACTATCTGCCTTTCTCGTCCTCTCGTCACCCGGATCGGGCGCCTGACCTCGGCCAACGCCCGGCCCGCGCCGCCGAGGACGGCCGCTGGAACAAAAACAGGGGTCGTTACGCCCTGGTATCGGACGTAACGACCCCTGGTTCGGGATCGAGCGTTGCTCGGCGTCTACCGCGCCTGAAAACCCGCTCCGCGGGCGGCCCGGTATCGTTCCTGATCCAAAAACTGTCCCGCTCAGTGCCTGCCGGCGGGCTGATCAGGAGATTCACCGGTGGACTCGCGCGGCGGAGTCCCCTGCGCGTCCTCCTCCTCGACGAAGAACCCGGTCACCGCCTTGCCCGCGCGCCGGACAAGACCACCCTTGGCATCCCCGTTCTCCCCGGCGGGCAACGCCACCCGGTCGGTCGGCACCCGGCGGTGGTCGGGCACCGGGGGCAGCTTCGGACGATGTTTCTCCACGAACTCCCCGTCGGGAAGCTGGTGGATGATCCCGGTCTCGATACCATGCTCGGCGATCTCCCGATCACGAGCCTGCAGGTGGAGACACAGCCTCTTCGTCACCGTGAAGGCGATCGGCGGGACGACGATGCAGCCGATCCGACCGGCCCAGGTCATGGCGTTCAGCGAGATGTCGAACGTCTTCGCGATGACGTCGTTACCACCGGAGATCCACAGCACCAGGTAGAAGCTGATGGCCATGGCGCCGAAGCCGGTGCGGGCCGGGGTGTCACGCGGCCGCTGGAGCAGGTTGTGCGGCCTGGAGTCACCGGTGAACTTCGCCTCCAGGAAGGGGTACACCGCGAGCAGCGTGAACAGGATCCCCGGCAGCACAACGGTCGGCCAGAACACCGCTGGGACGGTGTGCCCAAGGCCACGGAACTCCCACGGCGGGAACAGCCGGGTAGATCCGTCAAGGAAGCCGATATACCAGTCGGGCTGTGAGGCGGAGCTCACGTTGCCCGGGTCGTAGGGGCCGAAGCTCCAGATCGGGTTGATCTGCGCCAGCCCGCCGAGCAGGGCGAGCATCGCGAACACGAGCATGAAGAACCCGGTGGACTTGACCGCGAAGACCGGGAAGACGCGGTGCCCGATCACGTTGTGCTCGGTCTTGCCCGGCCCGGGGAAGTCGGTGTGCTTCTGGTGCCACAGGATGCCCAGGTGGGCGCCGATCAGCGCCAGCAGGATCCCCGGCACCAGCAGAATGTGAATGACATACAGCCGGGGGATGAAGCTGTCACCCGGCCACTCGCCGTTGAAGACCAGGAACGACGCCCAGGTCCCGATGACCGGGATCGACTGGGCGATCGACGCGGCGATGCGCAGCCCGGTGCCCGACAGCAGGTCGTCCGGCAGTGAGTAGCCGGCGAAGCCCTCGAGGATGCCCAGGACGAGCAGCCCCACACCGATCAGCCAGTTGACCTCACGAGGCTTGCGGAAGGCACCGGTGAAGAACACCCGCATCAGGTGCACCACGATCGAGGCCACGAACAGCAGCGCCGCCCAGTGGTGGATCTGGCGGAAGACCAGCCCCGCTCGGGTGTCGAAGCTGATGTCGAGGGTCGAGGCGTAGGCCCGGCTCATCTCGACGCCGCGCAGCGGGATGTACGAGCCGTTGTAGGGAATCTCGACGTTGCTCGGGTCGAAGAACAACGTCAGGTAGATACCGGTCAGGACCAGGATGACGAAGCTGTAGAGGGCGATTTCCCCGATCATGAAAGACCAGTGGTCGGGGAACACCTTGTTGAGGTTGCGGCGCAGCGCGGCCTGAGACCCGAAACGCTCGTCGACAGCCCGGTTGAGCTTGCGGACCGGGCCCGGCCGCTTGACCAGGGAGGGTGGCGGGGCTGTGGTCATGGACGCTCCCAGAAGGCGGGACCGACGGGCTCGGTGTAGTCGCCGTCTCGCGCGATGAAGTACCCGTCGTCATCAATACCGATCGCCAGCTGTGGCAGGGACCGGCTGGCCGGACCGAAGATCGCTCGACATCCGTCCAGGACGTTGAACACGGACTGGTGACAGGGGCAGAGCAGGTGATGGGTCTGCGCCTCGTAGAGGCTGACCGGGCAGCCCGCATGAGTGCAGATCTTGGAATAGGCGACGTGGCCGTCGTAGGCCCAGTTCTCTCGTCCGGGCCGCGGCCGGTTCTCACCCGGGGCGAGCCGGATGAGGATGGTGACGCTGTCGGCCTTCTCATGCAGGCTCAGCTGGGGCTCGAAGCGGACGCTGCCGTCGGCCTCGGTGACCGGGACCGCCGGGAAGACGGTCTCGATACCGCCGATAGCGATGTCACCGACCCTGACCGGGTTGCCCTCCCCGTTCACCAGCCGGGCGCCCTTCACCCAGTGGCTGTGCTTGAGCTGCGCACCCGGCTTCCGGTTGGTCAGGTTCAGCAACGGCACCACCAGCAGAGCGCCGAGCACCGTGCCCGCGCCCAGCATGGTGCGGCGGAGCAACGGCCGGCGGGCAAGGCCGGTGTCGGCGAACCCGAGAGCAACCGTCTCCTCGGTGGCGGCGATCTCAGCATCCGAGGAGGCGAAGGGATGACGCTCCTGGACGGCCTCCTCATGCGGCATGAGGCGCTTCGCCCAGAGGATGACCCCGAACCCGATGCCACCCATGGCGAGGCCCAGGGCGGTGCCCATGCACGGGGTGTAGTACTCGGCATGCTTGTCACCGACGAAGTTGGTGACCACGAAGCCGATCGTCCCGACGATGGAGACCATGAACCAGAACGCCACCAGCCGCTCGGCCCGGCGCTCGGCCCGGCGGTCGATCTCCTCGGCATGGGCCGGGGGGACAGCCGCGCTCCGCTCGCCCGGCTCGGCCAGCAGGACCGTTGAGCCCTCCCGGGCCGAATCGGTCTGGTGCGGCGGGGTACCGAGACGCTCGGGGCCGTCGTCGTGGCCCTGACGCGGTTCGGGCTTGGCACGGTCGAAGATGCTCCCGCTCTCGGCGGGAACGTCCGGCCCGGTCGTCCCGTCTTCCTGCTTGCTCATACCTTCTGCCTCGCTCCGATCCACATGCACACCGCGAGCAGGCCACCGATCCCGGCCAGCCAGGCCAGCAGCCCCTCCGGAACCGGGCCGTACTTGCCCAGCGTGCTACCACCGGCGCTCGGCGCCTCAGTGACGAAGCGCACGTACTTCGCGATCGCCACGGCGCTGGCGTCGTCGATCTGCCCAGGACCGAACACGGGCATCGACTCGGGGCCGGTCCGCATGGCCTCGATGATCTGTGACGGGGTGGCCTTGCTCAGGTCGGGCGCGTACTTGCCGTATGTCAGCGGCGCACCGGCGCCCACAGCCTGGTGGCACTGCGCGCAGTTGGCCCGGTAGAGCTCCCCGCCCTGGGCCAGATCCGCGTCATCGAGTGCGTTCCTGGTGACGACTGCCTGCTTGGGGCCGCCACCGAGGCTGTCGACGTAGGCGGCCAGCTGGTCGATCTGGGTCTGGCTGTAAACGGGGTCTTTGCGCTTGGCCTGCGCGCCCGGCGCGGCAAGCGGCATCCGGCCGGTGCTCACCTGGAAGTCCACCGCGGCGGCGCCGACCCCGATGAGGCTCGGAGCCTGACCAGTGCCCTGAGCGTTCAAGCCGTGGCAGCTTGAACAGCCCTGGAGGTAGAGTGCCCGCCCCTGCCGTACGGCCTCGTTCGCATCCGGGGTGCTCTGGGCCGTGCCGCGCGGCGCGAACGCGGTCCAGAGCACCCCGGTGGCCGCGAGCGCCAGCAGAAGGACGACAGCGGAGGAACGCCGACGCCGGTGTGTGGATGCGCGGGCAGCGCCCAAAGATGCAGTCATGTCGCTCACTGGAGGAGGTAGATGGTCGCGTACAGGCCGATCCAGACGACGTCGACGAAGTGCCAGTAGTACGACGTCACGATCGCCGAGGTCGCCTTCTCAGGGGTGAAGCTGCCGTAGGTCGACCGGGCCAGGACGATCACGAAGGCCACCAGCCCACCGATCACGTGCAGCCCGTGGAAGCCGGTCGTGAGGTAGTAGACAGACCCGTAGGCATGCGACGAGATCGAGAACTCGTTCTCGTGGAAGTACTCCCACGCCTGGCCACCGACGAACACGGCACCCATGACCAGCGTGATGAGGTACCAACGACGCAGGCCGTACACATCGCCTCGTTCCGCGGCGAAGACGCCCAGCTGGCAGGTCAGGCTCGACAGCACCAGGATCGTCGTGAAGACGAGCGCGTAGCCGACGTGCAGGTGCACCGGGCCGATCTCGGACCCCGCGGGATCGCCGGTGACCGGCGGCCAGTTGTCGCTGTTGACCGAGCGGATCGTGTAGTACATCGCGAACAGGGCCGCGAAGAACATCAGCTCCGACGACAGCCACACGATCGTTCCCACGGAAACCATCGACGGCCGGTTGGCCGTGGGGTGCGGCGGCGGAGCCTTCTCAAGGACGGGGGCGGAGGCCACGTCGGTCATTCTGGCACGCGTTCCGCCAAGCGCCACCGTAGGTTCGACATTCGGTAGGACTACGAGCCGTCGAGGGCTCGAGCGAGCCCCGGCCCAAGCGAGGTGACGGAAGTCGTGACCAGTCCCGGCACGCTTGCCCCAACAGCTGCGCAAGACCTGTTCGCAGCCTCCGGACAGGGACAACTGCCGCCCCCACCGACTGTCGGGCGGATGCTCCTGCACGTTTCACCCGAGCCCGGCCCGCTGCTCCTGATCGCCACGATGGCCGGGCTGTACCTGCTCGGAGTGCGCAGGCTCACAGATCGCGGCGACGCCTGGAGCCCGTGGCGGACGGCGTCCTGGCTCGCCGGCCTGGTTGTCGTCGGGTACGCGCTCGTCGGCGGGATCGCCGCCTACGACACCGCGCTGTTCAGCGCACACGCCGTCCAGCACCTGTTGCTGGGCACGGTCGCACCGATACCGCTCGCGCTCGGGGCGCCGGTCACGCTCGCGCTGCGCGCGCTGCCGCGACGTTCCCGCAGCCTGCTGGTGAGGCTGTTGCACAGCCGGGTGGCCCGGGTGATGACCTTCCCGCTGGTCGGCTTCACCGTGTTCATCGTCAGCCTATACGGATTGTACTTCACCAGTCTCTACGAGTCATCATTGCGGCACCCGCCGCTGCATCTCCTCCTGCACATCCACTTTCTGCTGGTCGGCTGCCTGTTCTACTGGCCGGTCATCGGGCTTGACCCCATCCCCGGCCGCCTGCCCTACTGGGGGCGCCTGCTCCTGCTGTTCGTGACGTTCCCGCTGCACGCGCTGTGGGCGCTGGCGATGTTCACGACCAATGACGTCTTCGCCGAAGGCTGGTACGCCTCGCTGGGGCGAACCTGGGGGTCCAGCCTGTTGGGCGACCAGCAGACCGGTGCGGGGCTCATGTGGGCCGCGGGCGAGCTGGTGGGCGCGGTGGTGTTCGTCGCCCTGTTCATCCAGTGGTCACGAGCCGATGGCCGGGAAGCCGCCCGGGAGGACCGCCGGCTCGACCGGCTCGACCGGCTGGCGGTCTCCCCCGCCGCGGTGCCCGCCACCGGTCCGGACAAGGACCTGGACGCACCGCGGGCCCCGGAGCCGGAGGCCGAGCTGCTCGCCCGGGAAGCGGCCTACAACGCCTGGCTGGCTCGGCTCGCGGCCCGGGACAGCGCCCGCGGCCGGTGACAGCGCCCGCGACCGGAACGCCCCGGGCCCGCCCGGCGCTCTCAGCCACGCAGTGTGAGATCCGCGATCAAACTCTTCCGGGCCGCGCCCGTGACCGGGGTCGCCTCGTTGTACGCGGGGTGATCGACCACCAGTTCGACCAGCACAGCCGGATCACGGAAGGCGTCACGAGCGGAGTCGCTCAGGGGAAACCGCAGCATGTGCACGGAGACAGTCGCGGTGGGAACGCCCGGGGCCTCGTCCGGACCCGGGATCTCCTCGGCCGGCACCGGGAGCCCGCCGATCTCCAGGCGGATGCTGCGCTGGATCCCGGCCAGCCGCGCCAGCTCCGCGCGGACGGTCTCAGCGACGTCAAGCTCGATAAAGACGGTGGTGGTCAGAACGTGGCTGGCGGGAAGCAGCCGAGAATAGATCTCGATCTCATGCGCGACGTCCGCGAGGCTGCGCAGGCGCTCGGTATAGACCATCTCCTGCACCTGATAACGCAGGGTTTCCTCATTCTCGAACTCGAAGAGAAGCATGTCCCCGACCCGGATGCGGCGTTCCGCTCGGACCGGAAGGATCCGGGCGCGGGCGTCCTGGCGCCGCGCGGAGTAGACCTCGGGGTCAGTGACAATGTCAGCGACAGTGAGTGCCATCGTTGGAACTCCCACACGTCTGATGGGGACGATCTGATGGGGACGGTCACGGTTCGCCCGGCCGCCGGCGGCGCACGATGACCGCGCCGCCGTTGGCCGGGCGGCTGTTACGGAAAGATCAGGCTTCCTGCTCGGCCTTCTCGTCAGCGACGACCGCGTCGAGCGCCTTCTTGAAACGTCCGGCATGGGTCTTCTCGGCCCGCGCGAGCGTGGCGAACCAGTCCGCGATCTCCTCGAAGCCCTCGTCCCGCGCGGTCTTGGCGAAGCCCGGGTACATCGCGGTGAACTCGTAGGTCTCCCCCGCCACGGCGCTGGCGAGATTCGCCGTGGTCTTGCCCAGCGGTTCCCCGGTCGCGGGGTCGCCCACCGCGGCCAGGAAGTCCAGATGACCGAAGGCGTGCCCGGTCTCGCCCTCCGCGGTGTCGCGGAAGAGCGAGGCCGCGTCGGTCAGGCCCTCGATGTCGGCTCGGCGGGCGAAGTACAGGTAACGGCGGTTCGCCTGGCTCTCGCCCGCGAACGCCTCCTTGAGGTTCTCGTGTGTCTTCGTACCGTCAAGCTGCGGCATGTGGATCTCCTTTGTCGATCGTGGTCCGCCCCGGCGCCGGAGCGACGGCCGGGGATACTGATTGTCGATCCAGGCACTAGGCCCCTGGATATCGGAGCCCCTATCTCGGACCGTTGGTCTGACAGGCCGGACACAGGCCACGGAATTGCAGGTCGTAACCTGTGATCGCGAATCCGGTACGCCGCGACAGCGCGTTCACCAGCTCCGCAGGAACAGGAAGATCTATATCCGCGGCCCGGCCACAGCGGTCGCAGACCGCGTGGTCGTGACGCGCGACATTCGCGTCGTACCGGGCCGCGACACCGTTACCGAGGCTGAGTTCCAGGGCGTAGCCGGCCCTGACCAGCAGCCCCAGCGCCCGGTAAACGGTCGCGGCGCCGATGCCCGGCGCGACCGCCCGGACACGAGCGTAGACCTCCGCCGCCGTCGGATGGTCATGGGCGGTTCGGAGCACCTCCAGCACCGCGCGGCGCTGAGGCGTGAGGCGAAGATCCTGCTGACCAGCCATGACACATCCGATGTTGGCGACCGTATGTATCCATACGCCGTACATCCCGACCTAGCGCGTGGATACGCAGCGTATGGATGCTGATTCAGGTACATCGATACTCGTCCATAGTATGAGAACGAGTCTCACTATCTCTCAGCCAGGGTCCCCTCGCAACTGGCGAAACGCTCCCCTGCGCTCCCCTGCGCGCCGATGTCAGCCGATGTCAGCCGCGGGACACGAGCGGCGGTGTCCCGGCCGGACCAGGCGGAGCCACCGCCCACGGGCGTCATCGGATAGCCTGCCGGCGGGTTCCCAGTTGTCCGGTTGCCGCTCAGGTCGTGCATGCGTGCGCGGCAGGTGGATCAGCCACCGGGCGCCGGGGCGCGCCCAGCCAGCACACCACCCGACTGAAAGGCTCGCGGTCACATGAGTACGGTTCTCGTGTACGCGGACAGGCCCGACATCCGCGAGCGGGTGAGACTCGCCATCGGCCCGCGGCCTGACCCCGAGCTCGGGCCGCTCGAGTTCCTGGACGTGGCCGACGGCCCGGCCCTCATCGATGCCGTCGACCACCGGGACGCCGACATCTGTGTGCTGGACGCGGAAGCGACGCCGGCCGGCGGCATGGGGCTCTCCCGACAGATCAAAAACGAAATCCCGAACTGCCCGCCCACCGTCCTGCTGGTGGCCCGGCGGGACGACCGCTGGCTCGGCAGCTGGTCACAGGCGGACGCGGTGGTCACCCATCCGGTGGACCCCGCCGAACTCGCCGAGGTCGTGGTCGCCCTGCTGCGTGCCCGACGCTCGCTCGCGGCGCGGCCGGGCTCCTCGCCCGCGGCTGGTACGCCGGTCGCGGGCGCCTGAGCCCGACCGTGACCGTGAGCAGATGCTGCGGGCCCACC
Source organism: Protofrankia sp. CiT1 (assembly GCF_917627385.1). Lineage (GTDB taxonomy): Bacteria > Actinomycetota > Actinomycetes > Frankiales > Frankiaceae > Protofrankia. Next base: position 79,803 of record NZ_CAKJTL010000134.1, read on the forward strand.
GACAGACGGGCGAGATGGTGACGGGCGCACCGGTTCCACCGGCGGATGCGGGCGCGGACCTGGAGCCTGGCGCGGCGCGCTCGGCCGCGCGGGGCTGGCCCGGTCTTCTCGGCATGCTGTTGCGGAACGAGGCCCTGGGTGCCGCGGACACCGCGTGGGCGATGGCCCAGATCATGTCCGGTAACGCCTCCCCCGCTCAGATCGCTGGTTTCGCGGTCGCGCTGCGGGCCAAGGGCGAGACCCCCGAGGAGGTCCGCGGGCTGCTCCGGGCGATGCTCGACTTCGCGACGCCGCTGGAGGTCCCCGACGACGTCCGCGAACGCGCCGTGGACACCTGCGGTACCGGGGGCGACCAGTCGCATTCGGTGAACGTGTCGACCATGGCCGCCCTCGTCATCGCGGGGTCCGGCATACCTGTGATCAAGCATGGGAACCGGGCCGCGTCATCCGCCTGCGGATCGGCCGATCTGCTGACCGAACTCGGCGTTGTCATCGATCTGTCGCCTGCCGGTGTCAGCGCCTGCCTCGCCAAGGCCGGCGCCACGTTCTGCTTCGCGCCGGTCTTCCACCCGGCCATGCGACACACCGCCGGGACCAGGCGCGAACTCGGCGTGCCCACGGTTTTCAATATCCTTGGGCCGCTGAGCAACCCGGGCCGCCCCGCGGCCCAGGCCGTCGGCGTCGCCGATGCGCGGCTCGCGCCGGTCGTCGCCGGGGTTCTCGCCGCGCGCGGGACGCGAGGGCTGGTGTTCCGCGGTGACGACGGCCTCGACGAGCTCACGCCCGCCACCACCTCGACGGTGTGGGTCGTCGCGGGCGGCGAGGTGCGCATGGAGACCTTCGATCCCCGGGACATCGGTATCCGCCCCGGCGACCCGGCGGAACTGCGGGGAGCCGACGCCGCTTACAACGCCGAGGTGACCCGGAAGCTACTGGCGGGACGTCCTGGGCCGGTGCGGGACGCTGTCCTGCTGGCCGCCGCGGCCGCGCTGGTCGCCGCGGTCGGGCCGACGACCACCACGCCCGTGGCCGAACAGCTGCGACGCCAGTTCAGCCGCGCCGCATGGTCGCTGGACTCCGGCGCGGCCGAAGCCGCTCTGCGGCGGTGGATCCAGACGAGCCAGGCCATTGCTCCGGCCTGAAGCGGCGGTCTGAGGGCGTCCGCCATGCCGGTGCCGGCGCTGCCGCCGGCTGCCCAGCACGGTCGAGGGCTGGTGGTGCCCCGGCGCGCACCGCCGGGGCACCACCAGCCGACCGCTCAGTCCTCCGGGACCGGTGGGTGCCAGAAGTTCTCAAACAGCAGGCACACGACGAACAGCAACGTCATGAGCACCCCGATGAGAGCCAGCCAGACCCCGAAGATGACGCCGAGAATCACCAGGCTGGCGCTGGCCGCAATGAAGAACGGATAGTAACTGCCCGGGGTGAAGTGACCGAGCTCGCCGGCACCGTCCGCGACCTCGGCATCGAGAAGATCCTGCGGCCGGGCCCCGATACGCCGGGCGGTGAACAGCAGGTACCCGCCAACGAGCAGGCCGAGGCCGCCGCACAGCGCGAGCGCGACCGTACCGGTCGGGTCCTGCGAGGTGAACCAGTAAACGATGTCGACCACCGTGCAGAAGACGGTGAACACGAGGAAGACGACGCCCTCGATCTTCATGGCTGCTGCTCCGCTCCAGCTTCTTCCGGGCCCGGCTACCTGATCTCGGGTGTGGCGTGATAGTCGATTTTCCCGGCCGCCTGCGGATAGTGCAGGTCAAAGGCGGGCCGTTCCGACCGGATGCGTGGCAGCGAGCGGAAGTTGTGCCGTGGCGGCGGGCAGGATGTCGCCCATTCCAGGGAGTTTCCATAGCCCCAGGGGTCGTCCACGACGGCCAGCTCGCCCTTTTTGTAGGAACGCCAGACGTTGTACATGAACGGCAGGGTCGACGTGGCCAGCAGGAAGGCACCGGCCGTGGAAATCGTGTTGTACGTGGTGAATCCGTCGGTCGGCGAGTAGTCGGCCACCCGTCGCGGCATGCCCTTGACACCCAGCCAGTGCTGGATCATGAAGGTCAGGTGGAAACCGAAGAACAGCGTCCAGAAATGGACCTTCCCGAGCTTCTCGTCGAGCATGCGCCCGGTCACCTTCGGGAACCAGAAGTAGATCCCGGCATATGCGGCGAAGACCACCGAGCCGAACACCACGTAGTGGAAGTGGGCGACCACGAAGTAGCTGTCACTGACGTGGAAGTCGATCGGCGGGCTGGCCAGCAGGACACCCGTCAGACCACCGAACAGGAAGGTCACGAGAAAGCCCAGGGCGAAGAGCATGGGCGTCTCGAAGCTGACCTGGCCCCGCCACATGGTGCCGATCCAGTTGAAGTACTTCATGCCGGTCGGCACCGCGATCAGGAAGGACAGGAACGCGAAGAAGGGCAGCAGGACCGCGCCGGTGACGAACATGTGGTGCGCCCACACCGCTACCGACAATGCCCCGATCCCGATCGTGGCGAAGACGAGGCCCTTGTACCCGAACAGCGGCTTCCGGGAGAAGACCGGCAGTACCTCACTGATGATCCCGAAGAACGGCAGGGCGATGATGTAGACCTCGGGATGGCCGAAGAACCAGAACAGATGCTGCCACAGGATGGCGCCACCGTTGGCCGCGTCAAACACGTGGGCGCCCAGGCGCCGGTCGGCTTCCAGCGCCAGCAGCGCACCGGCGAGCACCGGGAAGGCGACCAGAACCAGGATCGACGTGACGAGGAAGTTCCAACAGAAGATCGGTAGCCGGAACATGGTCATGCCCGGGGCGCGCAGGCAGAGGATCGTCGTAATCATGTTGACGGCGCCGAGGATGGTGCCCAGACCCGACACCGCCAGGCCCATGATCCACATATCGGCACCGGCGCCCGGCGAGTAGACCGCGTTGTTGAGCGGCGCATAGGCGAACCAGCCGAAGTCCGCCGCACCGTTCGGGGTCAGGAAGCCGGCGATGACGGTGAGGCTCCCGAAGAAGAAGAACCAGAACGACAGGGCGTTGAGCCGCGGGAACGCCACGTCCGGCGAGCCGATCTGCAACGGGATCAGGAAGTTCGCGAACGCGAACGCCATAGGTGTGGCGAACATCAGCAGCATCAGCGTGCCGTGCATGGTGAACAGCTGGTTGAACTGCTCGTTCGACAGGAACTGCAGGCCGGGCCTGGCCAGCTCCGCCCGCATCATCTCGGCCATGATCCCCGCGAAGAGGAAGAACGCGAACGCCGTCACGCCGTACATCACGGCGATGTCCTTGTGCGACGTCGTGCGCAGATAACCGAGCAGGTTGGTACGCGGCTTGGCGTGCAGGTCCTCGACGTGGCCGGCTGGCGGCTCGTGCACCAGTGTCACTGTCCGCTCCCGGGAGTGGTAGTTCCGGCGGATGTCAGCGTGGTCGCCCCAGGGGTGACCGGCCCGGCCGCCGCCAGCGCGGCCGGCCGGGTCCGCTCGGCGATGAAGCGGTCGTACTCGTCACCCGGGACGACCTTCACGTAGAAGTTCATCCGATCATGATCAACCCCACACAGTTCCGCGCAACGACCGATGAAGGTCCCGGTCTTGGTGATCGTGAGCTGGAACTGGTTGATCCGGCCGGGGACGACGTCCCGCTTGAACAGGAACTCGGGCACCCAGAAGGAGTGGATGACATCCGGGGAGGTCTCCACGAAACGGATCGTGCGGCCCTGCGGGAGCACCAGCACCGCGGGCTCGCCGGGCCTGCCGGTGACCTCCACCGGGATCGTGCCGTGCTGGCCCGTGTCGAGGTAGCGGAACTGCCAGTTCCACCGGAAACCGATCACATTGACGGTGACATCCGGGTTGGGCGGAAGTTTGTCGATCTCGATCTCATCGCGGGCGGTGTAATAGAACAGTCCGGCGACGATGACCAGCGGCACGACCGTGTAAAGAATCTCGACCGGGAGGTTGTACCGCACCTGTTGGGGCAGCTCGTCCGACTTCCTGCGGAACATGATGATCGCATAGAAGATCAAAGCCCAGGTGAACGCACCCACGGCAAGCGCCGCGATCACAGAGCCCTGCCACAGGTTCAGGATGCGCGGCGTAAGGTCCGTCACCCCATCCGGAAACCCGAAGTTGGGTACGTCACAGGCAGTTGCCAGCAGTGCCAAAAATGCAAAGCCGGTCACTAGTCGTAGCGCCCGCCACGGGGAACCGGATCGGACAGAGCGCCGGCCAGCGCTCCTCGCGCGGTTCGTGCTCCCCGCCGAAGGAACGTCGCGGGCAGTCGCCACCTCGACATCGGCGGGCAACGGCCGAGTTCGGCCGAAGGATCGGGTCACCAGGTCCTGCCTCCCACGAATGCGCCGATCCGACCGAACCAAGCGGTCGGCGCAAGGCTCTTCGACAAGCTGTAGATGCTGCCGCAGGAGCGTATCCCAGCCGCCCGTCCCGTATCGCGTCAGAGCCCCACGAGCCCGGTCCCACAATCTCACCGGCGCCCCGCGGGAGACAGTGCGGAGCGCGCCCGGCGCGGCCCAACCGCGCCCGAGCCCATCGCGCCCGAGCCCATCGCGTCCAGGCCCCTGGCATTGCCAGGCCCATCGCGCCCGAGCCCATGGCATTGCCCAGGCCCATCACATTGCCCGGCATCCCGGCCCACCCGAGCCCGCCTGGTGCGTTCGCGCTCGTCGTCCCCGTCAGCGCGTGACGTGGTCGCAGCCGCAAGCCGGGGTTCTGGCCGGCTGGGCGAAGCCGATCTGGGAGGCCCGTCAGGGCATGCCAGCTGCCCGGCGGATGCGTCCCGAAGCGCCGTCCGGACGCCGCGAGCCGGCCAGCCCTGTTACCGGAGCCGCTCAAAACTCCGGCCGTTGGCGACGCGACAGAACCACGATCGCATCGCCTGTGGCCCGCCAGGCGAACCCGCTCCGTACCGGCCGGCTGTCGGATAGATCACTATCGGCTGACACGCCGGCGGATACATCCGGCGCTATTGATGACCTACCGGCCCCGCCTTACGGGCCGCCGCAAGCCGGGGTTCCGGCCGGCTGGGCGAAGCCGATCTGGGAGGCCCGTCAGGGCATGCCAGCTGCCCGGCGGATGCGTCGCGAAGCGCCGCCCGGACGCCGCGAGCCGGCCAGCCCTGTTGCTGGTCGCTCTTATGCCGCGCAGTCGGCACAGATCATGCGCCGGCTGTCGGCGAGCTGGCTGCGGTGGTGGACCAGGAAGCAGCTCTTGCAGGTGAACTCGTCCGCCTGGCGGGGCAGGACGCGGACCGTCAGTTCCTCGCCGGACAGATCCGCGCCGGGTAGGTCAAGTTCGGCCTCGAACGGGTCGACATCGTCTCCGAGGTCGGCCGCCGCATCCGCCCGCCGCGCCTTGAGCGCCTCCAGACTCTGCTCGGAAACCTCCTCGGCATCGGTGGTGCGGGGGGTGTCGTAATCGGTGGCCACTGAAATTCTCCCGTGAATTGAGTACGTCTCGTGCGCAACCCACAACGCACGACCGGTGGGGTATGTGCCCGTTAGGACGATCCCCATCGGGTGTGGCCTTCGCCACATCAATTTCGATGATCATAAACGAAAGTCCGTCCAGCCGGAACCCAGCCGGTGCGTCTCGTCGCCGCCGGGCGGGCCAAGGCCGCACGCTGGGACCGGGCGGGAACAGCCGGGTCAGCCCGTCCGGCGCAACCAGGTCACCGGAGCTCCGTGGGCTGCCTGCCGGAACGGCTCCAAGGCCTCGTCCCATGCCGTGCCCAGCAGGCGCTGCAGCCCTCTGGCGAGGGTCTCCCGCCCCTCTCCCCGCTCGATGAGGGCACGCAGCGCGGCTTCCCCAACGACGATGTCCCCGTTCGCGGCGATCGACGCGCGGTGCAGACCGAGCTCGGGCGTATGGGAGTAGCGCTCCGAATCGCAGCCCGGCGACGGGCCCTCGACCACGTCGAAGGAGACATGACCGAGGCGACGCAGCTGGCCCGCGAGACGCCCGGCCGTGCCGCACGGAGCCTGCCACTCCAGGCCCGCGTAGAGCGAGCCCGGGGACCGTGGCTGTTCGCTCCAGGTCAGCGACACCGGCGAGGACAGCACGGCGGACACGGCGAACTCCAGGTGCGGACACAGCGGCGGCGGGCAGGCCAGAACCGCCAACATGCCGGGAACCTTGAAGGACGCCGGACCTGACACAAGATCTCGTGCTGATGACATTGCGACCACGCAAGACCTCCGTCGACGAGTTACGCCTTCCCCTGCGACCTCGCCTCACGATCGTCCGCGCCGTGCGGTACCGATGGTGCCATGGGCTGCCGCCGCGTCCATACCCGCCCCCTGGCAGACAATCCATGTTCATTCGGGCGATATCCGGATGATTCGTGACGGTCGCCGGCCGGTCCAGTGACCGGGCGCGTCCCAGCACCGGCGCGCCGCGGCCGGGCTCATGGCCGGAGCACGGTCAGGGCGTGTTTCGGGAGCCGCCTGGACGCGGGCTCCCTGATCGAACGACGACTTCCGGGACACGCCGTAGCGCGACCAGCAACGGAAGTGGCTCCCCGCGCCGCCTCGCGATACACGCGCCCCAGCCCCATTCCTTGATCTACTCTCCTGTTACCGGTCGCTCTTATGGCCGGCAACACGAATGGACCGAATCCGCATATGATCACATCACGGTACGGCTGATCCCCCCGCAACGATCGGGCCTGGCACGATCCAGCCTGACAGGATCAGAAAACCGTCCGCCTGGACTCACCCGGCCCGTGGGGCTCATCCAGACCCGCGCCGGTCGGCGCTGGATCCCCGACCACCCGTAGGCTCCGTGCGTATGTTGCAAGTCTGGCCGGGCAGCCCCTATCCGCTCGGTGCCACCTATGGCGGCACCGGGACCAATTTCGCGATCTTCTCCGAGATCGCCGAGAAGGTCGAGCTGTGCCTGTTCGACGATGACGATGCCGAGACACGCGTCGAGCTGAAGGAAGTCGACGCATTCGTCTACCACGGGTTCCTGCCCAGCATCGGCCCCGGCCAGCGATACGGCTATCGGGTGCACGGCCCTCACGACCCGGCGAGGGGGCTGCGTTGCAATCCCCACAAGCTGCTCCTCGACCCGTACGCGAAGGCCGTTGACGGCGAGATCGACTGGGACCAGTCGGTGTTCGGTTACAACTTCGGCGACCCGGACAGCATGAACACCGCCGATTCCGCCTCACGGATGATGAAGTCGGTGGTCATCAGCCCGTTCTTCGACTGGGACAACGACCGCCCGCCGCGCACCCCGTACAACGAGACCGTCATCTACGAGGCGCACGTGCGCGGCCTCACGATCGCGCACCCGGGACTGCCGGCGGAGTACCGCGGCACCTATGCCGGCGTGGCACATCCGATCATGATCGACCACTACCATCGGCTCGGTGTGACCGCCGTGGAGCTCATGCCCGTCCACCAGTTCGTCCAGGATGAGCATCTGGTCAGCCGCGGCCTGCGCAACTACTGGGGATACAACTCACTGGCCTTCCTGGCCCCCCACAACGCCTACGCGGCCGCGACCCGGGCCGGGCAGCAGGTCCAGGAGTTCAAGCTGATGGTGAAGAACCTGCACGACGCCGGTATCGAGGTAATCCTCGACGTGGTCTACAACCACACGGCCGAGGGCAATCACATGGGTCCCATGCTCTGCTTCCGCGGGATCGACAACACCGCCTACTATCGGCTGATAGAGGACGATCCGCGCTACTACATGGACTACACCGGCACGGGGAACAGTATGCGGGTCCGTCACCCGCATGTCCTCCAGCTCATCATGGACTCGCTCCGTTACTGGGTTACCGAGATGCACGTCGACGGATTCCGGTTCGATCTGGCCGCGACGCTGGCACGCGAGTTCTACGAGGTTGACCGGCTGTCCTCCTTCTTTGACCTCGTCCAGCAGGATCCGGTCGTCTCCCAGGTCAAACTGATTGCCGAGCCCTGGGATCTGGGCGCGGGCGGTTACCAGGTCGGCAACTTCCCACCGCTGTGGACCGAGTGGAACGGTAAGTACCGTGACACCGTGCGCGACTTCTGGCGCGGCCAGGACCATGGCATCGCCGAGTTCGCCTCCCGCCTGACCGGGTCGAGCGACCTCTATGAATCCGACGGCCGGCGGCCGTCCGCCTCCATCAATTTCATCACGGCCCACGACGGCTTCACCCTCAATGACCTGGTCTCCTACAACAGCAAACACAATGAAATCAATGGCGAGGACAACTGGGACGGATCGGATGACAACCGGTCCTGGAACTGCGGGGCGGAGGGACCGACCGACGATCCGGACGTGCTCGCGCTACGCGCGGCCCAGGTCCGGAACTTCCTCACCACGCTCTTTCTCTCGCAGGGCGTACCCATGCTGGTGGCCGGTGACGAGATGGGGCGCACACAGCACGGCAACAACAACGGCTACTGCCAGGACAACGAAATCTCCTGGTTGGACTGGTCGCTGGCGGAACGCAACGCGAGCCTGGTGGAGTTCACCGCGCTCGTGTCCGCCCTGCGCCGGGAACACGCGGTGTTCCGCCGCCGGCGGTTCTTTCAGGGGGACGCGATTCGTGGCTCCGGTGGTACCTCGGGGCACGGCTCGGACGGCGGGGAGCCGCTCAAGGACGGGGAGCCGCTCAAGGACGGGGAGCCGCTCAAGGACATCGTCTGGCTCCTGCCGGATGGCACCGAGATGTCCGACGCCGACTGGGAGTTCGGCCTGGCGCGCTCCCTGGGAATGTTCCTCAACGGCCACGGCATACCCGATCGCAACCATCGTGGTGAGAACGTCGTCGACCAGTCGTTCCTGCTCTTCTTCAACGCGCACTTCGAACCGCTCGGATTCCGCGTGCCACCGGAGAACTTCGGCACCAGCTGGGAGATCGTCATCGACACCCGGGTACCCACCGCGGTCGTGACCGCGGCTGCCGGCACGCGTGAGAGCGCCGCGCCGGACGCGCGCGCCACCAGCCGGATCGTGAAGGCCAACGACCCGATCGAGGTCGACGCCCGGTCAGCCCTGGTGCTGCGCTGTGCCGACTGAGCCACGGGACGGCGGCATCCCGGCGCCCGCCCGGCCGGTCCCCGGCTCGACCTACCGGCTGCAACTGAGCATGGAGTTCTCCTTCACCGACGCGGCTGTCATCGTGCCCTACCTGGCCGCCCTCGGGGTCACCCACCTGTACTGCTCGCCCGTGCTTGAAGCGGTCGACGGTTCGGCCCACGGCTACGACGTCGTCAACCACGATCAGATCAGCCCCGAGCTCGGCGGTCCGGCCGGCTTCCGCCGGCTGGTGACCGCCTGCCGCAAGGCGGGCCTCGGCCTCGTGGTGGACCTGGTGCCGAACCACATGGCGATCGCCGCGCCGGAGTCGGTGAACGCCGGCTGGTGGTCGGTGCTGCGGGAGGGCCGGGCGTCGCCGTACGCCTCCTGGTTCGACATCGACTGGGACTCCCCGGACAACCCCGGCAAGGTCGTCGTCCCGATTCTGGGTGAGCCGCTGGCGGACTGCCTCGCGGGCGGGGAGATCAGGCTCGCGACGAACGACGACGCCGAATCAGTGATCGTTTATCACGACCACGTGCTGCCGGTGGCCGAGGGGACCGCCACACCAGGCGACATAGCCGCCACCCTCGACCGGCAGCACTACCGGCTGTGCTTCTGGCGGGTCGCCGGCACCGAGCTCAACTACCGCCGGTTCTTCGACATCACCACCCTCGTGGGCCTGCGCCAGGAGGAGCCGGCCGTCTTCGCCGCGACCCATCGCCTGATCCTCGACCAGGTGCGCGCCGGCGCCGTCGATGGCCTGCGGGTCGACCATCCAGATGGCCTCGCCGATCCCGAGGACTACCTGCGCAGGCTGTCCGAGGCCACCGGCGGCGTGTGGACGGTCGTGGAGAAGATCCTCGAACCGGGCGAGGCCCTGCCCGGCACCTGGGCCTGCGCCGGCACCACCGGCTACGACACACTCAACCGGCTCACCCGGCTGTTCATCGACCCGACAGCGGCCAGGCCCATCACCCAGCTGTACACCGGTATCACCGGTTCGTCGCCCGACTTCGCGGCCGTCGCCCACACGGCGAAGCTGGACGCGCTCACGGATGTCCTGCGCCCGGAGCTGGAGCGGCTGGCGGCACTCGCGCTCACCGAGGCGCGGCGGCGGCGCGCGGACCTGACGCGTACCGGTCTTCGCGACGCGCTCGCGGAGGTGCTGGCCGCGTTCGCGGTCTACCGCGCCTACATCCGGCCAGGCGGGGCCGCGACCCTGGAGGCTCGAGCGCACGTGGTCGGGGCGTGCGAGCGCGCCCGGGAGTCCCTGCCGCGGCGGTCCGGCGAGATCGATCTCATCGAGAACCTGGCGCTGGCCGGCCCGTCCGAGTTCGTGGTGCGGTTCCAACAGACCACCGGGCCCGTCATGGCCAAGGGCATCGAGGACACCGCCTTCTACCGTTACGGCCGGATGATCGCCCTCAACGAGGTCGGCGGCGCTCCCGGCGACTTCCCCGGCTTTCCCGCCGGGCATCCGCACAGCGCTGTGCACGAGTTCCACGAGGCCAACGCGATCATCCAACGGACGTGGCCGCTGACGATGACGGCGCTGTCCACCCACGACACCAAGCGCTCGGAGGACGTGCGGGCCAGGCTCGCCGTCCTGACCGAGGACCCGCACGGCTGGGGCGAGCTGGCCCGCCGCCTGATCGCCCTGGGCGAGCGGCACACGGACACCGAACGTGGCTGGCCGGACCGGGAGGCCTGCTACCTGCTGGCGCAGACCCTGGTCGGCGCGTGGCCGCTGCCGATCGAGCGCGCCCGGGATCACCTGCTCAAAGCCGTCCGCGAGGCCAAGATGTACACCTCCTGGACCGACCCGGACGCCGGCTACGAGGCCGCGCTGGTGAACTACGTCGACGCCGTCCTCGACGACCGAGACTACGTGGCCGCCCTGGAAACCTATGTTGCGGCCCTGGTGGAGCTCGGGCGCCAGAACTCCCTCGCCCAGAAGCTTCTCCAGCTGGTCTGTCCCGGCGTGCCCGATGTCTATCAGGGCCAGGAAGTGTGGGACGCCTCCCTGGTCGACCCGGACAATCGGCGGCCGGTCAACTTCGGCGAGCGGGCGAAGCTGCTGACCGAGCTCGGGCCGGATCCAGGCGCCCGCAAGCCACCCGCGCTCGACGACACCGGCGCGGCGAAACTGCTGGTTGTCGCCCGTGCGTTAAGGCTGCGCCGGGAACATCCGCAGTGGTTCGGCGCGGAAGCGACCTACCGGCCGCTGTGGGCATCAGGCTCGGCGGCCGAGCACGTGGTCGCCTTTGTCCGCTCCGGGGAGGTGATCGCGGTGGCGCCCCGGCTGGTGCTCGGGCTGCGCCGCGGCGGCGGCTGGCGGGACACCACTCTCCCGCTGCCCGACGGTCGTTGGACCGACCTGTTCACCGGCCGCCGGCACGACGGCGGCGTCGCCTACGTCCTGCGGTTGCTGCGCGACTTCCCCGTCAGCCTCCTCGTCCGCACCGCCTGACCGAAACACCTGACCGAAACACCTGACCGAAACACCGCCGGGCACGCGCCGAAAGAATGATCGCCGGTAACCAGGAGAACGGGCGTGACCCGGCTGAAAATCAGCTGAAACGCTGTGCGGGACGGGCCCGCATGTGATGCCCTGAAACATGGCACAGCAAGCTCCAGCTCGTCCGGCGGGCGACGAAACCCCTTCCGAGGCAGCCGTGTGGCGTGTCCTACGCCACACCGGTAACAGTGCCGTGAAATCAGGATCACAGATGCTCACGGATTCGACGACGGGTAGACAGTACGGATGAGCACTTTCCGCGTGTGGGTGCCAGAAGCCAAAACGGTGAGCGTGATCACCAATACTGGTGGTAACGAGACCGTCCACGAGATGCTGACCGACGACGGCGGCTGGTGGTGGGTGAACGTACCCGCCGCGGGCCACGGCACCGAGTACGCCTACCTGATCGACGGTGAGGTCGACGAGGTACCGGACCCGCGCTCCGCCAGCCAGCCGCACGGCGTCCACGGTCGCTCCCGGCTCATCGACCACTCTCTGTTTACCTGGACGGATGGTACGTGGCGAGGGGTGACGCTGGCCGGTAGCGTCCTCTACGAACTGCACATCGGCACGTTCACCCGAGCCGGCACCTTCGACGCGGCCATCGAACGGCTCGACCATCTGGTGGCCCTCGGGGTGGACGCCGTCGAGCTGCTGCCCGTCAACGCCTTCGCGGGCCGCCACGGTTGGGGCTACGACGGTGTGGGCCTGTTCGCCGTGCACGAGTCCTACGGCGGCCCGGACGGGCTCAAGCGGTTCGTCGACGCGGCCCACAGCCGGGGAATCGGCGTGATCATGGATGTCGTCTACAACCATCTCGGCCCCGACGGAAACCACCTCGCCCGCTTCGGCCCCTACTTCACCGACTCCCACGACACTCCGTGGGGGCCGGCCGTCAACCTTGACGCCCCCGGCTCCGACGAGGTCCGGGCATTCATCATTGACAACGCGCTCAGCTGGCTGCGGCATTACCACTGCGACGGCCTGCGGCTGGATGCGGTGCACGCCTTTGCCGACACCCGTGCCATCCACATCCTTGAGGAGATCGCCGTCGCGGTTCACGGGCTCGCGGCCCAGCAGCGCCGGCCGCTGTTCGCGATCGCCGAATCCGACCTCAATGACCCCCGGCTTGTCACCGCCCGCGAAGCCGGTGGGCACGGCCTGGACGCGCAGTGGTGCGATGATGTTCATCATGCCATGTGGGCGGCGCTGTCGGGTGAGCGTCACGGCTACTACAGCGACTTCGGCACCCTCGCGGCCCTGGCCAAGGCGATGGAACGCGCGTTCGTCCATGACGGAACGTACTCGGCGTTCCGCGGGCGCTCCCACGGCCGCCCGGTACCCAGCCACATCCCGGCGCATCGGTTCGTGACCTTCCTGCAGAACCACGACCAGATCGGCAACCGGGCGGTCGGCGACCGCGCCGGGCAGACGCTCAGCGCGGGCCTGCTGCGGGTGGGCGCCGCGCTCCTGCTGACCTCGCCGTTCACGCCGATGTTGTTCATGGGTGACGAGTGGGGGGCGACCACGCCGTGGCAGTTCTTCAGTGACCACAACGCGCCCGGACTGGCCGAGGCCGTTCGCAAGGGGCGCCGGAGCGAGTTCGCCGCGCACGGCTGGGGACCGGACGAGATCCCCGACCCGCAGGACGAGGCAACCTTCATCCGCTCAAAGCTGGACTGGGCGGAGCTCAGGACCCCGCGCCACGCCGGTCTGCTGAAGTGGTACCGGCGGCTCATCACCCTGCGCCGGACCCTGCCGGACCTCACCGATCCAGGCCTGTCCCGCGTGCGCTGCAGTTTTGACGAGGATGCCCGGTGGTTCGTACTGCGCCGCGGCCAGGTCGCGATCGTGTGCAACCTCGCGCGGCGGCGGCAGCCGGTACCGGTCGAAGGCGTGCCGTTCGACGTCCCGGCCGCGTCCACCAGCGGGTTCACCTACATGCCGGGCCGCATCGAACTCGACGGGGAGTCAGTGGTGATCGCCCGGCTGCTCTGACGCGGCAACGGAGCGGGGCCCGCGGAGAAACCGAACTGGGGCGCGATCGCGGGGACAGGCTGTAATCGCGGGCACAGGCTGTACCAGCCTGCCGTACCGCCCGTCAGTGTCGGCGCTCGCGGCGTTCAGCGCGGGACAACAGCACATACAACAGGCCGAGCACAGCGGCGGCGATCAGCAGCACGACGACCAGCAGCACAACATAGGTCGTCATGCGTACAACCGTCCTTTCCGGCCGAAGGCGACGCGGCGAGCCTGCGGTACCGGGCATCGCCGACGCCTCGGTCCATCAGCACCGCCCCGCCAGTATCGCGTCCGGGCGACGGCGACGCATCCCGCGGCCCGGTCGTCGGCCTGATCACCCGCGCCCGGGAGCCCGCGTCCCAGGATGCCACACGCGCCGCGACGGCCTCCCTTCTCCGCAACAGCCGCCGGTGGCGTGTCCTGGACCCTGTCAGGACGCCTTGGCAGTGCCTTCCCAGCCGGTCAGCTCGCCGGGCCCGCCGTCGCGGGCCAGCGCCGAAAGCCGCGAGATCGCGCGCTGGAACTTCTTGCGGTGCGGCCCGGCGAGCATCTCGGCCGAGAACAGCTCGTTGAAGGGCTGGCCGGAAGCCACGACCGGGATCGACCGGTCGTAGAGACGGTCCGCGAGGACCACGAGCCGCAGTGCCATCGCCTGGTCGGCAACCGCGGTGACGCCATGCAGACAGCACAGTTCCACACCGTCAACAAGCGCACCGTAGCGGGACGGGTGCAACTGGCCGAGATGCGCGCACAGCTCGGTGAACCCGTCCTCGCTGGCGCCGGGGGTTATCGCGGCACGGCGGCTGACCTCGTTGTCGCGGTGCGGGGCGGGCGGCTTGGGCAGACCGCGGTGGCGGAAGTCCTCGCCCGCGATCCGCAGGATGTCGAACCGTGACGACAGCCCCTGGATCTCGCGCAGGAAGTCGTCCGCGCCGAACCGGCCGGCGCCAAGATCCTCCGGCTGGGTGTTGCTGGTCGCGGCCAGGTGCACGCCGGCCTCGACAAGCCTCGTCAACAAGGTGGAGACGAGCACCGTGTCGCCGGGGTCGTCGAGCTCGAACTCGTCGATCGCCAACAGCCGCAGGCCGGACAGCGCCTCCACCGTGCGGGCGAACCCCAACGCGCCGACCAGCGACGTTATCTCCACGAACGTCCCATAGGCCTTGGGTCCCGGCACCGCGTGCCACAGCGACGCGAGCAGGTGGGTCTTGCCGACCCCGAAGCCGCCGTCGAGATAGACCCCGGGCCGGGCGGGGCCGGCATCCGGCCCACCAACGGCGTTGCGGGCGGTGCGTCCGCCGCTGTCACGGCGTCCGAACCGGAGCAGGCCTCGGCCACCGGCAGCGGCCGGCCCCCCCGGCCGGCTCCCGCCCGGTGCGACCCGGCCGGCAAAGCGGGCGAGCGCCGCAACGGCATCGGCCTGGCTCGGCTCGCCCGGATCCGGCCGGTAGGTGGCGAAACGGACGTCGCTGAACCGTGGTGGCGGAACAAGAGCCGCGACCAAGTCGTCCGGACGTACCTCAGGATGGCGGTCGACCAGACTCTCCGGCATGTTTTCACCCTACGGATACGCCGCTGGTCGATGTCACCCCGAGAAGTACCGGGCGAGGTAACTCACACCATCTCACGCTGACCGCCATGATATGCGACAGCCCACACATGACGCGCCCGGCAACAGGGGACGCGGCAACAGGGGACGCGGCATCGCGGGGCCGGCGGGACCGGGGCGCGCGCCGCCTGTTGCCGGTCGCTCGTGGCGCTGTCGCTCACACAACGGTCGGCAGCGGGTGGAATAGAGTCCGCGAAGTGCGCCGGTTGTCGTCCCCTCAGGAGCTGTCCGCCCGCCTGCTGGCGGCGGAGCATCCCGGGGAGCGGTACCGCGGCGACCGACCGGCGGGCCAGGCCGCGGCCGGCGGCCATGGCGAGCCCGCGCCAGACGACGTCGACCTGGATGCCTGGTACCGGCTGCCGCCGGTCGCGGCCGGCAAGGTCCACGTCCGTTCGAACTTCGTCTCCTCCCTCGACGGTGCCGCCGAGGTGGACGGCCGTTCCGGCGCGCTGGGCGGCAGCGCCGACCGCCGGGTCTTCCGGACCCTGCGCTGGCTCGCCGACGTCGTCCTCGTCGGTGCCGGCACCGCGGTCGCCGAGGACTACGGGCCGGTCATCGTGCCACCGCAACGGCGCGAGCAACGGCTCGCGGCCGGGCAGGCACCGGTCCCGCCGGTCGCCGTCATCTCCGGCAGCCTGCGGCTCGACCCGTCCGCCCGGCTGTTCGGAGCTGACGTGCGTCCGCTGGTGCTCACCTGCCGGGCCGCGCCGGCCGACCGGTACCGGGAGCTCGCCGCGGTCGCCGACATGCTGGTCTGCGGCGACGAGACAGTGGATCTCGCGGCGGCGCTGGACGCACTCGCCGAACGGGGGCTGGGACGCGTGCTGTGCGAGGGCGGCCCGTCGCTGCACGCGGCTCTCGCGGGGGCCAGCCTCCTTGATGAGCTGTGCCTGACCCTCGCCCCGTTGCTGGTCGGCCCCGACCGCATCCGGATCGTCGGCGGCCGCCGGTGGCCGACGCCCGTCACGATGGCGCTCGGTCATGTCCTCGAGGAGGACGGCAGCCTGTTCCTGCGCTATCTGCGTCGTTGAGCCCCGGCCCCGCCCCACGCCGCTGTTGCCAGGCGCTCTAAAGAATCATGCCGGCGCCGACTGTGGACCCGGTCGCCTCGTCGATGAGGATCACGCTGCCCGTCGTCCGGTTACGCCGGTACGGGTCGAAGCACAGCGGCGTCATGGTCCGGACCGTCACCCGGCCGATATCGTTGAGCCGCAGCTCCGACACGGTCTCGTCGCGGTGCAGCGTGTCGACGTCCACCCGGTAGGCGATCTTCTTCAGCACGCCGCGCACGGACCGGGTGGTGTGTTTGATCCCGAGCCGGGCCTTGGCCGACAGTGGCGCGTCCGCCATCCAGCAGACCATCATGTCGATATCCTGACCGACCATCGGCTGGTTCGCTGGTCGAGCGATCATGTCCCCGCGGGAGACGTCCAGATCGTCTTCGAGGCGTATCGTCACCGACATCGGCGGGAAGGCCTCGGCGACCGGGCCGTCAAAGGTGTCGACGGCGGCGATCCGCGAGGTCAGACCGGACGGCAGGACGATCACGTCGTCCCCTGGTTTGAGGACGCCACCGGCGACCTGGCCAGCGTACCCGCGGTAATCATGCAGCTCGCCGGAACGCGGCCGGACCACCCACTGCACGGGAAAGCGCACGTCGATGAGGTTGCGGTCGGAGGCGATGTGCAGCTCCTCCAGGTGATGCAGCAGCGAAGTGCCCTCGTACCAGGGGGTGCTCGGTGAACGGGAGACGATGTTGTCCCCGCCGAGCGCGGAGACCGGGATCGTCGCGACGTCGACGATCTCGAGTTTGGTGGCGAACCCCCGGAACTCATTTTTGATCTTCTCGAACACGTCTTCGTCGAACCCGACGAGGTCCATCTTGTTCACGCACAGCACCAGGTGCGGAACGCGCAGCAGGGAGGCCAGGAAGGCGTGCCGGCGGGTCTGCTGGAGCAGCCCCTTGCGCGCGTCCACCAGCAACAGCGCCAGATCAGCGGTAGACGCGCCAGTGACCATGTTGCGGGTGTACTGAACATGCCCAGGGGTGTCGGCGAGGATGAACGACCGCTTCGGTGTGGCGAAGTACCGATAGGCGACATCAATGGTGATGCCCTGTTCCCGCTCGGCTCGCAGCCCGTCGGTGAGCAGCGCCAGGTCGACGTAGGCGTCGCCGCGCTCACGGCTGGTGCGTTCCACCGCCGCCAGCTGATCGGCGAACAGCGATTTGGTGTCGAAGAGCAGCCGTCCGATCAGCGTGGACTTGCCGTCGTCGACAGAACCAGCGGTGGCGACCCGCAGCAGCTCCCCCATCAGAACAGCTTCCCCATCAGAAGTAGCCCTCCCTCTTGCGGTCCTCCATGGCAGCCTCGCTGACCCGGTCGTCGGCACGGGTCGCGCCGCGTTCGGTCATCCTGCTGACCGCCACCTCCGCGATCACCTCGCCGATCGTCGCCGCGGTCGACGCGATCGCCCCGGTGCAGGACATGTCTCCGACCGTGCGGTAACGCACCTGGCGCGCAACGGCCCGCTCCCCTTCCAACGGCGGCGTCACCGGGGTCACCGCCAGCAGCATCCCGTCCCGTTCGAGCACGTCCCGGGTGTGCGCGTAGTAGATCGACGGAATGTCCAGGTTCTCCTGTGCGATGTAGCGCCAGATGTCGAGCTCCGTCCAGTTCGACAGCGGAAAGACCCGGATGTGCTCGCCCGGACGGTGACGTCCGTTGTAGAGCGACCACAACTCAGGGCGCTGGCTCTTCGGGTCCCACTGACCGAACTCGTCCCGGAAGGAGTAGACGCGCTCCTTGGCCCGGGCCTTCTCCTCGTCCCGGCGCGCCCCGCCGAACACCGCATCGAACTTGTTCTTCTCGATGGTGTCCAGCAGCACCGGCGTCTGCAGCTGGTTACGGGAAGCACCGGGCCGGATGTCTTCTGTGATCACTCCAGCGTCGATCGCGTCCTGGACGGAACCGACCACAAGGCGGGCCGACAGCTGCGCGACCCGGGCGTCGCGGAACTCCATCACCTCGCTGAAGTTGTGGCCGGTGTCGATGTGTACCAGCGGAAACGGCAGCTTCGCCGGCCAGAACGCCTTCTCGGCGGCCCGGAGCATGACGATCGAGTCCTTGCCGCCGGAGAACAGCAGCGCGGGACGCTCGAACTCGGCCACCACCTCCCGGAAGATGTGGATCGCCTCGGCCTCGAGCATCTGCAGATGGGTGAGTTCGTAGCCTGTGACAGGCATGCGGAATCCCCCTGTCGACCCCAGTGGACAACATCGATGGATGGCAACGCCGATGGACGGCGATGCTGGTAGATGACAACGCTGGTAGATATCAGCCCAACGTAGCCGAGGAACCGGCACTCGGGACAGCGAAGCGACTCACCGGATACAAACTGTCGCATAAAGACAAACACATCGCTGATCGCTGATCAGCGATCAGCGATCAGCGATCAGCGATCAGTGCCAGAATGCGGCCGGCCAGATCCGGGCGGCAGACGAGCAGGTCGGGCAGGAGCGGATCCGGCCGGTTATAGACCAGGGGGGACCCGTCCAGCCGGCTGGTGTGCAGGCCAGCCGCACGGGCTACGGCAACCGGCGCGGCCGAGTCCCATTCGTACTGGCCGCCAGCGTGCACATAGGCGTCGGCATCGCCACGGACAACGGCCGCCACCTTCGCGCCAGCGGAACCGACCGGTACGACCGAACCGCCCAATGCCTCGGCCAGCGTGCCGACCAGCGCGGGCGCCCTCGTCCGGCTGGCCACGAACCGGGGGCCGCCCACCGGGGCGGGACGCCGCGGCAGCGGTGTGCCGGTCGCCAACGTGACGCCCTGCGCCGGGAGCGCAACAGCGCCCTGGACAAGATCGCCATCTTGCCACAACGCGACGTGCACGGCCCAGTCCAGCCGATCACGCTCGCCGAATTCACGGGTCCCGTCCAGCGGATCGATGATCCATACCCGTCGGGCGGTCAGCCTCGCCGGGTCGTCGACCGCCTCCTCGGAGAGCACCGAGTCATGCTGGCGGTGCCGGGCGAGCGTACCCGCGAGCCACGCCTGCGAGCGGGCGTCACCAGCGTCGCGTAACGCGGCCGGGTCACCGAATCCCAGCTCCGCCCGGAGCCGCAGCAGGAGAGCGCCCGCGTCGGTGGCCAGCCACGCCGCCAGGACGGCGTCCGCGGCCTCGCCGGGCGCCGGCAGGCCGGCGCTGTCCTCATCCCGTACACCCGCCGGCCTGGCCGGATGGCGCGCGGCCGGGCCGGCCGCCGCCGCGTTCCCGTCACTGTTCACCCATGGCAGTCTGCCACCGAGCGACGGGCGGGGGTGGGCCGCGGCCGCCCGTCGCCGTGGCAGGACGGACCTCAACCGCTACGGTCAGAGTGTGCCCACCATCCGGCAGAGGAGCGCGTTGCTGGTCGACGAGGCGCGCGCACGAGAGCTGACCAAGGCGTCACTGCGCTGGCCGTCGCTGACGCTGACAGCCACCCAACTTTCCGATCTTGAACTTCTGCTGTCCGGCGGGTATCCCGCTCTCGGCGTCCCGGCGGTGGCCGGCGATGCGTACGACGGCCCGGCACAGCTGCCGCGGCACACCGTTGAGGTGGGCGACGCCTACCCGGTGACCGCCGGGAGCGCCGACCTACCGCGCATACCGCGCCCTGGAACGACGGTCGCGCTCAGGGACTCCGAAGGCGTGATGATCGCCGCATTGCGGGTGACCGACGCGGCGGGCTCAACGTTGTCAGGCCTCGTGGAGGGGCTACGGCTGCCCGATCACCCCGACTACCCCGAGCTGCGGTTCACCCCCGCGGCGTTGCGCCTGGAGCTGCTCCGACGCGGCTGGATCACACCGACCGGCCCGGCCGCCACCGCGCTGTGGGCCGACGGCCTGCTGCATACCGCGGACCTGGACCGCATCGAAGCCCTCGCCGCCGCCGGGAACAGCATCGTCGTGCTCGCCGCGGTCGGTGGCGCGGATCCCGCGGACGCTCGTCATCACCTGCGCGTACGCTGCCTGCGAGCGGCGCTCGCCACGCTGAGCGACGTTCGCGTGATGCTCGCCCTGGTTCCGGTCCGTGCGATGCCGCGGCTGACCGAGGCGGTCGCCTTCGGCCCCGACAACACGATCCACGCGGGGGCCACCACCGGCGACCAGTCGGACGCCGGCCAGGCAACAGACCAGACAACAGGCCACCGGCCGGCCGACGACCGGGAGACCGAGCCCGCGCTCGCCGCGGAAATCATCCACCGGACGCAGGTCTCGCTCGCCTACGGGCTCGGCTCAATGATCGTCGGACCAGCGCCGAACGCGCCCGGAGCAAGCGCGCTGGCGCTGCTGCTCGACCACGGAACACGGCTGCCACCCATGCTCACACCACCCGCGGTCGCCGCCGAGCTGGTCCGGGCACAGCCACCGCGGGGTGAACGAGGGTTCACCGTGATGTTCACCGGCCTGTCCGGATCGGGCAAGTCCACCCTGGCTGGACTGCTCGCCTGCCGCCTGCTGGAACGCGGTGACCGACGGGTGACGCTCCTGGACGGGGACGTCGTCCGCCTGCACCTGTCCAAGGGGCTCGGTTTCTCCCGCGAGGACCGGGACATCAACGTGCTGCGGATCGGCTTTGTCGCCGCGGCCGTCACCGCGGCGGGCGGCACCGCCGTGTGCGCGCCGATCGCCCCTTACGGCACCGTCCGACGGCAGGTCAGAACGATGGTCGAGGACAGTGGAGGTGGGTTCGTCCTAGTCCATGTGGCCACCCCGCTGGAGATCTGCGAGGCACGTGACCGCAAGGGCTTGTACGCCAAGGCGCGCGCCGGCATCATCCCGTCCTTCACCGGGGTGTCCGATCCCTATGAGGAACCCACGGATGCCGAGATCGTCATCGACACCACGCAAACATCACCGCAGGCCGCGGTCCAGAGCATCCTCGACCACCTCCATACCCACGGCTGGCTCACACCCACCCCCTAAATGGGAGCTACCGGGCCGCCGCAGGGCAGGATCGGTGCCGGTAGCCGCCGGCAGATGAGCACTCTCGCCCTCTGACCGGCGAGGAGCGGCTGGAGACAGCACCGTCGGCCGACCACGAGCCCGCCGCCGATTCGCGGCCCATGCTCGCGCGTCTCCTGCGAACACACACGATGGAGATCATCTTTGCCCTCGGCGACCGCGACGCACCGACCCGCTACCGCACCCTCACAACCCCGCTGCTCCCCCGCTGCGCAGCAGCCTCGCCTTCTGGGCGCCAAGCTCTGCTAACGCTGCCCAGCGCCCAATCGGCGTCCGGAACGCGAAACGCCCCGGGCGGTCTCGGCGAACCGTCGGGGCGTCGCTACGACCATTTGACCCCGCCCAGGTTCAACCAGATCCGCCATGCTCGGCACGGGGACTTGGCTGACGACACGCTGGACCGGCGACTGGCGGAGCTGGCGGCCGACCGCCCGGGCATCGTCTTCGACACGTGGGCGTTGGCATGGCTGGCACCTGGGCCGATGATGCGCGTATGGATCGAGTCCGATCTGGAATCCCGCGCCCGCACGTGTCATGTGTCCCAAACACACACGGCCCTGTCGCTGCCCGAATGCCGTGATCTCGCGCGGGACAAGGACGAGGACACCCGCGCGAACTTCCTCCGCCGGCATGGTTTCGACTTGTTCACCGACCGCCACCGCTACGACCTGGTGCTCTGTAACTCCCACGTGATACCGGTCGCGGATCGCTCGTGCGCGGACAACGGAATCGCGGTCTTCGCCCCGGTCGTCGGTGAGGCTGTGTCCGCGCTGCTGGCACAGCGCCCGATCCACGACCTTGCCGCACTCGCCTACCGCCGTCCGGCGGAAATCCTCCGTATCGGCGCTGTTCAGCCCGACGAGCTGGGCCTGGACCTCACCGGCTATGACGTTGTAGGGTTCAGCCTCGCTTCTTCGGCGACCTACGGGTTCATGCGGGAGGTCCGCGAGCACAGTCAGATCGACCCTGGCGCGCTGGTGATGGTCGGCGGCGTGCACGCCAACTTCTACCCCAAGGAGTCGTTAGCCGACTTCCGCGCGGATGTGCTCTGCGAGGGCGAGTCGGAAGAAGCGATCGTCGAGGTGCTGGACCGGGCCGGCGCCGGCCGCTCCTTCGCCGGTGTTGGTGGCGCCCGCTGGGTCGAGAACGGGCAGGTTCGCGTCGAGCCACAGCGCCGGCTGATGAAGGACATTGACCGACTGCCTCTGCCTGCCCGGCATCTGCTGCCCGACGAGGACGTCGTGATGGCCGACAGGCTCGCCGGCCGGGACATCAGGATGGCGCACGTGATGTTCAGTCGGGGGTGCCCATTCCCGTGCTCGTTCTGCGCGGCTGGGCAGACCCGCATCCAGTACCGGTCCGGGGCCAGCGCCCGCACCGAGCTGACCCACCTCGTCGACCGGTACGGGGTGCGGGGGTTCGCCATCGTTGACGACAACTTTATCGTCAACAAGCGGAAGGTCTCCGACATCTGCGACGCGATCGTCGATCTTGACCTGTCCTGGTCGGCGCTGTCCCGGGTCGACACCGTTGACGCGGCCCTGCTGAAGACGATGGCGGCAGCGGGCTGCATTGAGATCAGATACGGTGTCGAGTCCGGCAGCGAAGCCCTGCTGCGGGCGATGCGGAAGAACACCACCCGCGAGCAGATCAAGGCGGCGTTCGCCGCGACCACCGACGCCGGGATCGGCGGCAAGGCGTTCATCATCCACGGGTTTCCCGGCGAGAGCGCCGAGACGACCGCGGAGACGATGAGCCTGCTGACCGAGCTAGTGGTCGCCGCCGGAAGTT
>NZ_CAKJTL010000134.1:103023-126999 GCF_917627385.1 Protofrankia sp. CiT1
ACCACTAGGCAGCTCCCTGAGCCGGGTGTCGCTGTTCCGCTTCGTCCCGCTGCCCGGCACGCAGGTCTACGCCGACCCTGGCCGGTACGGGCTACGCGGTGTGCACACCCAGCCGGGCTGGGACGGGGACTGGTCGAAGTTCCACATCCACCACAATGATCTGCACTGGTGGGGCAGCGCTGAGCAGTGGCAGGAGACCGAGGATTCCTACCGGCGGCTCCGCGACTTCGTGGAGGACCACTGGAATACGCAGGGATAGACGTGACCCGGACCGGTCCACCCTCGGCACGATCATGGGCCGTTGGTAGCGTGCTGCGGTGGTCGTGTCCGCTCCCCGCACAATTGGGCTCGTCACGCTCACAGCCAGCCAGGCCGGCGATCTGTGGAATTGGACGCTCGCCCGACAGGGGCTTCATCCCGATCATCGGTTGCCGTCCGTCGCCGAGATCGCCCACGCCGGGCTAGGGATTCACGCTGCCCGGCTACCTACCCCGGTCGCAACAGTGCTTGCCCGCGCGACCAGCCGGCAGGCCGCGACTGCCCTGTTCGCGCATCAGGATGGGCTGACCACACTGCGGTGTATGCGCAAGACGCTGCACCTGCTCCCACTCGATCTGGCGGCCGTCGCGCACGCGGCGACCGCCCGGTACCGGCTGCGGGACACCGCCCGGATGGCCGTCAACGCAGGCGTCTCCGATTCCGTCCTGGCACGCCTGTCCGAGCAGCTCACGGCGCTCCTCGCGGACGGCCCCCTGCCGGTGCGACGCATCGAGGAGATCCTCGCGCGCAGAGGCGAACGTGTTGTGGCCATCCGCGTGGCCGTGAAAACCGGCTGGGAGCAAGGTGTGCTGACCTACCTGAACCAGTCCGGCTGCTGGAACGCCGAGCGCCGCGCGTTCGCCCTGACGGCACACGTCCACCCGGGCCTCGACATCGCCTGCAACCCCGACGAGGCCACCCGCGCACTGATGCGGGCCTACTTCCTTCGGTACGGGCCGGCGACGATGCGCGACGCCACATGGTGGTCGGCGCTCTCCCGATCCTCTGTCATCGCCGCGCTCGACATGGCCGACGTCGAATGGCTGGAGGTCACCACGCCCTGGTGCACCTCACCGGCCTACATGGCAGCCATCCACTATGAGCAGTTCCTCGCCGCCGACGCCGCCACCCTCGTAACCGGACTGAACCTGCTCGCGCACGAGGATGTCGCATTCAAGGCGTACTACAAGACCCGAGCCCGGTACCTGGCGGGCCTACCGACGCACCGGGCCTTCAACCAGATCGGTGAAGCGTTACCCACCGTCCTGGTCGACGGCCATGTGCACGGCACCTGGGCATGGGACCCGCGATCCCGGGCAGTCCGCCCCGAACTCGCAGGTGGCCAACCATCACCCTCGCTGACGCGCAGCCTGTCCAGCGCCGCCGAGACTCTCACCGAGGCCTTGCGCGCCACTGGCGTAGCCGACACCCGCACGCCGCCCCTCCCGACCCCGACCAGCTCGCCCTGACCTACTGACCGCCGCCCACCACGCGAACACACCGACACGAAAGGTTCCCGTGCGCCCCCTCGCTCCCGACTTCGACCTAAACGACCTGCAGCACTACGTGGCCACAATGGAGCAGGAACGCGGCTTCTCCGGCCGTACCGTCACCGAACAGGCGCTCCTGCTCGGCGAAGAGGTCGGCGAGCTGTTCAAAGCCGTCCGCAAGCATCAGAACCTCGGCACAGCCGCCGGGTCGGTCGTCGGCACGGTCGACGAGGAACTCGCCGATGTTATGATCTTCGTGTGTGCCATCGCGAACCGGCTCGGCATCCGGCTCAACGAGGCCATTACCCGCAAGGAAGCGCTCAACGAAACGCGGGTCTGGGCGTCAGGAGTACCCGCCTCCTGACGGATCGGTGAGGCGGCCGGCCGTCGATGCGGATCGAGATTCTCACGTAGGCAAGCCAGGAGAGGAGATCCTGTGCCCGTAGCCTCCTCGCGCCCCCGCCGCTGACCCCCACACCCGCACCGTCCGTACCCTCCGCCGAGGAACCGCCGCCGGCCAGCTGGCCACCAGCAGCAACGACGGGACCGCCCGGCTGGCAAGCTGCGGGGACGACGGCACGGCCCGGCTGTGGGACGTCCACCGGCCGGGAGCCGCCAGTCTGTCCGTCACCCTGGTCGGGCACGACACCGGCTGGGCGGCGCTGGCGCCCGACGGTGGGTACAAGTTCGGCGGTGACGTGGCCTGCGAAATCTGGCACGTCATCGGTATGTGCCGATTCGAATTAGGTGAACTCGACGGCTACCTGGACGCTGTGCGGCCGATGCCGATGGAGGCTGTCTTCTGGCCGTTCCCATCGGCATTCGCATCCGTTGCCGCGCTGGGTGACCACCAGCGCACCGCCGGGGACCAGCACCCGCCAGCATTCCCGGAGAAACGCGACCGGGTCGAAGAGATGTTCGATGATCTCACCGGCGAAGACACCGTCCACGCTGGCGGACCGCAACGGCAGCGGGCGCGAGAGGTCGGCTCGCACCATCGGGATCTGCCAGAACGCCGCCTGGCCGGGCAGGTGGGCGTCCATATCCACCATGACGGTGTGGGCGCCACGCCGACGCAGTTCTTCGCTCACGGCGCGCCCCCCGGCACCCAGATCGACGATCAGGGGCCGGGCGGCCCGGCGCCGCGTCTCCCGCGTCAACAGGTCCACGGCATCCGCCACCCGGCGTGCATGGTAAGCGGTAGCGAGATACTCGGCGACCTGCGTTCCGTCCGCGTAGGAACGTAGGTTCGCGGCGAGGATCGGGTCCATCCCTCTCCCGGGTACTCCTGGTCAGTAAGCGCCCTCACGGCGTACGACGGCGAACAGCGTCCGCCAGAGAATCACAAAGTCCATGGCCAGCGACCAGTTCTCGACATAACGCAGGTCGAGGCGGATCGACTCGTCCCACTCAAGATCAGAACGACCGCTGATCTGCCACAGCCCGGTGAGGCCCGGTTTGACCATCAACCGGCGATGCACGTCGCCCTCGTACTTCGCCACCTCCGACGGCAGCGGCGGCCGCGGGCCGACCAGCGACATACTTCCGTTCAAGACGTTGAACAGCTGGGGCAGCTCGTCCAGCGACCACTTGCGCAGGAAGCGCCCGACCGGAGTCACCCGCGGATCGTTACGTATCTTGAACAGCAGTCCCTCGGAACGCTCATTCTCCTCGCGAAGCTCTTCCAGGCGCGCTTCGGCATCGACGTACATCGAGCGGAACTTGTACATCCGGAACGTGTCGCCACCGCGACCGACCCTGGTCTGCTTGAAGATCGCCGGACCTCGGCTGTTCAGCCGGACGGCGATCGCTATCCCTAACAGTAACGGCGCGAAAATCATGACTGCCCCCAGCGCCAGCAGGCGGTCGACCAGCGCCTTCAAGACCCGCCGGGCACCGGTGAGTTCTGGTTCCTCAATATGGAGGAGCGGTAGTCCGGCCACCGGGCGGATCGAGATACGGGGGCCGGTGACGTCAGTAAGCGCGGAACTCACCAGCACATCGACGTCGCTGCCCTCGAGCGCCCACATGACCTGTCGAAGCATGTCGCTGTCCATCTGCGGACAGATGGCGACGGTCGTCGCCCTGGTCGCCTGGATCGCGGTGTGAAGGCTGTGCAGCGTTCCGACAATGGGAACCCCGAGCAGGTCGAAGCCGCTTCGTTCCGGCAGATCATGACTGTGGCGGCCCGGTGACCGGTCAAGGCAGACCCCGACCACCGACCATCCGGACGTCGGGTCATGGTGGGCTAGGCGGACCAGCGTCGCCGCGGACTCACCAGCACCGACAACCAGCACCCTGTGCAGGCAGCGACGATTACGTCGCATGTGGTGAAGGATGGCGCGCCCACCGGTCCGACCGACAAGCGACAGGATGGTGGCGGTGGGAAACGCAATAAGAATATAGCTTCGAGCAATCTCCAGCTTTGTCGCGTAGGAAATTACCGCGACGCACGCGGTGACCCGGGCCGCCGCGTTCACAACCCGCTTGAACTCCTCCGAGCCACCACCGAGGAAACGTCCCTCATATGCACGCCCGAATGCCATGGACAACGTCCAGGCCAACGGCAGAACGCCGCTCATCAGGATGTACGGCCACGAGGACTGGACCGGATTGTCACCGAAACGCACAAAAAAAGCCATAACCGCGGCGAGTACGCAGCCTAAAAAGTCGAACACGACGAGAAGGCGGACATACCTGCGCTCCCAGGCAACCTGAGCACGGTAGCCCACCCGTTCCATGGCACCCGTAGCCGCGGAGTCCGGGACCGCGGGCCGACGCCGACGAGGCTGTCTGGCGCCCTCCGGCATGTCGCCGAAGTCGGGATCAGCCTGATCCCAGACGTCGAAACCGCGGACAAGAGGCGCCAAGCCGGCCCCTGTTGATGCCCGAGCGTCATCGGGCATTGTCTCCGTCACTGCCAGCCCCCCAGGACTCGGACACATTCTGACTGTTTGCAATCATAGGACCCCGATCCGCTCAATCAGGGAGCCCGTCAGCGGCACTCCGTCACGACCGGGTGGATGTACCCGCTCACATCGTCGTAGCCACCGCGAACCAGCACCGATCGCCCCGGGAGCGCCCCCTGTCGCAGCCGCCCAGGCACCGTCGAACACCGCGACGGGTGGGTCGGATATCTGAACTCGATCTCCGGCAGCGCGTGCTCCGTTCCCCGGTACGGCATGGACGCGATCGCGCGGCAGGTCCGACAGGCCGCGGCAGAACCGATCGCGGTGAGTCCAGAAACCCACCCGTTCCAACAGATCGGTAAACCGAGCCGCCGCGTTCCGGCCGCCGTTGTCAGATCCTACGGGAACCGCGAAAGACATGTCGGGCCAACCGTACTGGATTACCACGCGGAAAACCGTACCAATACCACTCGAGAAGCAATCCAGCGACCCCCTTGAGGTTACCGGGGGCGGTCGACGAGGTGACGAGCGCTGAACATCCACGAACTTACGGTGACCAATGGTAGCAGAGAATCACAGCCAACCGCGATCAGTGGCCAAGTTACGCGCCGTAATTGCAGCATAATATGCAGTTTACCCGAAAGATCTCCCCGCCGGCGGATCAGAACGTGACCCGCCCAGCGGAAGAACGGGTACGAGAAGTAGCAAAGATCATCATTCCGCCGGCGGGGGTCTCCACCGCGGCACAGACTCTACGGCAGCGCCGCGACGAGATCCGCGACCGGCTTGCGGACACCGGTGAAGAACGGCGTCTCCAACCGGGTGTGTGCCCGTGCCCGGCTGCCGCGCAGGTGCCGAAGGCAGTCGACGATCCGGTGCAGCTCGTCCGCCTCGAAGGCCAACAACCACTCGTAGTCACCGAGGCCGAAGGCAGCCACCGTGTTCGCCCGGACATCAGCGAACTCCCGGCCCATGATCCCGTGTTCGGCGAGCATACCCCGACGTTCGTAGTCCGGCAGCAGATACCACTCCAGTGACCTGTTAAACGGATAAACACATACGTAGGGCCGGGGATCCTCGCGCCGGACGTAGGCGGGAACATGGTTGCGGTTGAACTCGGCCGGCCGGTGCAGGCCGACCCCGGACCACACCGCGGTCATGCTCCGTCCCAGCGCGCTCTGGCGGAACCGTTGGTAGGTCTCCTGCAACAGATCCGGATCCGGGCTCGTCCACCACAGCAGGAGGTCGGCATCCGCGCGGTAGCCGCTGAGGTCATAGACACCGCGGGTGTAGACGTCCTTGGCCAAGGCCCCGGCGAGCAGGCCTTCCACCTCCGCAATCACGGCGCCGCGGTCCGCGGGCAGCGGGTCCCGCGCCGCAAAGACCGACCAGGAAGTGTAAAGAAGCTCGGCGTTAAGATCGCGTGCGGATGGCGCGTCCGTACGCGCGGCAGTCTCGGTGCTGGTCTGCGCGGAGCCTCCGGCCGTACGGAAAGAATCATGATTATTCGGCTGGCGGCCGCTCGAAGTCTCGGACATGGCCCAATTGTCGCCCAGCCGGAGCCGCCTGACCCGGTGGTGCCAGCACCGCGTCAGTGCCGTCCGCTGGTTCTCACCGCCCGGCGTGGTCCGCCCGCACAGCGTCGTCAGCGCGCAGCACCGCTTCCGCCGCGGCCTCACCAGACCGGATACACGCCGGGATGCCGACCCCGTCGTAGCCGGCGCCGGCTAGCGCGATGCCGGCGGGCAGCGCCCGGCGCGCAGCCGCGGTCCGGTCCAGGTGACCAGGCAGATACTGCGGGAGCGCGTCAGGCCAACGGGTCACCCGGCTGGCCGCCGGGCGACCCGTCAACCCGGTCGTGCTGGCGAGCTCGGCCGCGACCACACCGGCAAGCTCGACATCAGCACGCTCCAGGTCACGTACATCACCGGCACGCCCGACGCTGGCCCGCACGATCGTGGCATCCGTACCGGCCGACAGCTGCGGCCACTTCGCGGACATGAACGTGGCCGCCTTGACGACCCCGCCCGCACGCGGCGGCACCAGATAACCGCTGCCGGGCGGTAGCCGCGCTTCACGGTAGAGAAAAGTGATCAGTGCTACCGACGCGTAAGGGACAGCGGCCAACGGTGCGGCGGCGTGCGGCGCCACCCGGGCCAGCAGCGCGCGGGCCACCGGCACGGGTACAGCGATGATCACCGCGTCGGCGTCGATGTCCCACTCGCCCGACGCGCCGGTACCAACGACGGTGATCCGCCAACCGGCGGTTGTCCGGCTCACCGCGCGAACCGTCGTGCCCAGCAGGATCTTTGCCGCGCTGGCATCGGCGACGGCCGCGGCGAACCGTCCGAGGCCGCCGCGGACCGAGGCGAACACCGGCGCGCCCGTGGGGTCCGCGGGCGCGGTGCGCGCCCGCACCCGGCGCGCTCCGAGCAGCAGCGAACGCTCCTCGGACATGATCGGGGTCAGCTGCGGGACCGTGGCACGCAGGGACATGGCATCGGCCCGCCCCGCGTACACCCCGCCGAGCAGCGGGTCGACGAGCCGCTCGACGATCTCGCGGCCGACCCGCGCACCCACATAGCCGCCGACGGTGGGGTCCTCCGGCAGGGCTGTCCGCGGCAGCACCAGGTCGGCGGCCGCACGGATCAGACCGGCCGGTGAGAGTACCCGCGAGCGGATCAGGCCGATCGCGTCGGTCGGCACGCCGAGCAGGGTCCGCGGCGGCAACGGCCGCAGCCGGCCGGAGATCAGCAACGACGCTGCCGTGGTCGCCGGATGGACGATGTCGTGCCCCAGCCCCACATGGCGGGCGAGGCGCACGGCGTCCGGGACACGGGCGAGGAACGACTCCGCGCCCTCTTCGATGGGGAGCCCCTCGAACGGGGTCGTCCGCAGTTTGCCTCCGACACGGTCACCGGACTCGACCACGGTGATCTCGGCCCGGCCCCGCAGCGCATGCGCTGCGGCCAGCCCCGCGATGCCCGCTCCGACCACGACGACCCGCATGCGGACCCGCTCCTCCCGATCGCGGCCGCCAGCCCGGTGCGGCCGCCGCGAGTCCAGTCTCCCTCCGTACCCGGCGGCCGGTTCAGGCCGCCCCGAGAATGTGCGGTATCAGCACATGCCGGCGACCGACCACAGCCAGCTCCGCTGCCATCGCTGATTCGCAAAGCGGATCAGCAAACCCCCAACAACGGCCCACCACAGCGCCCGGGGCCCCCGGATGGTGGCGGAGCCACCCCACAACCAGCTCCGCTGCCATTGCTGATTCGCAAAGCGGATCAGCAAACCCCCAACAACGGCCCACCACAGCGCCCGGGGCCCCCGGATGGTGGCGGAGCCACTATCCGGGGGAGGCCGCATGAACCAGGTCCACGATGTGGGCGAGCACGCCAGGATCGGTCTCGGGCAGCACTCCGTGCCCAAGATTGAACACGTGGCCGCCGGCCTTGCCACCACGGACGCACACGTCGTGGACCTTGTCCGCCAGGACGTCCGCCGGCGCGAAGACGGCGGCCGGGTCGAGGTTGCCCTGGACCGCACGCATCGGGCCGATCCGCCGGGCGGCCTCGTCCAGCGGGACCCGCCAGTCCACCCCGACGACATCCGCGCCGGCCTCCGCCATGGCGCCGAGCAGTTCGCCGGTGTTCACCCCGAAGTGGATGCGCGGGACGCCGGCATCGGCGAATGCGCCAAGCACGCGCTCGCTGTGCGGAAGCACATAACGGCGGTAGTCGACCTCGTCCAGTACACCGGCCCACGAGTCGAACAGCTGGATGGCGCTGACGCCCGCCTCAACCTGGACCCGCAGGTAGCCGATGGCGATGTCGGCGAGCCGTCCCAGCAGCTCGTGCCACAGCCGTGGCTCGGTGTACATGAGCTGCTTGGTGCGGGCATACGTCCGGCTGGGACCGCCCTCGACCAGGTAACTGGCAAGGGTGAACGGCGCGCCGGAGAAACCGATCAGCGGGATCGGCCCGAGCTCGCCGACGAGCGTGCGGACGGCGTCGGCCACATACGGCACGTCATCGCCGGTGACTGGCCGCAGCCTGCTCAGCGCCGCTCGGTCACGGATCGGATCCGCGACGACCGGGCCGACACCGGCGACGATGTCGATGTTCATACCAATCGCGACAAGCGGCAGGACGATGTCGGAGAACAGGATCGCGGCGTCGGTGCGGAAACGCCGCACCGGTTGCAGAGTGATCTCGGTCACCATGGCTGGATCGCGACAGGAGTCGAGCATGGCGATGTTGGCCCGCAGCCGGCGATACTCCGGCAGCGCGCGGCCGGCCTGCCGCATGAACCACACTGGCGTGCGCTCGGTGGGCTCGCCTCGACACGCCCGCAAGAACAGCGCATCGCGCGGTTCGGGCTCTCCAACAGACGCGCCCGAGGTTTCACCCCCGGGCACCGCTACGCAATACATGGACTCGATGGTTGCATGCCGGACGCGCCCGCTGCGCAGACGGCGACCTCAATCGCCGCGACATCGGTCACGCCCCACCAGGGGGGACGAAGTTCTCACGAAGAGTAATGGAAAATGAAGCCCGCGACAACGGCCGTGGCAGGCCTCCCGGTCGCGACTATCTTCGACGTGACGTAGAAAGATGTGGCAGACCGTGAACCGACCTGACGTAGCGGACATCCGCCCGCGGCCGCTCCCCAGCGGATCCGTACCGGGGGGTTACGCCGCGATGGGCACCAACAGGCACCGTGGAGGCCAGGACATGCCAACTGCCGATAGCCCCCGCGGCGAAGAGGGCGACGCGCGGATGCTCGCACCCGCGCGGGTTCTCTCGGTCGCCGAGGCGACGTCCTTCCTCCTCCTGCTGGTCGCGACCGCGCTCAAGTACGGCACCGGCCACCCCGGCGGGGTCCGGGTACTCGGCCCGATCCACGGCGGGCTCTTCCTCGCCTACTGCGCGATAATGATCGCCGTCGCCCGCGACCACCGCTGGCCGGTGTCGAAGACGCTGTTGGCGCTCGGCGCCGCCGTCCTGCCCATCGCTCCCTATGCGGTGGAACGCCGCTGGCTGCGCCCGCCCGTCGCCGGCCGCGTACGGACGCCCGCGGACAGCTCGGCCGCGCCCGCACCGACCAGCACGCCCTAGGAACGACCACAATCCACCATTTTCACTAAAAGTATCCACCTGAACACACTTGAACATACACGACACGCCGAGCCCGAATACGTGGCTCTGCGGCTGGTCCGTGCCACCGTCAGGGACGGTCCGAATGGGACGAGAGGGTCCGTGATGTCCACGCGCGCCCTCCTGACGGGACGTGCCCTAGGAGTGGTGTTCGGGTGGAACAGGCCCATGCGGGCGCTGACGGGCTGACCCAGCGGGTGTGCCCCGAGTGCGGCGACACGCGCGGTTTCGAGCAGCCACCATGCGTGGACGGACACGGAATGGACTGTCCTGAACGCGCATGCGTCGACTGCGGAACAGCGCTGTTCGTCGACCCGCGACAGATCGTCGCCAGGCCGGAGCGGACATCCGCGCGAGCGCCGCGCCGGTTCGCTGGCCAGCCGATCCGGCACCGGTCGCGCCATGTCGCCTGACCGGCCGGCCGGCTCTGGCCGGCTCTGGCGGGTCCGGGCCGGTCACCCGGTCGCCCGACCGCTGTCGCGCGCGTACGGTCAGGACGTCCTAACGTGACGTCCATGGGCGCATCGCTGTCTCCGGAGGGCGCGCCGCCGGTCTTCGTGGCCGCCACGTCCGCGCTACGGGACGCGTTGGGGCGGGCTCCGGCAGAGATCACCCTGCATGAGATCCAGGCGCCCGCCAGACTCGCGCCGTATGCGTTCGCCATCGCCGGTGGTCTGTCCCGTGACGACGACGAAGCGGCCTCCGGACGATTGATCCTCCTTCTCGATCCGGCTGGGCACAGCGCCTGGGAGGGCACCGCGAGGTTCGTCTGCTATGCCCGAGCGGCCGTCGACACAGAGATCGCGATAGACCCGTGCCTGCCCGAAGTCGCCTGGTCGTGGCTGTGCGAGGCGCTGGAGGCGAATCATGCCGCATACCGTGCGCTGGGCGGCACCGTGACCATCACGAACTCGCGGCGGTTCGGTGTTCTCGCGGCGGACGGTCACAGCTCGGACGTGGAACTGCGCTGCTCATGGTCACCGGACTGGGCCGAGACGACCGGTGCCGCTGGCCGCCGTGGCTGGCGGCCAGCGGAGGCCGTGGCCCAGCTGCACGCCTTCGCGGACCTGCTCACCGCCATGGCCGGCCTGCCACCGCGGCTCTGCGGAGTCGTGCCCCTGCCATCCCGCCGCGGCTGAGCAGTCCCCGCGAACCCAGCCGAATTTATGATCATGACAGTTATCTTCGTCACTCTTCCCAAGGCACAGTCGAGAACTCTCCGTACTTAAATGGATACTAGCAGTACAATTAATCGCTCAACTCGAGGCCGATCACGAACCCACACCGATTTAGTCGGGCCGCGTCCGCCCGAGCGCCCTGCTCATCGCCTGCTTCGGACGTACGATCGCCGATCGTGACGTCGACGGTTCCGGATTCATCGCACCAGCAAAACCAAGATCCCGGTGGCGGCGCGGAGCACGCTCGGCCGCTCTTGGAGCCGTCCGAAGGCATCCCCCCCGTCATCGTCGATGAGGCGTCGCTACATGCGGCCGCGGCACGGCTGGCCGCCGGGAACGGCCCGGTGGCCTTCGACGCCGAGCGGGCATCGGGGTATCGCTACAGCCAGCGGGCCTATCTGGTCCAGATCCGCCGCCGCGGATCCGGCACCCACCTCATCGACCCAGTCGCGCTGCCCGACCTCGTCCGCATCCAGCAGGCCGTCGGTGACGCCGAGTGGGTGCTGCACGCCGCCAGCCAGGATCTGCCCTGCCTGGCCGAGCTCGGTCTGCGTCCGGGCGCGCTGTTCGACACCGAGCTTGCCGGCCGGCTGCTCGGTTACGAGCGGGTGGGGCTGGGGATCATGGTCGAAAGAGTGCTGGGTTTTTCCCTCGAGAAGGGACATTCAGCGGCCGACTGGTCGACCCGGCCGTTACCAGAACCGTGGCTGCGCTATGCCGCGCTCGACGTCGAACTTCTCATCGAGCTGCGCGACGCGCTGCACGGCGAGCTTGCGGCCCAGGACAAACTGCGGTTCGCCCGCGAGGAGTTCGCCTCGATCGCCGCGGCTCCCCCCCGTGAGCCACGACCGGAGCTGTGGCGGCGCACCAGCGGGATCCACCGGGTTCGCAACCGTCGCCAGCTCGCCGCGGTCCGTTCGATGTGGACGACCCGGGACCGGATCGCCCGCGAACGGGACATCGCTCCCGGCCGGGTGCTGCCAGACAGCGCGATCATTGACGCGGTCCTCAACAACCCCGCCGACGTCGAGGCCCTGACCCGGCTACCGATCTTCTCCGGCCCACGGCTGCGCCGCAACGCGCGGACCTGGCTCACCGCGCTGCGGGAAGCCGCCAGCCTGCCCGAGGACACGCTGCCGCCGGCGGTCGCGCCCGGGGGTGACGGGCTACCGCCGCCGAACCGCTGGGCCGATCGTGATCCGGTGGCGGCAGCCCGGCTCGTCCGGGTACGCGCCCAGCTGGGCGCCATCGCCGCCGAGCGGAGCATGCCGGTGGAGAACCTGTTGGAGCCGGCCCTCGCCCGCCGGCTCGCCTGGTCACCACCGGCGGCGCCAGCATCGGTCGAGATCGTCGCGGAGCTGCTGCGCAAGGGCGGCGCCCGGCCATGGCAGGTGGAGCTCACCGCCAGCCCGATCGCGAGCTGCCTGTCGGCACCGCCAGCACCGCCAGAGCGGCTTGACGAGCCTGCGCCGCGGCGGGATCCGGCCGCGTCGGCCGACGGCGGCACCGGATAGGGCAGCAGTAGCACCGGATGGGGCAGTAGCACCGGATGGGACGCGGCAGGCCCAAGGCCCCGCTTCGCGGTCAGCTCGGCGGAGCGGGGTATGGGGTTACCCATGAGTAACAGAGTGCCGTAGGCTTCGGTGTGCCGGCAACCACGTCGGCACCGGCTTTGTCCGGGTCTCGCGCAGAGCCGAAGACGGTGCGATCGCTTTTCACGATCATTTTTTGCCACCGCCGGAGGCCGAAGTCGCCGCAATGCTGTCAGGAGGCACAGGTGTTCCTAGCTGCCCGGGACTCCGTCCGCGACGTCGTGTTCGTCGACGGTGTCCGCACCCCCTTCGGCAAGGCAAAGGGGGTCTATGCTGAAACACGCTCGGATGATCTCATCGTCAAGGTCATCCGTGAGCTGCTGCGACGCAATCCGTCGCTGCCGGCCGAACGGATCGACGAAGTGGCGATCGCGGCCACCACGCAGATCGGTGACCAGGGCCTGACCATCGGCCGGACCGCGGGCATCCTGTCCGGTCTGCCGCGGTCCGTGCCCGGTTACGCCATCGACCGCATGTGTGCCGGGGCGGTCACGGCGGTCACGACCACCGCGTCGGCCATCGCCATCGGCGCCTACGACGTCGCGATCGCGGGCGGTGTCGAGCACATGGGCCGCCACCCGATGGGCGAAGCTGTCGACCCCAACCCCCGTTTCGTCTCCGAACAACTGGTCGACCTATCCGCGCTGGTCATGGGGCAGACCGCGGAGAACGTCCACGACCGCTACCCGAAGATCACAAAAGCACGGGTGGACGCGTACGCGCTCGCGTCCCAGCAGAAGGTGGCCAAGGCATACGCGAACGGCTGGATCCAGCCTGATCTGGTCCCGGTCGCGGGCCGGCACGCCGAAAGCGGCTGGGAACTGGTGACAGCGGACGAACCACCCCGCCCGGACACCACGGTGGCGGGGCTCGCCGGTCTGAAGACCCCGTTCCGCCCCCACGGCCGGGTGACCGCGGGGAACTCGGCCGGCATCAACGACGGCGCGACCGGATGCGTGCTCGCCGCCGCGGACGTCGCCGAGGAACTCGGCCTCACGGCGAAGATGTCGCTGGTCGGTTTCGGCTTCGCCGGAGTCGAGCCCCACGTGATGGGGATCGGGCCGATCCCGTCCACCCAGAAGGCCCTGGCCCGCACCGGCCTGTCCATCGACGACATCGGCCTGTTCGAGCTGAACGAGGCCTTCGCTGTCCAGGTGCTGGCCTTCCTCGACCACTTCGGCATCTCCGATGACGACCCGCGGGTGAATCCCTACGGCGGCGCGATCGCCCTGGGGCATCCGCTGGCGGCCAGCGGCGTGCGGCTGATGACCCAGCTCGCCCGCCAGTTCGCCGAGCACCCAGAGGTCCGTTACGGGCTCACCGCCATGTGCGTGGGCCTCGGCATGGGCGCGACGACCATCTGGGCGAACCCGCACTTCGGCACCGCCGCGAACACCTCGCAAGCGGCTGACCGGACAGGAGAGGCAGCATGACCTCGACCGACACGCCGGCCCTGGAGTATCCGGGCGAAGTGGTGACGCAGGCTCACGTCCGCTATGTGACGCTGCCTGACGTGGCCGGGCCGATCGCGCTCATCACCCTGGACAACGGCCTGGACCACACCCGGCCGTCGACCTTCGGCCCCGCCGGGCTACGCAACCTGCTCGCCGCCATGGACGAGATCGAGACGCACGCCCCGGCTGTGGCGGCCATCGCCGTCACCGGTAAGCCGTTCGTCTTCAGCGTCGGCGCCGACCTGTCCTTCCGGACCTCCTTCACCGATCCGCAGGCTGTCCGGCCCGCCATCCACGCGTTCAGCGAACTCGGGCACGCGGCGATGCGCCGGATCGGTGCGGGCCGTTTGCACGGCCGCAAAGTGCCCACCTTCGCGCTGGTCAACGGTGCGGCGCTGGGCGGCGGCCTGGAACTGGCACTGCACTGCGACTATCGGGCCGTGTCCGCGGCGGTCCGGACGCTCGCCCTGCCCGAGGTCTTCCTCGGGCTGGTACCGGGGTGGGGCGGAACCCAGTTGCTACCGAATCTGGTCGGCGCGGACACCGCGGTCACCATCGCCGTCGCGAACCCGCTGAGCCAGAACAGGATGCTCAACGCCGGTCAGGCGGCCGAGCTCGGCCTCGCGGACGTCCTGCTGGAACCGGCGGACTTTCTGGAGGAGGCACTGCGCTGGGCCGGCCGGGTCATCCGCGGTGAGATCGACCCGGCGGCCGCGCGGACGCCGGTGCGGCGCGGCCAGGCCTGGGCGGACGCGGTCACCCGCGGCCGTGCCCTGGCTGACGCCAAGCTGCACGGCGCGGCACCCGCGGCATACCGTGCGCTGCAACTGATCGAGCTCGCCGAGACCGCCGACCTCGACGCTGGTCTCGCGGCCGAGGCTGACGCGCTCGCCGACGTCGCGGTCACCGAGGAGCTGGTCGCCAGCCTCTACGCCTTCGACCTGGTGCAGAAGCGGGCGAAGCGCCCGGTCGGCGGTCCGGACAAGGCGCTGGCACGCCCGGTCACCAAGGTTGGTGTGGTTGGCGCCGGCCTGATGGCGAGCCAGCTCGCGGCGTTGTTCGCCCAGCGTCTGGAGGTCCCGGTCGTCCTGACTGACATCGACCAGACCCGCCTCGACGCCGGTGTGGCCGCCGTCCACGCCGAGATGGACAACCTGCTGGCCAAGAAGAAGCTCTCCCCGGACAGGGCGTCCCGGCTGAAGGCAAGCGTGACCGGCTCGCTGACCAAGGATGTGTTCGCCGATGCCGACCTCGTCATCGAGGCCGTGTTCGAAGATCTCGCGGTCAAGCGGAAGGTGCTGGCCGAGCTGGAGGCGGTTGTCAGCCCGACGGCCCTGCTGCTGACCAACACCTCGGCGCTGTCGATCAGCGCGATGGCCTCGGAGCTGACGCATCCGGAGCGGGTAGCCGGGCTGCACTTCTTCAACCCGGTGGCCGTGCTGCCGTTGGTCGAGGTGGTACGAGGCAAGCAGACCGATGACGCGGCGATCGCGACCACCCTCGCGGTTGTGAAGAAACTCAAGAAGAACGCGGTACTCACCACCGACACTCCGGCGTTCGCCCTCAACCGCCTGCTCGTCCGGTTCATGGACGAAGTGCTCGGCGCGATCGAGAACGGTACCCCCCCGGCCGAGGCCGACCAGGCACCGGAACCCCTCGGCCTGCCGATGTCCCCGCTGGCGTTGCTTGAGCTGGTCGGCCCGCCGATAGTCCTCCACGTCGCCGAGACCCTCCACGCCGCCTATCCCGACCGCTTCGGCAAGCCCGAGGGCCTTGCCCGGCTGGTCGCCGCCGGCCGGGCCAACGTCCACGCGGGGACGGGAGACTCACGGAAGATCGACCAACAGGCGGCTGAGCTCCTGCGGGTCCAGACCGGCGGTGACACCCCGGTACTGACCGGTGAGCAGGTGCGGGAGGCGGCGCTGGCCGCACTCGCCGAGGAGATCCGCATCCTGCTCGACGACGGCGTCGTCGCCGAAGCCGCCGATGTGGACCTGTCCCTGATCCTCGGCGCCGGGTGGCCGTTCCACCTCGGTGGCATCACGCCCTACCTGGATCGCACCGGTATCAGCGAGAAGGTCACCGGCCGTCGTTTCAGCCCACCGGGCGTCGCAACCATTTCCTAGTGCCGGCGGGAGTTTCCCGAGACCGCCGGGCCCGCGACAAGAACCACTATCGTGTGCCCGGCGGCCGAGGCCCGCGCAAAGCCACCGGACGCGCGGGACAACAATTTCAAGGAAGACCGCTTCCCGCCGCTCGGGCGCCAGCCGATTCAGCCCAACGTGGGCGCCACCATGCAATACGGCAGAGCGCGTGTCACGCCCCGGCACCCCGCAAAGCCCTTCACGTCACGTAACCGGCGGGTGGTCCACGCGCCGTTGGGGAGCACCCGCCGGCATCCCCAGCCCAGCCCTGGGCTTACCTCATAACCTGCTATGTTCCGTCACCCCGTGAAACAAGCTCCTTGATGGATCGCAAAATTGCGGTGTGGCCGGTCATTTTCAAGTGCCGGAAACCCGAGTTCCCTAAATCACAAGACCACTGGCGACTAAAGAGCAACAAGACCGCTCCCATGTCGCTGGAGGGGCGGGCTTGTTGGGGGAAGTGCCATGGAGTATGTGCGCGAAAGGCTGGGCCAGTCGTCCATACGGTCACCTCCTCTGTAAGGGATGGGAACGCGGCTGGCTGACTTCCGGGGTCGCCGCCGGCCATGATAGATGCCCAATTACGCGCCACGCTCACGCAGCACAGGGACCGCGTATGAGGTTCCGGGTCTGCGGAGAGGAAGGCGATCGCTCCTCTCCCCGCTGGCAATTTGCAAATGTCCGCCCGCCTGGAAGATTTCAAGAGTGATGGCCCGGCGGACACCGGATGCTCTCGACATGGCGTCCGGGTTCGGAACGATGACGTAGACGCCCTCGCCTTCAT
This sequence comes from Protofrankia sp. CiT1, assembly GCF_917627385.1. GTDB lineage: Bacteria > Actinomycetota > Actinomycetes > Frankiales > Frankiaceae > Protofrankia. The sequence continues at coordinate 119,770 of NZ_CAKJTL010000134.1, forward strand.
TGACGAGCGTTAGCACCGTCATGAGCGCCGGGCGGCCGCTCACTTGGGCGAGCGGGATATTACGGTCAACATATGTTTCTTCGAGACTGAGACCTTCGGTGATGGCATGCAGCGTCACCGTATTTTGAAGGCGGCCAATTTCGGCTTCGTCTTCACCCTCAACGCTGATGTAGCCGTAGGCCGCCGGCTTCGTGCTCATCGCTCTGCCCTCTCGTCTGCCTCCTGCGGGCTGGTGGGCTCCCGTCGCCCAGGGCCGTACCTCGCAGGCAGCGGGAGCCTGGGACGAATCGTGGTGTAGTTGCCACGTTGCGCACAGATGCCAATGGGGTCACCTCGCCGCGAGGTGACCCCAGGAGCACCACCAACCCCGGCCGCAGGCGGCCGAGTTTCTATGAAGCGTTAGGCAGTATTACCCAGTGCGCCCCTCCCACCACGGAAGTCGGTACTCTTGGCCTATGGCTGAAAGCCTTGGTGAACGGGTCGCAGAGCTACGGGTCCGGGCTGTCCTCACCCAAGATGAGTTTGCGGAGCGCGCCGGCGTCAGTCTCACCACGGTCCGGAAGTTGGAACGGGGTGCCCGGGATGCGGTCAGCCTTCCTACCCTCCATTCGTTTGCCCGCGTGCTGGGCGTCACCACCTCCGATCTTCTGTCCTACGGTGGCCCTCTTGACCGGGATGACAACGGCGACACCGCAGACCTGGCGGCGCTGCGCCGGGTGCTGGTGCCGGTGCCGGTCAGCCCTCCTGGGGGCGACGCGCCAAACATTGGGGATGTCAGGCAAGGGCTTATCGAGCTAACCCGGATGTACCAGGCGAACAGGTACAAAGATGCGTTGGCGCTTGCGCCCGGACTTCTGATCGCGGCGGATGCCGCCGCGGGTGCGGCCACGGGAGACTTTGCCGTCGTCGGGCAACGGCTGGCGGCTCGCAGTTACCTCATGGCGTCACTGGTTCTCCTGCAATTCCGACGGGAGGATTTGTCAATCACCGCGGCGGAACGCGCAATCCGGGCGGCCGAGGGTGCCGGGGATGAACTGCTTCGGGCAAGTGCCGCCGATAACATCGCCTGGAACTTTACCCGTCAGGCACGGTTGGACGATGCCGAGGATACGGCGCTTTTCATGGCAGAGGCCATTGAACCCCATGGCGAGGTTACAGAAATCCACCTCGCCCAATACGGCCGATTGCTCACCCGCGCCAGTTCGTCGGCAGCCCGCAATAACCGACCGGCGGCCAGTTCTGGGTATCTAGCTACGGCCAAAGAGGTTGCCGGGCGGCTCCGCAACGATTACATGACGGTGAGCAGCTTTTGGGCTGCTTTCGGCCCCACGACCGTTGACACCATCGAGGTTGAAAACGCGATGGTCATGGGTGAGGCGGACCGGGCGCTGTTCCTCGCACGCAGGGTGCGCCGGGGCAAAGCAATCCGGGAAACCACGTGGCAGCGGTATTTGCTCACGGTGGCGGAGGCGCAGCTTGCCACCAAGGGCTACGCCGGAGCGGCAAAAACGCTGGCCGGTGTCCACCAGGTTGCGCCGGAGTGGTTCGTTTCGCAACGGCTTGCCCGGCGGCTCATACACGCTTTGCAAGACGCCACGTCGGTGCGGTGGGCGCGCGCCAACAGCCTCGACGTGCTGGCCCAGGCCATCAAATGATTTCCCCGGATGCATGCGGTTCAAATGGGCGAGGGCACAGAGACGTCGACGGCGCTGGGCCCGTGGTGCCGGTGTTACGTTGAGAGGGGCAGGGCTGTAGATTAGGAGGGGTGACTATTGACCCCGTCAGGGGGCGCGATTAGGTACGCGCGCGGTGCCCCGCACTCCCTTGCCTTTTCCAGTGCTGCGTCAGGCACGACCTTCCGGAACTCCGCCGGCGTGACTCGGTCGCCACCCAACACCAGGGTGACTCCCTCCGCCGCCTCGCGATACACGCACCCCAGCCCCACTCCTTGATCCACGCCCTTACTGCCGGGCGCTCTTAGCGCCGGTTCTGCTCACAGATACACTTGCGTCACCATAGCAGCCAACGAAAACAGCCAGCATATCCCACCATCGGCAGCGACGAACAGAACCTCAGCCCCGGCCTGGACTTACATCACGATCTGCTATAGTTCCATCACCGCGAATTTGACGAGCCCCTGAACATCGGCCAGGTTCGCCTGATCGCGGTTTCGCGAACGACGTTCATGTCCCGGACACCATCGTTTTGTCCGGCGATAATATTTTCCGGGCCATCCTCTCCTATCCTCCAAGGTCTGGTACAGCGACCGAGTAGCCGTCGTTGACGGGGGAAAACGGAGGCGACGGGTGCCACGTCAGCTCATGCGACACAGGCTCATCGAAGCGGCGGCCCAGGTTATTCGCACACGCGGGCTGGCCGTTGCGACGTCCAAGGAGATTGCGCGCGAAGCCAGCGTGGCCGTGGGCAGCATCTACAATCACTTTGCCGACAAAACGGACCTCATCACCGCGGTGATGCTGGAGGGGCTACCCACCCTCGACAACGCTCTCGACCAGCTGAGGTTTTGTATCGGCCGGGGGACGGTGCAGGGCAACCTCGAAGAGTTGTCACGGTCGGCAATCACTTTCTTCGCGCAGTATCTGCCGCTGGCCGGCGGGCTGTTCACCGACACCGAGCTGCACGCGGCGGTCCGGACGAGACTCGTCACCGATCGCCGGGATCTGTCCGCGGTCCATGCTGGCGTGGCGTTCTATCTGGCGCAGGAACAACAGCTCGACCGAATCAATCGGGACGTCGAGCCCGAGGTCGCCGCCGCGGTTCTGCTGGGCGCATGCAGCCAGTACGCGCTGCTCACCCATATGTCCCGGCCGGATGTTCTGCCAGCCGCGGCCAGGTACGCCACCCTCACGGTTTTCATGATCCTACCCGCGCTCCGGCCGCCTGGGACAAGCACGCCGGACAGGACCTCTCAGACCCGTTCCGGCGGGCTCACCGCCCATTGAGCGGCCTCCAGCCGAAGCCCGGTAAGAGTGTCGGTCTCATCCCAGCGTTCATGGTCAATCAGTAGCCGCAGCAGCCGGAAACCCTCCTCGGCCTGCGCGGTCTCCGCCTGCACGCTCGCCGGTGACGTACCGGCGGCGGTGCCGGCGCCGGCCCGCCGGATGGCGCCCGCCAGCTCGCCCGCGGGCGCGTCCGGCCGGACGGCGGGCTGGCCGAGCCGGCGGGCGAGGCCGGCGAGTTTGGCCTCGTGCGCGACCGCGACCACGGGGGTCCCGGCGGCGGCACCGGCGAGCAGCGCATGAAAGCGCATCGCCACGAGCAACCTGGCCGAAGCGGCGCTGGCCCGTGCCTCGGCCAGGTCCGCCGGCGGTGCCAGCACCGTGCTGCCCGCAAGCCGGGCCCGCAGATAGGACGCCATCTCGCGGTCGTCCGCACCCGTGCTACCGACCTGCCACGGCTGAAGGAGCACCCGCAGCCCGTTCGCGCTCTGCTCGGCGAGAGCCTCCGCGAGCCGGTCGAGCAACAGCGAGAGCTCCTTGCCGGTGGCTGCCAGATGGCTCAGCGCGACCAGGACGGTATTCTCCCGGTCGCGGTACCGGCCGCCGGTGTGCGGCGGTGGGTTCAGCGGTGGGTTCAACAGCGTCCACGCGGGGTCCGAACCGACCCGGAACGGTGTCGGGGCGCCGCAGCCGCGCAGCAGGTGAGCTGACTCCTCGTCGCGCAGCACGAGGAGATCGATACGGCGGACCAGCTCCCGCGCAAGCCGTCGCGAAAGCGGGTCGGCCAGGAGACCGGCGCCGACACCGACCGCGGCGACCCTGCGTCCGAGCGTTCGTGCCGAGGTGACCAACGCAAGTGAACGCACCAACAACGAACGCGCCGCACGGCCGGCGCTCGGGTGCAGGGTCTTGAAGATGGTGCCGCCACCGAGGACGACCACATCCGCGCTCAGCAGAGCCTGGGCGACCGCCCACGGATCATCGCTGTCGACGGCGTCACATCCATAGGTGTGCTCCGTCCATCCCGGACGCGCCGTGGTGACCACGAAGTCGCAGCCGGGCAGCGCCCGCAGAAACGCCTCCAGCAGCGCTTCGTCGCCCGGATTACGCTGTCCGAACGCGCCGGCCAACAGCACCCTTGCCACCGGTCACCTCCTCGTAGAGGTCGAGATGGCGGCCGGCCACCGTGGGCCAGGATCTGCCGTCGGCGAGGAACGCGTTCGCCGCGCGGATCCGGTCGAGCCGAGCGTGGTCCCGCGCAAGCTCGCGCAGCCGTTCGGCGAGCTCCGCCGGTGTTCCCGGTATGGTCATCAACGGTGGGGCACCGACGCAGTCCGCGAGCGCCCGCGACAGCAGCACCGGGGTTCCGTAACCGAAAGCCAGCGCCAGCACGCCGCTGCTCGCATGCGGCTTCGGATACGGCAGCAAGGCGAGGTCGGCAGCGCCGAACCAGTGACCGACCTGCTCTTCTGGCACATATCCGACGAACCGCACCTTGTCGGCGAACCGCTCGCGGAGCGCGTCCGCGTAGCTGTGCGTCCCGGTCATCCGCGGATGGTCACCGCCGGCAACCACGAGCTGGACGGTGCCGCCAGCCAGTACAGCCGCCTCGCAGGCCAGCTCGAGGCCCTTGTAGGGCGCCACGAAACCGAAACAGAGAACGGTCAGCCGACCGTCCAGGCCGAGCGCGAGCCGGCTGGCCCCGCGGTCCGGGGTGACAAGATCCTCGATCCCGTGCGGAATGAGCACGGCGGACGGGACGACATCGGTGAACGCACGCTCATGGACCACGACCGCGTCGGCGAGCCCGCTCACCACCCGCTGCAGGCCGGCAAGCCCGCCGCGCGCCACCGCCGCCGGTACGGCCACCCGGTGCATCCGCGTGTACTCCGCGGTGACGTCCTGGGGTGACACAACCTGGTGCATGGTGACGACGACCGCGGGGCGGCCACGCCGCCGGGCGGACAGCGCCGTCACCAGTGACGGCAACGCCGCGGCCCCGCCGTAGAGGAACAGCTCGTGCTGCAGGTGGATGATCGGAGCCCCGGTCTCGCGGGCCGAGCGCCATGCGGCCAGCAGCGACCACGGCCGGTTGCCAAAGGCTCGATGCACGGTGGGGATTGGCTCGTCGCTCGGGGGCACCGCGGCCGATTCACGAACGTTGAGCTTGGGCGCGACCACCGCGACCGTCGCGCCCGCGTCAACCAGTGAGGTCGCGAGGTTCGCCGCGTAGGAGGCGACGCCGCTCGTCCCGGCGTGCTTCGCGCCGCGCGGTGGATAAGGCGCGACGAGCGCGACGTCAGGCCGCGACATCGACAGCTCGCCGGCCTGCCGCGAGCAACGCCGAGGCAACCGCTGGTTCGCTGCGGGCGGGTGCCGGGACCGGCAGCATCCGATGCCGCAGCCACAGGCGTAACAAGGAGACGGCCATCCGCCGGCTGTCCGCGAGCAGGTCCAGCCGCGAGCCCTGCTGGTCGATCCAGACCGTGGGCACCTCCGCCACCTCGCACCCCAGGGCGCGGGCGACGACCAGCAGGTCGACGTCGAAGAGGAAGTCGCGGGCGGACAGATACGGCGTGACCTGGTCCAAGACGTCCCGCCGAAACACCTTGGCGCCGCACTGCGTATCGCAGTAAGGCAGTTTGAACATCAGCCGAACCAGCATCGCGAATCCAGCACTTGCCGCGCGGCGCCGCAACGGACGGGCCACGGGCAGCAGCGAAGCCGGATGCCACCGGCTGGCCACCGCCGCGCCGACGTCCTGGGCGACCGTCGCGAGCCTCAGCAGCTCACCCGGCGGGGTGGCGCGATCAGCGTCGACAAAGGCGACGAGTCCCGCGTCGGCCCGCCGGAGCGTCTCCGTTATCACGCCGCCCTTGCCAAGCTTCGGGTAGCGATACATCCGCAGCCTGTCATCGACGGCCTGATAGCTCCGGACGATTGCCGCGGTACCATCGGTGCAATGATCCAGCGCCACGAAAAAATGGAAGCCCGGCGCGTCGAACGCACGCAGATAGCTGTCGAGCGTGCGACCGATCCGATGCTCCTCGTTATGCGCGGGAATAATGATGTCGAGACGCATTGAGCTCCCTTACCAGGAGAACCGACGGAGGCCGGAAACAAACTCGCCGACAGGCCACCAGAGCTATGGCAAAAATTCGGCGGCCCTGACAGCGCATGGCAGCACGACCGGCCGCCGGCCGCGGTGCGGTCTGATCCGCCCGCCCCCTCCCCCGTGGATCCCAACATTGGACACACTCATCAGCAGAATTCTCAGCCAGGCTCTACCCAGCCAGTTTCCTGGTCGTGACTGCCAAGAAACGGCAGAGTTGCGGTTGCATGGCTGTTTGCTCCGGGCATGGTGTCCGTATCCGAAACTCCGGGTGGAAATCAAGCGAAACACTACGATGCGTTACAGTGAATGAATGCACGTTCAGGGCGGGACCGCATTCCGGGCCGCGGCCCGCCTCGATCAGCCCGGCCGAACGCCGCTGTCACACGGCCGCGGGCCGCCATCCCGGATGCTGGTCGTCCGTCTGGGGCGGCACCGCGGGCGGATGGCGGCGAAGCGCCCCCCGGCAACGCCGGCAGCGAATATCCCCACGCTGGGCGACGCGGCCGCAGCCAACCGCGCACGGCACCGACTCATACGGCCCGAGAGCAAGCTGGCCCGCATAGTCGCCGACCAGCAGCCGGCACTGGCAGCGCATCACGTCACAGCAGACGAGCAACTCGCCACGGCGATGCAGCCGCCACTCATGGCCGCATTCCCCACACGGCCTCACCGGTCGACTCACGTTCATTGTCCGCCCCCGATCCGAGCCGGCGGCGCGCTGGCCGCCGACGGCAGTTTGCTCAGCCAGAAACCCGCGCCTTCCACCGCTTCCAGCGCGTGGGGCTGTTCACCCAGCGGTCACCGGCGCCTGGGTGGTGGCCGCCGCGGAAGGAGCGGCCGATGGTGGTGTCGCCGTGGTCGCCGTGGTCGGCACCGGCGTGCTGGCAGGCGGTCCGCTGCCCGCTGGTGACGGAGAAGGGGATGGCGAAACGGTCGGCTGCCCGGTCGCGGCCGGTGCCGGCGAAGCCGCGGACGCCGGCTGGGTGACGGCAGGTGACGCGGCAGGCGACGGGGCGGCAGCCGGCACGGTGGACACCGTGGCCGCGGTGGGCCCAGGCTCGGGTGCGGCCGATGCGGGTCCGCTGGGGCTCGGTGCCACACGTGGCTGCGGGAGGTCACCTGGTGTCGGCGTCGGGTCGGCCGAGCCGCCTGGGG
>NZ_CAKJTL010000135.1:0-1077 GCF_917627385.1 Protofrankia sp. CiT1
ACACCACCGTGCGACTGTGGGACATGGGCTGACCGCCCCCGCTGGTCAGCCTCGATGTGTCGGTCCACCCCGGCCGTATCGGGTGTGACAGCAACCGCTGACAGCACTGTGAGCGGACCTCGACGCACGGCCACGGACACGGACACGGACACGGACACGGAAAGCTCGCCGACCCGCGCTGACGAACACCAGCACACATCCACGAATATCACGAACATGACTCTTCATCCGCGGATCGATCGTCACGCGCTGGGACCACCCGTCCCGTCCAGGCACACGAGGTCAAAGAATGCTGCCGCACCGCTTCCGCTCCTCGGCGCTGACGCGCCTGCGGTGCGGGTCGGCTTGCCACCGAACACGACGGTCCCGGCCACCGACCGCGCCCGTGTACCTGACGGTGTACCCGAGCCGGCGGACGACTGCGGACAAGCACGGACGCTGACGGACGCGCACCGCAGATCACCGGACGTCCACGTACGTCGGCGGACGGTCTGCCTTGCTCGTGTCATCGAATGCTCCGGCCAGCCGACAGACCTCCGTGAACGGTCGTAGGCGACGGACGAAGCGGTTCGAGCCGGGCCAGGGGAAGGGCATGCATTCGACGCCACCGATGGCAGCCACAGGGGCAGCCAAGCCGGCTGACGACTACGGACGTCAGCGTACGTCCACAGAAAAGATCAAGCCTGTGACCTGCGCTGACGAACGTCGGCGGACAGAGACGGACGAAGAACACGACAGCTCATAATCCGTCGGTCGTGGGTTCGAGTCCCACCCGCCCCACTCAGATCGCCTGCGGCACAGGCACTTCTTATCACGTGGCCAGGCGCCCGAGGCGCTGAACCCCACGTTTACCCCACGGTTTGTATGTGTGTCATCACCTGTTGATGTTGCTCGATGGTGAGCATCAGTGGAGCTGGGCGACGTCGCGGACATCCGTTTTGTGATCTCCGTCGCTCCTCCGGAGACCGGGGTTCCACCGCCTGGCGCGGAGCGGGACACAGACACCAGGTAGCGCTCTGCCTGCGCCCGGATTGTCCCGTCCAGGATGCTTGTGACGGCTTACAGGCCTAGGGTGGC
>NZ_CAKJTL010000135.1:1735-4404 GCF_917627385.1 Protofrankia sp. CiT1
TCTCGCGCGGCTCGGGGTCGGGACCCCACCGGATCTGGACCTTCTCCGGTTCGGGGAGAACGCGCTTTACGCGTACCGGGAGCGTGGCCTCGTGCTCCGGGTGGCACGCCCGCAGACCCGGGTCGAGCAGGTCGCGCGGACGGTGGAGTTCGTGGTGCGTCTCGCTGCCCGAGGGATGGAGGTAACCGAACCCGCCGCCGTCTCCGGCCTCCGCCAGCCGGTCGTCACGTCGACGGGTGTCGTGACCCTGTGGGTCTACTACGAGATCGACGCGGGCTGCCGGGTGACCCCGCGGGAGTTGGGCGGGCTGCTCCGCCATTTTCACGATCTCGCCATCCTGGAGAAAGATCTTGTCGAGCCGTGGGAACCCTTCGCGCTCATCAGCGCCCGGCTGGACGGCGCGCGCCGGGACGGTATCGAACAGGATCTCGTCGATCCCTGTGGGGTGCCAGAAGTCGGCTTCGGCCCGTGAGCTGGGGTGATGCGACGGTGCGGCGGCCGGCATGATGGTCAGCCATCTTCGTACGCCTGCTTTATCTGATCTTCGTGCGGGTGTGTGGCTGGTTGGTTCTCCCCGCTCGTTCGTCGGCGTCCAAGGACATCGAGTTGCTGGTGCTGCGCCATGAGGTCGCGGTGCTACGTCGTACCCAGCCGAAGCCGCGGTGGGACTGGGTGGACCGGGCAGTCCTCGCCGCACTGATCAGGCTTCTCCCCACGGCGCTGCGAGCGCTCCGGCTGGTCACGCCCGGCACCGTCCTACGGTGGCACCGCCGTCTGATCGTAGGGAAAGGGACCCATCCCCAGCGGATGGGTCGGCCACCGGTCGGCACGCAGATCGTGACCCTCATCGAGCGGCTCGCGACCGAGAACACGACGTGGGGCTACCAGCGGATCCCCGGCGAGCCGCTCAAGCTCGGTCACCGGGTGAGTGCATCCGCGATCCGCCGGGTCCTGACGTCCCTGGGGCTGCCCCCGGCTCCGCACAGGCAGACCGACACGACAGGGCGGCAGTTCCCGCGTACGCAGGCGTCCACGATGCTGGCCATGGACTTCTTCCCTGTGGACTGCGCGGTGACGCTGCGGCGTCTGTCCTGTTTCTTCGTCATCGAGGTCGGCGCCCGCGCCGGCGCCGCGCTCCGGTGCGGCTCGGCCCTCGGCGGGACGGGAGCCCAGGGGCCGAGGTCCGGTGAGCCGGGGATCGTCGAGTCGCCCTTCGGCAGGCCGGGGGCCGGTGGGTCACTCGGCTGGCGGGCGGCGAGTCTTCTGACCGCCGACCGCCAGCCGGAGGGCGCCCGGGGCGCGCTGGGACGAACGCCGAACCGGGACAGACGCCGAACTGGGACGGACGCCGAACCGGGACGGACGCCGAACCGGGACGGACGTGAGGCAGAGGTCAGTTCACCGTGGCGAACCTGTTGTTGAACTCGGTCGCGTCGCCCTGCAGGGCGTGGCTGTGCTCACCGTGCACCGACACGGGCACCTCTCCGACGACCGTCACCCGCTTGACCTGGCGGGGAACGGTGCCGTAATCGGCGCTGGCGTAGTGCTGGGTGAGGCGGTTGTCCCAGATGACCAGATCGCCGGTCTCCCACTTCCACCGCACGGTGTTCTCGGCGCGGGTGATCTCCTCCTGGAAGATTTTCTTCAGCGCCTCGAACGTCGAGGAGCTGAACCCGATGAAACCGCGGGCGAAGCCGCCGAGCAGCAGGGACCGCTCACCGGTCTCGGGGTGCACCCGGACCAGCGGGTGCCGCGTCTTGTAGATCGTCGGCAGGAAGCCGTTCCCGAACCGGGAGGGGTCGAGGTTCCTGAGCCGCTCAATCCGCTCGTGGGACTCGGCATAGTCGAAGTCGTTGGTGTGCAGCGTCCACAGCTGGTCGGCCAGCTCGCGCAGCTCCGGGCGTAGCGCGGTGTACGCACTGGCGGTGTTGGCCCAGATGGTGTCGCCGCCCACGTCCGGAATCCGCAGTCCACGCAGCACGGAGAACGACGGCGGCTGCACCACGAACGTCACGTCGGTGTGCCAGACGTTGGCGCGCTCGACCGACCTGCTGTAATCGAGGTCGAAGACCTCCGAGTCGGGGGCGACGTTCGGGTGCCCCTGGGTGATCGGGCCGAGGCGGCGGGCGAAGGCCACCTGCTCGTCGTCGTCAAGGTGATCCTGGCCGCGGAAGAACAGCACCTTGTGCTCCAGCAGGTTGGCCCGGATCGCCGCGATCACGTCGTCGGGCAGGTCTCCGGAGAGCCGCAGTCCGCTGATCTCGGCGCCGATGTTGCCGGTCAGTTGCCGTCCGTCCAGTGCGGTGAGCGTGGTGGTCATCGTTCTCCTTCTTGATGTCGCCTCGTGAGTCGGTCGATCGGTCGGGTCGGGCGCGAGGGTGACGCGGGGGCCTGGCTGGTCGTCTCAGTTGCTGGTGGTGTCCGTGACGCCGAGGCTGGCCAGCAGCCGCCGGCGGAGTGCGACGAGCGCCGGGTCGGCCTTGTCGCGGGGTGCGGGGACGGCGACCGGGGTGTTGAGGACGAACCTCCCGTCCGCCATGACGAGGACGCGATCGGCGAGCTGGATCGCCTCCTCGACGTCGTGGGTCACCAGCAGCACCGCCGGGTTGTGCCGCTGCCACAGCCCGCGCAGCAGCGCGTGCATGCGGATTCGGGTCAGGGCGTCGAGG
>NZ_CAKJTL010000135.1:4637-9084 GCF_917627385.1 Protofrankia sp. CiT1
AGCCCGCGCAGCAGCGCGTGCATGCGGATTCGGGTCAGGGCGTCGAGGGCGCCGAATGGCTCGTCGAGCAGCAGCAGCCCCGGTTCACGGACCAGAGCCCGGGCCAGCGCCACCCGTTGGGCCTCGCCGCCGGAGAGGGTCTTGGGCCAGGCCCGGGTGTGGCCGGCCAGACCCACCTCCTCCAGCGCCGCCAGGCCGCGGGTGCGGGCGTCGTCGGTCCCCAGCCCGAGGATGACGTTGTCCAACACCCGGGCCCACGGCACCAGACGGGCGTCCTGGAACACGACCGATCGGGCCCGGGGGACCCGGATCTCGCCGTGGACCTGCCGGTCGAGACCGGCCAGCGCCCGCAGCAACGTGCTCTTGCCGGTCCCGCTGCGACCGAGCACGGCGACGAACTCCCCGGCACGCAGCCGCAGGTCGGCGCCGTCGATGACGGCCCGGCCGCCGAAGCGCCGGGTCAGAGCGGTGACCTCGACCACGGTCGGCGCCTCGCCGCCGGCCGGGACCGCCTCGCTGGCCAGATCCACCGGCGTCAACGGATCGACGACCGCTTCCGCGATGGGGTGCACCGCTCGGGTCACCTGCTCGGTTGCCATGTCAGCGCCACGCGTTCGATTCCACGTACCAACAGGTCGGAGACGAGCCCGAGGACGGCATAGGTGGCCAGGCCGACCAGGATCACGTCGGTCTGGTAGAAGGCCTGCGCCTGGACGATGAGATACCCGATTCCCTCACGGGCGTTGATCTGCTCGGCGAAGACCAGCAGTAACCAGGAGACACCGAAGGCCAGCCGCAGACCGACGAGGAAACCGGGCAGCGCGCCCGGTATCACGAGCCGGCGGATCATCGCGAGGCGACCCAGGCCGATCACCCTGCCCAGCTCCAGCATTCTCGGGTCGATGCCGCGGACCGCATGGTAGGTGTTGATGTAGGTCGGGAAGACGACACCGAAAACGATCAGCGAGATCTTCGCCGTCTCACCGAGGCCGAACCAGACGATGATGAGCGGCTGCAGGCCGATGATCGGTATGAAGCGCAGCATCTGCATCGAGGTGTCCACGACGTCGTCGCCAAGCCGGGTCAGCCCGGCGGCCAACGCCAGCACGACGCCGATGGGAAGCCCGACAGCCAGGCCGATCAGCACGCGGTGCAGCGAGACCCAGATCGCGGACGGCAGGGAACCGTCCGCGATCCTGTCCCAGGCCGATCCCCACACCGCCGACGGGCCGGAGAGGGTCTCATCGGTGGTGACGCCGGTCCTGTAGAGGATCTGCCACAGGGCCACGAGCAGCACGACCCCGAGCAGCCGCTCGGCCCGTCGGAGCCGGCCCAGCCATGCCAGCGCGGCCCGCGGCCCGTGCCGGTCCGTCACCTGGGCTGCCTCGGCGCCCAGAGTGGGCAGCGAGACGATCTCGGATGTCGTGACCGTCACGACGAACTGCCTCGCGTCGGCGCGGCGCTGCTCTGCACGGCGCTGCCCTGGGCGGCGAGCACGGTCGCGTTGTACAGCGAGGTGAACTCGGCGGCGGTGTCCACCTTCGACGGGATCTCACCGGCCTGCGCGAAGAGGTCCGCGAGGTTCTGCTGTGCGGGGAGCAGGTCACCGGGAAGCGCGAAGAAGGCGCTCGGGCCGGCCGCTGCCAGGAGCCGCTCCCCGAGCGCCTGCGGCAGCTTGTACTGGTCCACGTACGTCGCCTTGGAGACCTCGGGGACGTGGGAGTTCTCCCAGTTGACGGCCTTCACGAACCGTGCGACGTAGTCACCGATCGCCGCCGCTTTGGCTGGATCCTTCAACGCGCTCTCGGAGGCGATGAGAAAGTTCGTCCGGAGCGCCAGGTTGTTGCCCGGGACCGGAATCTGCGGCGCCGTGGGGTTCTTGGCCAGGTAGGCGGAGTCCAACGGCTGTGACGTGATGACCGAGTCCATCTCCCCCGCCTGCAGCGCCTGCACGAGCTGCGTCGCCGCGAGGTCGACCGGCTTGACGTCCTTCAGACTCAGGCCCGCGCTCTGCAGCCCGAGCAACAGAACGGACTCCAGGCTCGTGCCCTTCTGGTATCCGACGGACTTTCCTTTCAGGTCCGCCCACGTCGTGATGTGTCGGTCCGGGGCGGCGAGAAGAAGCTGCGACCCGTTCGTCGTGGCATAGGCCGCGATGCCGACCACCTTCTGCCGGGCGGCCTGGGCGAAGATCAGCGGTGCGTCGGCGATCCAGCCGACGTCGAGCTTCCCGGCCTGGAACGCCTGAAGCATCGGCGGCCCGCCCACGAAGTTGGAGTAGGTCACCGAGTAGGGCAGGTTCTTGTCCTGCCCGGCGAGCCTGAGTGGCGTCTCCAGCACGGTGAGCTGATCGGCGACCCGCAGTGAGGTGCCCGCGGGGCTGTCGGCCGTGGCTCCCGACGTTCCGCCACCGCACGCGGTGATGATCAACATGGCTGCGCCAAGGAGGAGAGCAGGGATCGTGCGTGACCATCTCATACGAAGGTGGACTCCTCTTGGGCGTGGGCGGCCAGTTCCGCGGGGCGCAGTTCCAAGACACATCGTCTTATCCTCACCAAACCTAGAGAATTGGTGAAGAAGGCGCAACGCGCGAACTATGGTTCGCCCATGCGCTTTGCGTGACGGTGTGGATGCGTTGCGAACAACTCTTCGCCGTGGCCGACCGGTCCCACTCGGGCGCTCGCGCGCGGCCAGGTCGCGTGCGCGGGGGGTGACGCCGCGGCGCATACTGTCGCGTATGTTCTTTTCTGGCTCCGCCGCGGACCAGGGCCTGAACTTCGTGGGTATGCCTCGCCGGGGCGCTCGTCGAGGGCCCCGGCCCACCGCCACCGCGCTCGCCGTCTGACCGAGACATCGGTCGGCGTTCGGCAGACCACGACCTTGCTTCCGCGAATGGACACCGGAACAGTGCAGACCGAAGACGGAACGTCCGCTGCGATTCTCCGCGCGGCGGAGCGGCTGTTCGCGGAGCGCGGCTTCGAGGTCTCACTCCGGGAGATCGGCAGGAGCGCGGGCCAGCGGAACAACTCCGCGGTGCAGTACCATTTCGGCACCAGGGACCGCCTGATTGAGGCCCTGTACGCCTATCGGATGGTGCCGATCAACCGCCGCCGGCTCGCGCTGATAGAAGAGGCGTGTGCGGATGGTCGCAAACTTAATCTTGAGCAGATCATTGATCTCGGTATTCAACCCCTGGCGGAGCATGTTCTCGCCCACCGCGGATCGAGCAGTTATGCGCGTTTCGTGGCCCGGCTTGTTCTGAGTGGCGACTCGCTGGTGCCGACGGGCCGGGACTTCACCGAGGGCCTCCGGCTCCTGTCCGTCCTGAGCAAGGACGTCATGCCGGAGCTGACCGAGGAACGGGAGTTCCTCCTGGCCCTGTTCACCGCCACGGCCATGGCGAACCTGGAACTGCGCTGCGAGGACCGTTCGTTCACGGACGAGCAGGCGCGGGAAGTCCTGGCCGAGCTCAGGACCGCGGCGATCGCCATGATCACGGCCCCGAGGGCCGGATAGAGAGCACCCCACCGCAATGTTGGCCGACGCTCAGGATGCCTGACGACGGCAGGATGATCGAACGCCCCGTCCCGGGGATCCGGGCGGGGGACTGTCAACTTTCCGGCTCTGGGGACTGTCAGAAGATTTTCCGGTAACTACCAGCAATGGGGCCTTCGCCTGCGGAAACGGCCCGCTGGCGCTGGGTGTTACACCGTTGCTCGGGCACTCCCCCGCGGAAAGGCTCGACCTGGCCGAGGGCACCTTGCCGGGGGCGTTGAAGGACGTGCACGCGCTGCTGGCCCCGCTGGAGACCGCGTCGTCGGCCGGAAGAACTACTACGGCGCGCAAACCGAATGGGCCGCCCACCTGGCCGCCCGGGTCTGGACCCGCACCGCCACCGCCGAACGCAACGGCTACGAACCCCTCGCCTACCTGACCGGATACCTGAATCCCTGCGCCGCCGCCGGGGGCAAGCCACCCGAGGGCATGGCACTGGAACGGTTCTTCGTCTGGCTACCCGATCCCGGGGACACCGCCGGCAGCCGAGACCCCGACGGGCCCGCGCCCTAACCCCGTTCGACAGCCGACACGAACCCGACCGGCAACGCCGGCCGGGTGCTCGGTGTGTCCTCCCACGGCATCACCGAATACTTACATTACGGGACTCGGGTGGACGCATCCGCGCAGGTCGCGGGCCTGCCGTGGTCCAACTGCTAAGATTCTCTTCAGTATGCGACGAGCGAAAGGATGATTCAGATAACCAGGGAGCCTCTTGCCTTCCAGTGGACCGGGAACCGGAGCCCGGCCGATACTACATCCGTGCAAGAGTTCATGTTATGACATCGGATCTCTAGTTACGATTGATCTGTCCGTCCATTACATGGTGCGGGTGAGCAGCGCCTGCGCACAGCTATTCAGCTGAGGGCGCGGGCGTCACCAGGGGCAGCAT
>NZ_CAKJTL010000135.1:9361-13970 GCF_917627385.1 Protofrankia sp. CiT1
GGGGCAGCATGGGGCGGGTAGCAGTGTTGACGGGGCAGACCTCCGCTCCGGTGAACAACGGGTATCGGAACGGGTAATTCACCCCAGGCGTCCGCACCGACCGCTATGACCATGGTCACCCGAAGGCGGGCGACACAAGTGGTGAGAGGTGAGCAAGAAGATGGTATTGCCATGGTTACAATCAGGCCCCGGCGCCGACCACGGTCCGCGGGGCGAGTCGTTCGAGGTCGCGGTGATCGGGGCGGGCGTGGCCGGACTGATCGCGGCCACGATCCTCAAGAGGGCCGGCATCGACACCGTCGTCCTTGAACGGAGGACCCAGGAGGAAATCCATAGCCTTGTGCGGGCCGGCGCTTACGGCCCAGGCCAAGTGGCCATTCTTGAACGCCACGGCCTCGCCGACAAGATGCGTTCGGCCGGCAAGGTAGCGGGCATGTGTGAGTTCCGCCACCGCAGGCAACGTTTTGTTGTCGACTGCGAGGCGCTGACCGGCCACGGGTTCACTATCTATCCCCAGCATCTGCTGGTAGGCGATCTGCTCGCCGCCTATCTAGATACCGGCGGCGCGATCGAGTTCGCGGTGTCGGACGTGCGGATCGAGGATCTCAACAGCGACCGGCCGGCGGTGCGTTTCGTGGCGGCCGACTCCACGGAACGCCGACTGCGCTGCCATTACATTGCCGGCTGCGACGGCCACCAGGGAGTCAGCCGTGGTTTCATCCCGCCCGGCGCGATCCGGTCTATCGAACGGACGGGCGGACGGTGGGCGTGGATAGCGGCTCTTGTGGGAGCCGGCCCTTCTGTTCGCCGCACCGTCTATTCTGTCAGCACCGCCGGCTTCGCCGGCCAGATGCTACGCGACGAGAAGATGACCCGTTATTACCTGCAGGTGGAATCGAATACCAATCCAGAGCACTGGCCGGAAGACCGGATCTGGACGGAACTGCATACCCGACTCGCCGTTGACGAGGATTGGACGCTCATCGAGGGAGCCTTGCTAGAGCCCGTAGCCGTGGTATCCATGGACACGGTGTTCTACGATCCGATCAAATTTGGCCGCCTGTTGTTGGCCGGGGACGCGGCCAGGCGGATACCGCCGACCGCGGCCAAGGGCGCAAGCCTGGCCATCGCCGACGCCGAGGACCTCGCTCACGCGGTAACAAGATCACTAAGGTATGGCGACGACGCACCGCTGGCAGCCTATTCCGATACCTGCTTACGGCGCTCCTGGATAGCGCAGGATGCGTCCACGCGGCTGTCGGAGCTCATCCATGTCGAGCTCGACAATCGATTTTCCCGCGAGCTACAAGATGCCCGGCTCGACCGGCTGCGGACATCGCCGGTGTGCGCAGCGGAATTCGCCGACCTCTATCTTTCACCTCGCTAACCTCGAAAATTCACGTCGCGATCGTTAACGGTTCGAATCTTGCAGCTGGGCACTGTTGATGTTTGTTCTGGGCTTCGGGCACGAAGGCGGCCCGGGTGTCGCCCTGGTCGGCGCCGACTCCACGGGCCGGACAGGTCCCGCTCGTATCGTCGGGTCGGCGGGGCGAATATCAGGTGGGTGCGGGCAACGCGAGGACCCGCGTGAAAGCAGCGCGCAGCGCATCCACCACGGCCAGTTCTCCGGTAGTCGCAGCCGGTGTTTACGCTGGCCGCGGATAATCCGCCCGGCCGTGTGCAAGAGCCGTTAGCGAACCGTTTTCGGCTCGGTTTTCGCCAGCTCGCCGCCCAGAGCGAGTAACGCCAACCAGGCCAGCAGGTCACAGGCGAGCGCGACCGCGACCGCGACACACCAGGCAGAATTCATCGCGAACGACTTCGAGGGCATCCGCCGCAATCCGGTGGCCTTCCCGCAACGGATCCTCGACTCAAGGAGCAAGCCGCACTGCACGCATAAATTTCTCGGGAGCGGAGGGAATGAACGCTCCCACGATCATGGTCGACGCTCTGTTGGCGCTGGTAGCGGCCGTCCAGCGGCTGCGGAACCCGCAGATCGACGAAGAAAGCAACGAAGGAGAGGGAGGGTGGTTTCAACCAGTCAGTGCACCACCCGGGCGTCCGCCTCATGCCAGAACCCCGTAGGTCCCAGCACGATGCGGGGTGCTGCGCTGACCGCTGGAGACCGCCCTTCGAAGGTTCTCCTCGCCGTCGCACCCCTCGTCCGACCTGCGCGGACGAGGAGCAACTGTGCTCCAACAGGAGGACCACCCCAAGCCCGACACGCACCCCGTCCCCCCCGGGGAATTACGTGATCGTCCACACACAGCGACGGGTCCGCCGGCGGGCAGGAGCTCACGGGCGACGTCAAGTAGCGCACGTCGCTAATTCGCCCGGTACTCGGCGATGGTCGACGCCTCGATCTTCAGTATCCCACCCCCCTTTCGGTGACAGAAACCGTCTGAACGGTACCTACGGTTCGACTGCCAGGACGTCCGGAAGATCGGCGAAGCGTGCCTTGGCGTCGCGGCTGACGATGGTTCGACCGGTCTCGGCCGCGTGAGCCGCGATGATCAGATCGTGGGCGCCGCGAGGCCGTCCGATCTGCCGCGCGGCCGCGATGAGGCGAGCATGGTGAACAGCCGTCCTCTCGGTGTAGTCCAGCACGTCCAGCACGGACATCATGGCGAACAGTGATCTTGCGTGGTCCGCGGCTCTGGCGGCGGTGTCGGCCAGCTCGATCCCGACGCGGTACTCGGCGACCGACACGGCCGCAATCGCAAGCTCGTCGTCGTCCAGGCTGGCCCGGTCGATGGCTCCCCGTTCGTAGGCGATCAGGATGTTGGTGTCGAGTATCAGGCGGCGGCCCACGGATCATCCTCGTTCGCCGTCACATGGCCGAGCGCCTCGGCGACGTTCTTCTCGAAGGCGTCATCCGGCGGCGTCGTTCCGGCGAGCGCGGCCCGAAGATCGGCGCCAGTCCGTCGACGTGCTGGCCCGATCTCCGCGATCGGATGACTGCCTCGCGTAATGGTTACGGTTTCGCCGGCCTCGATGGCATCAAGCAGGTCCGAGAACCTCCGAGATGCCTCGGTCGCCGTCATGGTTCGCATGCCGTCATGGTATCTGATTATCAGATTCGAGACTGCCGTAGCCTGGCTGCTCGACGTGGCGGCCACCGCGACGGTGTTCGTCCGGTACGTCGACAGGACCGCGTTCGCAGCGAGCGACCTGATCCAAGCGCCGCGCATTTCGATGTCCGCCTCGGCCTCGGATTCGGGTACCGGCGAGACCGGAGGGCGCCGTCGCTCCAGCGACTGCAGCCGGGTCTGCATCTCCGCTACCCGGCAGACATGCACGACACCGGCCGGGGAGTTCATCGGGTTCGCGGCACCCGTGGCGGGCTGTCGCGTCTCGACGTCAGACTCCTCGACGTGTCGTCGCCACTCCGCACGGAGCCGCCGACGAGCTGCTGATGACCCGTTGCCACGCGCCGCCGCATCGTTCGCGTGACGAGAAGTCGCTGCGATCTCGGCGATATGCCGCTTTGCGACGCACTGTATGTCAATAGTTGACGTGTGGTCAGTCGTGCTTCTGGTCGTCAGGGTTCGTCGGCGGGTCGTCGGCGGGTCGGCGGCGTCCGAGCGCTCGCCGTGTTGGTTCATCTCGGGGCCGCCGGGTGCGGGGGCGTCCGGCGGGCTCTTCGGCGAATGAGCGGTGGTTCTCCTGGCTGGTGGGGTGGGGATCGGCGGCCTGCTTCTCGTCACTCTCGTCCAAGGGCTCGTGGATACGTGGGGCTGGTGGGCGCTGCCGGTTGGGATCCTTGTAGCGCTCGCAACAAGCTGGTCGCTACTCGCGGTGCGCGCTCGCAGGATTCGTGAGAGCGGGCGCAGAGCAGCGGTGGCTGCCGTCGACGCACTGAGCCCGACCGAGTTCGAGCATCACGTCGCGGATCTGCTGAGACGTGACGGCTGCCTGAGGGTTCGGGTGGTCGGAGGTCGTGGGGACGGGGGCGTGGACGTCCTCGCTTACACCCCCCGGATGGTCCGGATCGCGGTGCAGTGCAAGCACTACCCGGGCCGTGCCGTGGGCCCGTCCGCGGTGAGAGAGTTCAGCGGCTGTGCGTGGACGGATCATCGTGCCGGTGTCGCGCTGCTGGTCACCTCGGGCCGCTTCACCTCGGCGGCCGCGGACTTCGGCCACCGTCACCGCATCCAGCTGGTCGACCGGGAGGTGCTCTCGCGATGGATGGCCGGCGAACGGATCCTGCCTCGTGTCGCGGCGTCCTGACGTGGCCGCCGCCGGACCCCGGTCGTACGTGCAGGTCTGGCACTATTGATACTGCATTTTCGATCCGATGCCCGGCCTGCGCCTCGTCGCCGAGCACCCGGCAACGCCCGCCCGACCAGGATTGAGATGGGATGACCGAGCAGATCGGCTACGACAACTTCGACTTCGGCCACCAGCCCGAGGTGGACTTCGCCCTGAACCCCGAGCCGCGGTGTCCCTGCCTGCTGCTGCTGGACGTATCCGGGTCCATGAACGGTCAGCCGATCCGCGAGCTCAACTCCGGTCTCAGGGCCTTCCAGGAAGAACTCACCTCGGACAACCTCGCCGCGAAGCGCGTCGAGGTCGGGATCATCACCTTCGGCCCGGTGCAGGTGGTGAC
>NZ_CAKJTL010000136.1:0-16153 GCF_917627385.1 Protofrankia sp. CiT1
CCCTGGACGAACGTCCGGCGGCGACCACTAAGGTTGCCAAAGGCTCGGGACGGTAATCTTGATCGTGGAGTCGACGCGTGCAGCTCTCCGGCCGGCAGGGTCCTGTCGGAGGCTGGTGGACGCTGTGCGCTGGGCGCCCACGCGGCGCCTCGCGTCGTCGGGACCCGGTTCGATGCCAGTGCTCACCACCTGCGGTGCGCCACAGACACGAGAGGCCAGAAAAAGCGTGGCGGAGGTCGCTTTGGCACAATAGTGTACCGCCGTGACTGGGCAGAGATACCCGTTACGGAGGATGTCGCAGGTTCCACCGATCGCCCTAGGGCAGGGAGTATTGAGGCAGGTCATGCAGAAGCAGTGCCAGCGGGTGTTTTCGGGCGTCCAACCCACAGGAAAGATCCACATTGGGAACTATGTGGGTGCGCTGTCGTTGTGGGCGGAGAACCAGGATCAGTACGACAACGTCTTCTGCGTGGTGGACCTGCATGCGCTGACAATCCCCGAAGCGGTCAACCCCGAAAACCTCCGCGCGAAGGCGCGGGAGACCGCTGCGCTGTATGTGGCGTGTGGTATCGACCCGGACAAGTCCACGATCTTTGTGCAGTCCCGGGTGAGCGCGCACGCCGAGTTGACGTGGATTCTCAACTGTGTGACGCCGGTGGGCTGGCTTGAGCGGATGACCCAGTACAAGGCGAAGTCGACCTTGCAGGAGTCGGTGGGCACAGGGCTGCTGGACTATCCAGTGCTCCAGGCCGCGGACATCCTGTTGTATGGAACACATCTGGTGCCAGTGGGCGAGGACCAGCGGCAGCACGTTGAATTGACCAGGGACATCGCGATCCGGTTCAACCGGCTGTTCGGAGAGGCGTTCACGATCCCGGAACCACTGATCCGCACCAGCGGAGCGCGGATCATGGCGTTCGACGAGCCGACGGGAAAGATGTCCAAGTCGATCGGGGAGACCAAAGCGGGCCACTCAATCGGGCTGATCGACCCTCCGGACGTCATCCGCAGGACAGTCATGCGAGCCACGACCGATTCTGGTGGCGACATACGGTTCGAGACGGCCAGTCCCGGGGTGCTCAACCTGTTGACGCTGTATCAGGTGCTGTCGGGGCAGCCGCGGGAGAAAATCGAATCGGAATTTGACGGCAAGGGTTACGGGCTTCTCAAGCGAACGGTAGCCGACCAGGTGATCGCTTCGTTGGAGCCGATTCAGCGCCGTTTCCACGAGCTGATGGCCGAGCCCGACGCGGTCGAAAAAATGCTGGAAGCCGGCGCGGACCGGGCTCGGTCGATCGCCGAATCGACCCTGGACCACGTGAAGAAACTGACCGGCTTGGGCTAAGAGGCTCCGGCAATAGGACTGTCCGGCTCGCGGCGCCCGGTCGGCGCCTCGCGTCGTTGTCGTCGGTCGACGCCCAACACAGGGCGCCTCCCTCCGCCGCCTCGCGATCCATCCGCCCGGGCGCCGCTCCCTGATCGAACGCCCTATTGCCGGAGCCTCTAAGAGCGACCAGCAATAGGGGTGTGGATCAAGGAGCGGGGTTGGGGCGCGTGCTGCGCAAGGCGGAGAAGTGGAGTCACCCTGGTGCTGGGTGGCGACCGACGAGCCGGGGTACCCGTGCATCGCGCAGCGATGGACGGGGAGCGATGCGGCCAGGTGCCGCCTGGGCGTGGCGAGCCGGACAGCTGGCTTCCGAAACACGCCCTAGTAGTCTCCATGAACAGGCTCTTACCGGAGCCGGTCGAACCCGCCGGCACCCGGACTGGCCAGCCCAGCCAAGGACGGCACGAGCGCGCATGCTTTCGCGGCATCAGCGGCCCCGAGGGAACAAGGAGACCGGCAGGTGGTGACGTCCAAGACACGTCGGCGGCGCGAAATTGCCGCCGCGAGGATCGCCCGCCAGGCGGAACGCCGCGCGGCGGCGCGGCGTCAGCGCCGGCGGTTAATCGCAATCATCGCCGCGAGCGTCGCGGTCGTGCTCGTCTGCTCCCTCGCGGGGGTCCTCCTGCTCACCGGCAACGATGACAAGACCACCGTCGCGGCCTCCCCATCGGCGGCTCCGTCAGCCTCAGCCGCCGGGTCGCCATCCGCCGGGGCCTCCGCCGCGCCCGTGTCGACGAAGGTCGGCCCCTGCACCTACACCGCGGACGGCCGGGACCCGTCGCGGCCGGTGAGTCTGCCGGCCGCGGCCGGCAGCGTCGACCAGTCCCCGGCCACGATGGTCATCGCCACGAGCAAGGGGACCATCAAGGCAGCGCTGAACGCGGCGAAAGCCCCCTGCACCGTTCACGCCCTGCTCACCATGGCCAACGCCAAGTACTTCGACGGCACCCCCTGCCATCGTGAAACCGCCACGAACATCTTCGTCCTGCAATGCGGTGACCCGACCGGCACAGGTCAGGGCGGACCGGGCTTCGCCTACGCCAACGAGAACACCGACGGTGCCGCGTACACTCGCGGCGTCATCGCGATGGCGAACGCCGGTGCCGACACCAACGGCAGTCAGTTCTTCCTCATTTACAAGAACCCGAACGACGCCGGTGTGCAAGCGTTGGGAAACAAATACACGATAGTCGGCAAGATCACTGAAGGCCTTGATGTCCTGGACGCCCTCACCTCGCCCGGTGTCGAGGGCGGGGGCGGTGACGGCACCCCGGTCAGCAAGGCCCAGATCACCTCCATGAGCATCGCCCAAAGCCCATGACCCGCCGCCGCGGCGCCCCGCGTTATCGAGCCGCACCCGACAACCTTGTTCGTCAACGGCATCAGCCGGGCCGCGGCGTCCTGGCGCCGCCCCGGGCACTGACAGCGGCCCGGCCGAAGACCTGACCTGACCTGCCTGCTTCCCGCGCTGGATGCGAAACGCCGCCAGCCCTGCGTCCAGCGCGCGGTGCGGCCAGGCCGGATGACGCGAGGCGCTATGTCTCCCAGCGGCGGATGGTGTCGATGCGCGCCCGCAGCTGGGCGGCGGTGGCCTGGCCGGTTGCCGGGCCGCCACAGGTACGCCTCAGCTCACCGTGAATCATCCCATGCGCGCGCCCGGTGCGGTGGTGGTGGGCGGCGACAAGCCTGTTCAGCTCCCGGCGCAGCTCGATGAGCACCTCGTAGGTGGGCCGGTCGGCCGCCGCGGCGGCGTCAGGGCTCGGGTCCGGCCGGGCGGCCGGCGAACCAGCCTGGCCGGGGACAGCCGGCATGCCCTGTCCGGGCTGGTTCGCCGGCCCGGCGCCCGGCCCGGCGCGCTCCTGCTTGCGCCGGGCGGCCAGCTGGGCCGCCTCCCGCTGCTTGAGCAGGACCGCGACCTGATCCGGTTCCAGCAGCCCGGGAAGTCCCAGGAAGTCCTCTTCCTCGGCGGAACCAGCCGCGGCCTGGGTGCCGAACTCACCACCGTCGAAGATCACCCGGTCGAGGTGTGCTGAGGAACCGAGCGCGGTGAACGACCGGTCCGTCAGGTCGGGGACGTCACGGCGCCGGTTGGCCTCGCGGAGCGCCTCGTCGTCGAACGTGTCCGGTTCGCGCAAGGGCTTGTCAAGGGCGTGGTCGCGCTGGACCTCCATCTCGCCAGCCAGCGCGAGCAGGGCGGGAACGCTCGGCAGGAAGATCGAAGCCGTCTCGGGCCGGCCCCGGCCCCGCACGAAGCGCCCGACCGCCTGCGCGAAAAACAACGGTGTGGCAACGGAGGTGGCATAGACCCCGACAGCCAGGCGCGGCACGTCCACGCCCTCGCTGACCATCCGGACCGCAACCATCCAACGGTCCCGCGAGGCGCGGAAGGCCTCGATCTTCGAGCTGGCCGCTGGGTCGTCGGAGAGCACGACAACCGGCTCGGTTCCGGTGACGCGGCGCAGGATGGTGGCGTACGCACGGGCGTTCGCATGATCGGTGGCGATCACCAGGCCGCCCGCGTCCGCCATGCCGCCGCCGCGCACCTGCGCCAGGCGGGTGTCCGCGGCGGCCAGGACCGCGGGGATCCAGTCACCACGTGGGTCCAGCGCCGTGCGCCATGCCGCGGCGGTCTGCTCATTGTTCAGCGGCTCGCCGAGACGGGCCGAAAGCTCATGCCCCGCGCTGGTCCGCCAGGACATCTCCCCCGAGTAGGCCAGGAAGAGCACCGGACGCACGACAGCGTCGCGCAGCGCGTCAGCATAACCGTAGGAGGAGTCCGCGATGCTGCGGAGCACGCCATCTGGGCCAGGGACATACGTCACGAACGGGATGGGATTGACGTCCGATCGAAACGGCGTCCCGGTGAGTGCCAGCCGCCTGACCGCGGGCGTGAATGCCTCACGCGCCGCATCCCCCCAGGACAGGGCGTCACCAGCATGGTGGATCTCATCGAGGATCACCAACGTGCGGCGCCGCTCGCAGCGCAGCCGGTGCAGTGCGGGATGCGCCGCCACCTGCGCGTAGGTCAGCACCACACCGGTGTAGTCCGACGAGGTTACGCCGGCGGTGTTGCGGAACGCCGGGTCGAGGGCGATACCCATCGCCGCGGCGGCCTGCGCCCACTGCCGCTTCAGGTGCTCGGTCGGAGCCACCACGGTGATCGCGCGTACCACACCGTCGCGCAGGAGATCGGCGGCGACTCGCAGGGCAAACGTCGTCTTGCCGGCACCCGGCGTCGCGACAGCCAGAAAATCGCGGGCGCCGGCACCCGTCCGGGCCTGGTAGGCCGCGAGAGCGGCCCGCTGCCATGCCCGCAGCGGATGGCCCCCAGATGATGATGCTGCCGGCACGGTGTTGGGCTGGGGACCGGCACTCACAGAGGAAGACTCTACGGCGTGCTGTTCGGGGGCTGCCTACGGCCGGGCCAGACCCCTTAGTGGTCGCCGCCGGAAGTTCGTCCAGGGTCTGCCGGCGCCAGACGGCGCCTCGCCTCGTTGTCGTCAGCCCCGGTAGAACACCGCTACCAGGGCCTCCTCCGCCTCACGATGCATCCGTCTGTCATCCGGCACCCCCCGAACAACTTCCGGCGGCGACCACTTAGTCGATCATTGAACCGGCGCCCCCGGCCGGGCGCCGCCCAGATAATCCGTTATGTGAGTTTCGCCGGTGAATACCCGGCCGAAGGCTCCGATCGTGCCCGGCGAGCGGTTGGCACAATGGAACAAACACGTTCCACCGGCACCTCTTGACATTATTCAGTGACTACCGCGGGTGCCATGTTGATATGTTGACGTCCGCCAGCGAAATCACCGGAAAAAGTATTCGAACCAGCCCGTGGCCGGCACCGATCCAACCAACCGCTGGTCAAGCGGGGCGAATGGGGCCGCCTCAGCTGACCACGACAACGGGATACGCTGTCGTTATCGTGCGAACTATTGGGGGAGGCAGCTGGTGACAACTGCGGCAAGTAAGGCTGCGCCTACAAAAACTAATCCACCGAGGCGTATCCCCAACACCCGGTTACGAACCTGTCGCGAAGAGAGAGGCTGGTCGCAGGAACGACTCGCCACTGAACTGCGACGCTTCGCTGTCATGCACGAGGGCCGCGAGGCCGGCGCCACCGGAAACATGATCTGCAAGTGGGAGAAGGGTGACAAGAAGCCCAGCCTCCGTTACCAACGGCTTCTGCGCGCTCTTTTTCACCGGACCGCCGGGGAACTCGGGTTCATTGACGATGAAACTGTCAGCCGGCTCGGCGTCGACGCCGAGGCAAGGCGCACTCCCGGGCTCCCCCAAACGAGCGTGGAGCGGCGTTCCTTCTTGCGTATGGTCGCGGCGGCCGGGGGTGTCGCGGTCGCACCGGTAACGCCCGACGCCGAACCCTGGGAACGGCTTTCCGCGGCTCTTCGGCAGCAGAGCGCCGTCACCCCGCCAACTGTCGAGGATCTGTCCGCGCGGACGGCGGGCCTGTTCGGGCTGGAAGAACGGGTCCCGGCTCGGGCACTCATGGCGAGAGTGACCACCCAGCTGACAACGCTGAGCCAGCTGCTGGAGACCTCGCCACGGTCGGCGGTACGGCGTAACCTCACCATCACCGCCGGTGAAGTAGCTGCGCTCGCCGGATGGCTCGCCTTCGATATGCGCGACAATACGTGTGCGCTCGCCTACTATCGGGTCGCGCTCGAAGCCGCCCGCGAAGCCAACGACAACGCCTTGTGGGCATGCGTGCTGGGGTACGAGAGTTACCAGCCCGCCCTGGCTGGCCGGCCGGACCAGGCATGCGCGCTCCTGGGCGAGGCTCAGCGCCGGGCCGCGCTCGGCGGCAGCATGATGACCCGCGCGTGGCTTGCCGCTCGGGAGGCTGAGGAGCAGGCTTCCCGCGGGGACAGCGGCGCTGCGCTGCGCGCGCTCGAGCGCGCCGGTGACGCTTTCGACCGAGCCGATCCAGCGAACGATCGCGTGTGGACGCAGTTCTTCGACCGCCCTCGCCTCGACGGCATGCGGGTCACGACCTTCACGCGCCTGCGCCGTCCGGACGCCGCCTACGCGGCCGCGGCGGAGACTCTGCGGACCACCACCAGCCCAACCGCCATGAAGAAGCGCTCGCTGCTGTTTGGTGCCCTTGCCGAGGTCCACATTCACCGCAGGGAGATCGACCAGGCATGCCAGCTGGCCGCGGACGCGCTTGCGATCGTGGCACAGACAGACTTCTCGCTGGGGCTTGCCCGCGTACTACAGATCCGCGATCAACTTCGGCCGTGGCGGGAGAGCCAGCCGGTACGGGATCTCGACGAGCAGCTACGGGTGCTGGTCTGACCGGTCAGCACCGCGGGCGTGCGGGAGATGATCGCCGAACAGGCGAACAGGCGAACAGTCAAAGCGTGGCGGACGGCGCCGTCTCGGCGGTGATCCAGTCCAGATAGTCACCGAGCCCATCGACGATCGGCATCGCGATGATCTCGGGCGTGTCGTAGGGATGCGCCTGGGTAATCTCCCGCGCCAACTCGGCAAATCGGTCAGTTGTCGTTTTTGCCAGGCATAGCCATTCGTCCGCCTGCTCAATCTCGCCCCGCCATCGGTAGGTGCTCCGAATCGGGCCGAGAACCTGAACGCAGGCGGCCAGTCGACGCTCCACCAGCAGGCGCCCGAGCCGGTCCGCCGCTTCAGGCGAATCGATGCTGGTCACGGCCTGAAGATGGCCCATAAACCCCCCTGATCATTCGGTGGATGAGCAACGTACCCCACATCGGCCCGCACGGTCCACCGACAGATTGAGGGCGTGTCCACTGGATGTTCGATCGCTTCGCCCTGCCCGAACGCTTCGCGTCCGTACGGGCCCCCGCTCCCGATGCCCAGAAAACGTCCTGCCGTGTTGTCGTCGGTCCGGATAGAACACCGCTATGCCGCGTCCCCTGTTACCCGGGCACTACGTGCGGGGATCGGCTCGCCGGCCGTCGGTCCGATAACAGTCATACACACCACCCACCGTGCGTACAGCCGCGAGCACCGCGTCCAGTTGCGCCGGGCCGGCAACCTCGACCGTGAAACGGGCATGGACCGCTCTGTCCTCGGCCGTGATGGTCGATGCGGACCGAACGGTGGCCGACGCGTCCGACAGCATTTCGGTTATGTCAGCGAGCAGGCCATATCGGTCAAAAGCCTCGACCGCGATCTCGGCGGGGAAGGTCACGCTCGCGCTGGGCACCCACGAGGTCACCACGGCCCGGCGCCGATCTCCACGGGCCTCCGCCGCGTTCGCGCATTGCCGCCGGTGCACCGAGACCGCGGGGCTGTGCGTGGTGGTGAATCCGACCACGTCGTCCCCTGGCAGGGGCAGACAACAGCGGGCAAGACGCACCGGGACGTCCGGCCGGCCGTCGACAGCGGCCAAGCCCGCCCAGGCCTGCGCATGGACGCGTCCCCGCGGCGGGCGCGGTGGCGACACCGCGGGCCGCGCCGAGGGCCGGTGGACACGGTCCGCGAACGGATCTGGATGATATGGCAGGCCGGCAGCGTCGTCCAGAACGGTCGCGCCGTCACGATTCGCACCGGCCACACCGGCCACACCGGCAGTGGCGGCAGCGGCGGCAGCGGCGGATCCCACCGGCTGGGAGCCGCCCAGGTGATCCGCCGCCGGCACGGCGGCGCTTACCGCCGATCCGCCAGGTGCGGTGGTGGCGGTGTCATGCCCGGTAACGGGGGACGTGGCGTCGGCGTCTCGCCGCTGGCGTGCCGTCCTGCGGCGGATCCGCACCCTGGCGCGGGAGGTCTTGACGAAGTCCAACCAGTCCTCGGACGGACTGGCGCTCGGCAGCCCAGAGCGCAGGATCTCCACCACGTCACCGTTACGCAACCGGGTGCGCAGGGGCACCAGCCTGCCGTTGACCCGAGCGCCGATAGCCCGATGCCCGAGCTCCGTGTGGACCGCGTAGGCCAGGTCGACCGGTGTCGATCGGGCCGGCAGAGCGATGATCCTGCCCTTGGGGGTGAAGATGAGAACCTCGTCCGAGTCGAGATCCGCCGACAGCGACTCGATAAACTCACCTGGGTCCTTCGCCTCGCCCTCCCAGTCAAGCAGGCTGTGCAGCCAGGCCAGGCCCTCCAGGCGAGCGCCGTCCGCGGACGGCCCGACCGGGCGCGCGATGATCCCGGTTTCCGCGAGGCGGTGCATAGCCTCCGTACGGATCTGGATATCGATGGGTTTGCCGGCCGAGTCCACAACGGTCGTATGCAGGGACTGGTACATGTTGAACTTGGGAGTGGCCACGAAGTCGCGTAGCCGGCCGGGTGCCGGCCGCCAGATGGCATGCACTTCCCCCAGCGCTTCATAACAGTCAGTGACAGAATCTACGAGAACCAGCACCCGGACGATGTCGTTGTAGTCACGCGCCTGGAAGCCGCGTTCCTGTGCCCGCTTGTAGATCGAGAAAAGGTGACTTGTCCTGACCGAGACCCTGGCATTGATGCGAGCATCCTCGAGACCGCGCTGGAGCGTGCGGACAATCGCGCCAACCTGGCCGGACGCACGCTCCGCGGCGGTGAACTCGTCTACCATCCGCTGTATCCGCTCGTGTTCGCCGGGATGCAGGACGGCGAACGAACGATCCTCCAGTTCTCTTTTGATCACACTCACGCCGAGACGATGCGCCAGCGGCGCGAGGATCTCCAGCGTCACCCGGGCGATGCGCGCCTGCTTGGGGGGGGACTTGAAGCCGAGCGTCCGCATGTTGTGGAGGCGGTCGGCAATCTTGATGACAAGGACCCGGTAGTCCTTGGCGAGGGCAACGATGAGTTTGCGCAGGGTCTCGGCTTCAGCCGCGTCACCGAAACGCATCTTGTCGAGTTTGGTCACCCCGTCGACAATGTTGGCGACCTCAAGGCCGAAATCGGCGGCAGCGGCCTCGAGGGTGTAGCCGGTGTCCTCAACGGTGTCGTGCAGCAACGCCCCGACGATCGTGGTGGTGTCCACTCCGAGCTCGGCGAGGATCTGGGTTACCGCGAGCGGGTGGGTGATGTACGGGTCGCCGCTGTGTCTCTGCTGACCGGCGTGTTGCCGGTTCGCGACCTCATAGGCATGGACGATGAGGCCGATGTCGGCCTTGGCATGGTGCAGGCAGTGCGTATCGGTGATCTTCCGCAGCTCCGGCGGCACCGCGGGGGTGCCGCGGCCCGCTGCCATCCAGCGGGCGAGATGAGCCAGACGGGTGCTGGCCAGCCGGGCGGCCGCCAGCGTACGTGAGGTCTCTTCTCCCCCGCCAGCCTGCTCAGCAGTCCCGCCGACGCTTTCAGCGCCCCCGGCTGACCATCCCCCAGCGGAGCGTTCGATCCGCGCGGGCAACGCCGCGCCCTGCATACCGGCACCTACGATCTCGGCGTCCACAGCGCCCCCCTCAACAGATCTCCACGCCTAAGAGCGACCGGTGAGCCACAGCAGGGCTGGCGACGACCGGTTGCCACGGCAACATCGATGTCCTACACGGGCAGACCGGTCCCCATCGACGGGAACCGGCACCCGGGCGGACGGCAGCATCATGATCAGCACCGTACGCCCGAGGTGACCCGATAGCAGTCGTACACGCCCTCGATGGATCGCACCGCATCCCGGATGTGTCCCAGGTGCTTCGCGTCCCCCATCTCGAAGGCGAAACGGCTGATCGCGATCTGGTCCCTGGTCGTCGTCACCGACGCGGACAAGATGTTGACATGGTGATTGGTCAGGACCCGTGTCACGTCGGACAGTAAACGGGCCCGGTCCAGCGCCTCGACCTGGATGACGACGAGGAACACCGAACCCGACGACGCGGCCCACTCGACCGCCACGGTCCGGTCGTGCGGATCGGCGCGCAGCGTCGCCAGGTTCGGGCAGTCGTGGCGATGCACGGACACGCCCTTGCCCCGGGTGACG
The DNA here is from genome assembly GCF_917627385.1 of Protofrankia sp. CiT1. Lineage (GTDB taxonomy): Bacteria > Actinomycetota > Actinomycetes > Frankiales > Frankiaceae > Protofrankia. The sequence goes on from NZ_CAKJTL010000136.1 coordinate 10,293, forward strand.
AATCCTGTGATCGCATCCCCCGGCATGGGCATGCAACAGCGGGCGAGCTTCGCCCACACGTCCTCGGAACCGCTGACGACCACTCCTGGATCACCCACCGGCCGCCGCAGGGCCCGGGTCGGCAGCGCGGTCTCGGCGGCGTCCTCGGCCGCGCCCTCGGGGCCGCCGAGCGCGGCCACCAGCCGGGCCACCACGTTCTGCGCGCTGGCGGTCTTCTCGCCGATCGCGACATACAGCGCGGACACGTCCGGGTAACGCATGTCCTTGGCCAGGCTGGGCAGCACGTCGCCGTTCATCAACCGGGTCAGCGGGAGGCCGTGCCGGCGCATCATCCGGGCGAGAGCGTCCCGGCCGGCGACGACAGCGTCCTCCCGCCGCTCCCGGGCGTGCCACTGACGGATCTTCGTACGTGCCCGGGAAGAGCGGACGAAGGTCAGCCAGTCCTCACTCGGCCCGGCCGCATGCGCACGCGACGTGAAGATCGCTACGGTGTCCCCGTTGTCAAGGGAGGTGTCCAAAGCGGCGAGCCTGCCATTGACTCGTGCGCCCACGCACTGATTACCGACGTCGGTGTGGACGGCATAGGCGAAGTCGACCGGGGTGGACCCCTCCGGCAACGCGATCACGTCACCCTTGGGGGTAAACACGAACACCTCGTCGGTGTGCAGGTCAAAGCGCAGGCTGTCGAGGAACTCGCCGGGCTGTGCGGTTTCCCGCTGCCAGTCGAGAATCTGCCGCAGCCAGGCGGTCTGGTCCTGGCCCGAGCCACCTCGGCGGGACCGCCCGCCCGCTTTCGACCCGCCGTCGGTAAACCCGAACGCCCGCGCCTTGGCCGTACCCGACGGCCGGGCCGCGACGCCGTCCTCCTTGTACTTCCAGTGCGCCGCGATCCCGTACTCGGCCCGGTTGTGCATCGCGTGGGTCCGGATCTGCAGCTCCACCGGCTTGCCGTCAGGCCCCATGACCGTCGTGTGCAGTGACTGGTACATGTTGAACTTGGGCATCGCGATGTAGTCCTTGAACCGGCCCGGGATGGGCTTCCAGTTCGCGTGCAGCGTGCCCAGCGACGCGTAGCAGTCACGGACGGAGTCGACCAGTACCCGAATTCCGACCAGGTCATGGATGTCGTCGAACGACCGGCCTCGCACCACCATTTTCTGGTAGATCGAATAATAGTGCTTGGGACGGCCGGTGACGACAGACTTGATCTTGGCTTCGTCCAGGTGGGCCAGTACCGCGGTCACCACACCGGTGATGTACGTATCCCTGCTCGGCGCGCGCTCGGCCACCAGACGGACGATCTCGTCGTAACGCTTCGGGTAGAGGGTCGCGAAAGCGAGATCCTCCAGCTCCCACTTGAGCGAGTTCATCCCCAGCCGGTGGGCCAGCGGAGCGTAGATCTCCAGCGTCTCCCTGGCTTTGCGCTCCTGTTTGTGTTCAGGCAGGAACCGCAGGGTCCGCATGTTGTGCAGCCGGGCGGCAAGTTTGATCACCAATGCCCGCGGGTCGCGGGCCATCGCGACCACCATGCGACGGATCGTCTCGGCCTGGGCCCCCTCACCGACCTTCACCCGGTGGAGCTTCATCACCGCGTCGAGAACATCCGCGACGTGGTCACCGAACTCGTCACGGATGCGGTCGAGGGTCATGTGGGCCTCGCCCACGGTGCCGTGCAGGAGCGCGGCGCACAGCGTCGGTGTGTCCATGCCGAGATCAGCGAGGATGCTGGCGACAGCTATGGGATGCGTCACATAGGGGTGCCCGGACAGGCGCACCTGACCGGCATGCACCCCGGCCGCGGTCTCGAACGCCCGCTGAACAGGACCGACATCCGCCCGGGGATGGTTGGCAAGCAAACCTCGCAGCACCGGATCCAACAGCGATGGCGAGGTCGCGCGATGTGACGCGAGCCTGGGGAAACGGCCGCGGACCCGGCGGGGCAGCGGCGGCGACTCGTGCCCCAGACGCGGGACCACCGGCGAGCCCTCGCCCGGACCGGAGTCCCCATGGTCGGCCAGAAGGGCAGCCTGACGCGCGGCGGCAGCTGGTGATCCACCGTCGGTCAGCGCGTCATCGACCTCCGATCGTGCCCGGTCGGCGCCTGCGCAACGCTCGTCTGTCGATGACGAATCGCGTGTCGATGACGAATCGCGCACGATCGTCACGCCGGGCTCGGACGCTCCAGTCACCATCGATGCTGCCTCGGGCACAATCTATTCCTACTTCCGCTAGGAGTGATGAAGCCACCGACGATGCGAGAAACCTGACCGCATCACCTTCGGCCCGACCAGCGGTCATCAGCTCACCAGGCGGATGCGAAAAACATGATCGCACCACCTCCGGCCAAACCAGGGACCTCTGCAGGTTAACGCTGCGTTGGGCGCCTGCCATCCGCAACTCCAGCCGGATACGGCCGGAGCGGACAAAGATCACAAAATTTCACACGATACGACTGGCCGTGCGCATCCATCACAGCCGTCACGCGATCCGCTACACCTCCATGATCGATGAAATCGCAAGCGGCGCCAGCCGATCCCGCCCGGACAGGAACATGAGCTCCATCAACACGGCAAGCCCGGCAACCTCAGCGCCGCTCTGACGCACCAGCTCGGCAGTGGCGAGCGCGGTACCGCCCGTGGCCAGGACATCGTCGACGAGCAGCACCCGGTCACCGGGCCGGAATGCGTCGGTCTGCACCTCCAGCGTGGCGGTGCCGTACTCCAGATCGTAAGTCCTGCTGATCGTCTCACCGGGAAGCTTGCCCTGCTTGCGAATGGGAACCACACCGACCCCGAGACGGTAGGCAACCGGGGCCGCGAGCAAAAAACCGCGCGCCTCGATGGCCGCCACCACGGTAGCGCCGTGACCGTCGACGGTGTCAGCGAGCGCGTCGATGACCACCGCGAAGGCTGCTGGCGTCGTCAACAGCGGCGCGATGTCCTTGAAGATCACTCCGGGCTTGGGGAAGTCAGGAACGTCCCGGATGTGGGCGCGCAGCACATCCACGGCCCGAACCGGCGCGGGCCCGCCGGCCGAGGTGCCCGCGGGCGTGGGAGTTGATTCTTCGGTAGTCGTCACCGCCGCTTTTTACCGCCTGGACGGCCTTTCCGGCCAGAACGCCGGGCCTGCGCCGGACGGCGCGCCGCCGTGCCAGGCCGGCTGGACCGAGCCCCGGCCACGGCTGGCTCACGGTTGCCGAGAGGTTTCTCACGTTCACCTTCGACGGCCCCCTCGGTGCCGGTCATCTGCCGCGCCGCGCCGATCTCCGTCCCTCGCTCCGCTGCCGGCACGCCGGGATCGGCCCCGAGCGCCGCGCCGGCTCCCGTGACGACCTGGGCGCCCTTGGCCGATTCACGCAACGCCGATGCCCGGGACTTGGCCACCCGCGCGTCCAGCGCCCGGACCGCCGGCTCGTTCTTCTTCAGATCCACCAACAGCGGTGTCGCGACGAACAGCGAGGAGTAGGTGCCCGAGGCGATCCCGACGAACTGGGCGAGGGCAAGATCCTCCAACGTGCCGGCACCCAGCAGCCCGGCACCCACAAAAAGCAGTGAACCAACCGGTACCAGCGCGATGAAAGAGGTGTTGAGCGACCGCATCAACGTCTGGTTCAACGAGTCGTTGGTGGTCTCGGCGTAGGTACGCCGGCTGGCCGTACCCATCCCGGCGGTGTTCTCCCGGACCCGGTCAAAGACCACGACCGTGTCGTAGAGGGAGAATCCCAGGATGGTCAGCAGAGCGATCACCGTCGCGGGGGTGACCTGGAAACCTACCAGTGAATAGATCCCCATCGTGACGACAAGGTCGTGGATGAGCGCCGCCATGGCGGCGACCGCCATCTTCCACTCGAACCTGACAGACAGGTAGATCATAACCAGTGCCAGGAACACCGCGAGCCCTTGCAGCGCCTTGTTGGTGATGGTCGATCCCCAGGAGGCGCCGACCGTCGAGATGTCGATACCGGTGTCTGGAACGGCGAAACGTTGCTGAATGGCGGCCTGGAGCTGGCCGGTCTGCGCGTCGGTCAGGGCCGGGGTCTGCAGCCGGATCTGGTGTGAGGTCTGGAGTTCCTGGATCACTGCGTCGGCGGGATTGATCCCGACCGCGGACAGCGCCGCCTCAGCCTCCGCAACCGGCCGGCCGGCGGCGGGAAACTGAAACAGCGCGCCGCCCTTGAAGTCAATCCCGAGCGAGAACCCACGGATCGCCATGCTGGCGACACAGATCGTCAGAAGTACGGCGGAGACCAGATACCAGACCCTGCGCCGGCCGACGAACTCCACGTGGAACTCACTGCGGTAGAGCCTGCTGGCCCAGGACATCTCTACTCCTCCCGTCCCGTGCCGGCCGGACCCGACCGTGATGACTGAGAATCGGACGATCGCACATCAGCTGGCCGCCCGCCCGCTTTGCCCGGGGAGACCGGGGCCCGCTCACGCCGGGTCAGGCGTGCGGCTGTGGGCGAGCCGTCCTGGCCGTTGCCCGCGGCCGCCCTCGCGCCGAGCGCCGAGACCGTGAGCCCGGAGAACCGGCTGCTGGCGAACAGCGGCCTGCGGACGAGCAGGGAGACAACCGGTTTGGTGAAAATGAACATGATCAATATGTCGATCAACGTGGACAAGCCGAGGGTGAACGCGAATCCCCGGACGGACCCGATCGACAGAACGTACAGCACCGCGGCGGCCAGGAAGGAGACCGTGTCCGCGGACAGCATGGTCCGCCGGGCTGACGGCCACGCCCGGTCGACCGCCGCGCGAACACTGCGGTGGGCGCGGACCTCGTCCTTGATGCGCTCGAAATAGACGACGAACGAGTCCGCGGTGACACCGATGGACACGATCAGACCGGCGATACCGGCCAGGGTGAGAGTGAATCCGATCCATCTGCCGAGCAGCACCACGGCGGCGTAGACGAGGAGCCCGCTCACCGCCAGCGAGCTGATCACAACAATCCCGAGGGCCCGGTAGTACAGGAACGAGTACGCGACGACCAGCAGCAGGCCTATGGCACCCGCCAGCAGACCGGCGTTGAGGGAGTCCTTGCCCAGGGTCGGGGATACCGACTCGGCGCTGGACTGCTCGAACGCCAGCGGCAGGGCACCGTAGCGCAGCACATTCGCAAGGTCCTGAGCGCTGGACTGGTTGAAGGAGCCCGATATCTGGGCGTCCCCGGCGATACGGTCGTTGGTGGTCGGCGCCGACTGGACTACGCCGTCCAGGACAATGGCCACCTGCTTGCCGATGGTCTCCTCGGTCAGCTTGGTGAACTTGTCCTGCCCGTCACGGGTGAAGCTGACGTTGACGATCCACTGGCCGGTGCTCACCGAGGCGGTGCCACCGGAGCTGGCCAGCCCCGCCGTCGCAGACTTCACATCGGTACCCACCACCTGGGCGGGCATGAGCAGGTATTTGACGGCACCGTTGCGGTCACAGGCCGCCACCCACTCCGACGGCTTCTCCGTGCTCGCCGTCCGGCTGCGCGCATCCGACGGCGCGCAGGTCAGGGCCTCAAACGTGGCGATGACGTCGGCCGGCGGCGTCGCCGCGGCGGCCTGCGCGGGATCGGCCGCCGGGGCCGGCGCGGGCGTGGCGGGCGTAGGTGCGGCCGGCGCGGGTGCGGCCGGCGAGACAGCGGCTGCCGTAGCGGCTGGCTTGGCCGATGCCGCCTGCGCGAGCAGGCCGCTGCTCACGACATCCGACCGGGTGGTGGTGGATGCGGACGGCCTGGGAGCAACCGAGGCGGCCTTGGGAGTCGACGTGGCCGGCGGTGACGCCCCGGGCTGTGTGGTGGCTGCCGGGCCTGCGGACGGGACCGCGGCGGGCGTCTGGCTCGGCGCGCCGGTCTGATCCGGGGCCGGGGCC
>NZ_CAKJTL010000136.1:16449-46985 GCF_917627385.1 Protofrankia sp. CiT1
GGTCTGATCCGGGGCCGGGGCCGGAGCCGGGGTAGGGGCCGGCGCGGGAACCGCGGACCCGGATGTGTAGACCTGCCGGAAACGCAGTTCCGCGGTCTGGCCCACCAGCGTGACGACATCGTTGCGTCCGCGGCCGGGGACCGAGATCTCGATCTGGGTGTTGTTCCGCTTGACCTCGGCCTCGGCGACGCCAAGACCGTTGACACGCTCGCGGATGATGTCGACGGCCTTGTCCACGGCCCCGCTGTCCACGCCCTTGCCCGGCTCGGTCGACCTGGGCGTGAGGATCACGCTCGTGCCGCCCTGTAGGTCGAGCCCGAGCTTGGGCGTCCAGGTGCCCGTCAGGGCCATGACGCCGTACAGCAACGCCAGCAGGCCGGAAAGGAGGCCGATGCGGGACCAGGCGGGGCGTGTGGCCTTACGCCGTGGCCCTGACCCTTGTGCCAACGGATGTCCCTTCGTCACGCGCCGGTGCGCTCACTTCACTGCCTGTCTGGCTGCTTACCTCAGTACCTGCTGCCTCAGTACCTGGTGGACCTGCCGGCCACCGCGAGCGGCGCCGGATCCATCGGTACCCCCGGCGATTGATGCCCCGGCGACAGGCAATGGACCATGCCGGCTCCGCCTTCAACCGGCTGAGCCAACAATGCAGGCCGCGCCCAAGCTATCGGAACGACTGCCAAAGCGGATGCGTTCCTATACCACGTTCAGCTGGAGCCTGCTTGGCAGGCTTCGGCAAGAGGACTGTCCGGCTCGCGCAGCCCAGGCGGCGCCCCGCGTCATCGCTGCCCGTCCATGGCCGCGCGACGCACGGGTACCCCGGCTCGTCGGTTGACGCCCAGTACAGAGCGTCTCCCGCCGCCGCCTCGCGATCCAGCCACCCAGACGCCGCTCCCCGATCGAACGACGACTTCCGACATACGCCGTAGATCTTCATTCCGGCTCGCGGCGCCCGTCCGGTTTCCCCGGCCCTGGGGCGCTCTCGCTCCCCGGTGTGTCCCCGCTTGCGGGCAGATCTTTTTTGGTCATGTCGATGCTCGGCTCGGCCGGAGCTCGGTCGTCAGCCCCGCCGTCACCCGTCGCACGGTGGTGATCCGGCTGGCCCTCGGCTGCCTCACCCTCGGCTGCCTCACCGTCGGGCTGCGAGTCGTCATCCGGGGCGGAGACGACCCGCGCGATCGCCGCGCGAGCGAACCGGCACACGACCTCCGGCGCGACCTCCAACAGCACGTCGCCCTCGTCGACCTCGACCACGGTCGCGTAGAGTCCGGCCGTGGTCACCACCAGGGTGCCCGGCAGGAGCGACGCCAGCGTCTGCTGGTGCGCCCGTTGGCGGCGCCGCTGAGTCGACATAAAGAAAAAGACAAGCGCCACGATGAGGATCAGCGGCAGAAAACCACCGATCCCGCTCCCGCCGCCATCTTTGGCCACGGTCTGGGCGACCACCATTGCTTGCACGTCCACGTCCTCCCATGTTGTGCGGCCGATGCTACGTACCGGCCGCGGGCACGCGACGCGCAGGCCCCGAACGGGGTTCCTGGGAGCGTCCTAGCGCGCCTTCCAGGGGATCAAGGCCGAGATGGGTGAACGCGGCCGGAGTGGCGATCCGTCCGCGGGGGGTCCGGGCCAGCAGCCCGGCACGCACCAGAAACGGCTCGACGACCTCCTCGACCGTGTCCTGCTCCTCCCCCACCGCCACGGCCAGCGTGGCCAGGCCGACCGGACCCCCACCGAATCGGCGTACCAGAGCCTCCAGCACCGCCCGGTCAAGCCGGTCCAAGCCGAGCGCGTCCACGTCATAGACACGCAGTGCGGCCTGAGCGACCTCACGGGTGACGATCCCGTCCGCCCGCACCTCGGCATAGTCACGGACCCGGCGTAGCAGCCGGTTGGCGATCCGCGGCGTCCCTCGCGACCGCCCGGCGACCTCGGTGGCGCCGTCGCCGGTCAGCCTCACCCCGAGCAGCCTGGCCGACCGGGTCAGCACGCTGGTCAGTTCATCGGGATCGTAGAAGTCCATATGGGCGGTGAAGCCGAACCGGTCGCGCAGCGGGCCGGTGAGAAGGCCCGACCGCGTGGTCGCGCCGACCAGGGTGAACGGAGCGAGGTCCAGCGGAATCGCGGTCGCGCCGGGGCCCTTGCCAAGCACGACGTCGACCCGGAAATCCTCCATCGCGGCGTACAGCAGTTCCTCCGCCGGCCGCGCGATCCGATGGATCTCATCCAGGAACAACACGTCGCCCGGAGCGAGCGCGGTGAGGATCGCGACAAGATCTCCCGCGCGTTCGACCGCCGGGCCGCTGGTCATGCGCAACGGGACCGCCAGCTCCCGCGCAATGATCATCGCAAGGCTGGTCTTGCCCAGCCCCGGCGGCCCGGACAACAGGACATGATCGGGCGGACGCGCACGGGCGCGCGCCCCCTCCAGCATGATTGTCAGTTGTTCGCGCACCTTCTGCTGGCCGATGAACTCCGCCAGGCTGCCCGGCCGCAGACCGGCCTCGAAGGCTCGTTCCTCCGGCTCGGCCACCGGCGAGACCAGGCCATCGGCGTCCATCGGCTGCCTCATCGGGGCCGCAGCGCGGCCAGCGCCCGGCGCAACAGCACGGCCACGGTGTCCGGCGCCTGGTCGTCACCGGCAGCGCCGGCGGCACCGGCGTCGCCTGGCTCGCTGCCGTCGGCGCTGCCGGCGCGCACCACGGCCAGCGCGTCCTCGGCCTCCCGCGCGGTATAGCCGAGCCCGAGCAACGCCAGACGGACCTGTTCACCGACGGCGGCCCGGGATCGGCCAGCCGATGCCGGCACGCCGCCGTGCGGGCCGGCATCGGCGTTCGTGCCAGCGTTGCCAGCCTGGGCTGGCACCGCCGCCGGTGCGCCAAGGCGGTCCTTGAGATCGAGGACGATGCGCTGCGCGCCCTTGCGGCCGATGCCGGGCACCTTCGTCAGCGCGGTGAGATCCTCGGCCGCGACCGCCCGGCGCACCCCGTCGGGGCTGTGAACGCCGAGCACGGCCTGAGCGAGCCTGGGACCGACCCCGGAAGCGCTCTGCAGGGTTTCGAAGACGTCACGTTCGTCGGCGTCGACGAAGCCGTAGAGGGTGAGTTCCGTCTCCCGGACAACAAGGGTGGTGACCAGATGCGCATCCTGCCCCACCCGAAGTCGCGACAGGGTCGCGGGGGTGCACTGTACCAACAGCCCGACCCCGCCGACCTCGACGACGGCCGCTTCGAGCGACAGGGCCGCCACCGTGCCCGAAACAGAGGCAATCATCGACCAGGCTCCTTCCCGACGGCCTGGCCGCCATGGGCCGCCGCTCGCATCCGGGCCAGCGCCGGGCCACGCCACAGATGGCACAGGGCAAGGGCCAGCGCGTCCGCCGCGTCCGCCGGACGCGGCGGGTCGGGCAGCTTCAACAGGCGGCTCACCATAAACGTGACCTGGGCTTTGTCCGCCCGGCCGCTGCCGCTGACCGCAGCCTTCACCTCGCTGGGCGTGTACAGTGCCACCGGCAGGCCCCGCCTGGCTGCGGCGACGATGGCCACCGCCCCGGCCTGCGCGGTACCCATGACCGTCCGCACATTGGCCTGGCTGAACACCCGCTCGACCGCGACCGCGTCGGGGCTGTGACGGCTGATCCATTCCTCCACGCCCCGCTCGAGTGCGCACAGCCGCGCGGCAACGTCGTCGGTGGCCGGTGTGCGCAGTACTCCGACCGCGACCAGGGAGGCGCTCCGGCCGGGGCCGCCGTCAACCACACCGAGACCACAGCGCGTGAGCCCCGGATCGACACCCAGCACCAGCACCAGCACCCTCCCCGCTGGCCGGTCCGCGGACCAGCCGTCTTGAACGCAGCCACCGTCGGGCATTGTGGCCCCGGCAGCGCCCGCCACGATCGCGACACGCCCGAACGCCCGTTCGAGCTGCCCCGATCGTACTTTCGCCCGGCGGGGCACGGCCGAGCGGGGTGGCCGGCAACCGCTCCGGGCGTCGCGAAGCGTGCGGGCCGCTCGACAGGCGGCGAGGAGCACTCCCGTCAGGCCGATACCAGTTCCATGATCTCATCGGAGATGTCGGCGTTGAACCAGACGTTCTGGACATCGTCGAGGTCCTCCACGGCCTCGACGAGCTTGAGGACCTTGCGCGCGGATTCCTCGTCCAGGGACACGCTGACGCTCGGCAGCCACGACAGGTCCGCCGCGGAGACCACGAGTGCCGCGCCCAGCGCGGCGACGCGCACCGCGTTGAGGTCCGTCGCCTGCGAAACGACCTCGAAGGCGTCACCCAGCTCGTTGACCTCCTCGGCGCCGGCATCGAGGACGGCGGTGAGGACGTCGTCCTCGCTCAGGCCGGGCGTCTTGGGGACCAGGACCACTCCCTTACGGTTGAACAGGTACGACACCGAACCGGGATCAGCGACGCTGCCGCCGTTCCGCGTGATCGCGACCCGGACGTCGGAGGCCGCCCGGTTGCGGTTGTCGGTGAGGCACTCAACCAGGATGGCCACGCCACTCGGCCCGTACGCCTCGTAGATGATCTCTTCGTAACTGACGCCGCCGGCAAGCTCCCCCGAACCACGCTTGACGGCCCGGTCGATGTTGTCGTTCGGTACCGACTGCGACTTGGCCTTCGCGATGGCGTCCGCCAGCGTCGGGTTCCCCGCCGGGTCTCCGCCGCCGGTCTTCGCCGCCACCTCGACAGATTTGATCAACTTGGCGAACAGCTTGCCGCGGCGCGCATCGACGACCGCCTTCTTGTGCTTCGTGGTCGCCCACTTGGAGTGACCGCTCATGCTCTGCCCCTCACCTGTACTGGCCCCGCCTTCCACGATTGCGTGCGACAACGTCGACAAACAGCTGGTGAATCCGGATATCACCGGTCAGTTCCGGGTGGAACGCGGTCGCCAACAGACTGCCCTGGCGGACCGCGACAATCCTGTCACCGACCTGGCCGAGAACCTCGACTTCATCCCCGACCTTCTCCACCCACGGTGCCCGGATGAAAACCGCCCGAACCGGGCCGCCAGCAACACCGATAAGATCGATATCTGCCTCGAACGAGTCCACCTGACGGCCGAACGCATTGCGCCGCACAACGACGTCCAAGCCCGCGAGCAGCGGCTGGCCGGGAGGCGCGTCCAAGACCTCCCGAGCCAGCAGGATCATGCCCGCGCATGACCCAAAAACCGGCAGCCCAGCCGCGACCGCCAGGCGCAAGGGCTCCAGCAGATCGAACACACGCAGCAACCGGCCGATCGCGGTGGACTCCCCACCGGGCAGGACCAGCCCGTCCACAGCGCTCAGCTCAGCCGCGTGGCGGACCTCCAGCGGATGAGCGCCGGCCGCGGCGAGCGCCCGGACATGCTCACGGACATCACCTTGCAGGGCAAGCACACCCACCCGGACCGGCACCGCCGGGGTGACCATGCCGAAATCGCTCACCAGCCGCGATCGGCGAACCTGGCCGCGGGCTCCAGCTCGCCGGCGCTGATGCCGACCATCGCCTCCCCGAGCCCACGCGAGACCTTCACCAGGACGTCCGCATGGTTGTACATAGTGGTGGCCTCGACGATCGCCCGCGCGCGCCGCGCTGGATCGCCGGACTTGAAGATACCCGAGCCGACGAACACACCGTCGGCACCCAACTGCATCATCAGCGCGGCATCCGCGGGAGTGGCGATACCGCCGGCGGTGAACAGCACGAGCGGGAGTTTTCCCAGCCGGGCGACCTCGGCCACAAGCTCGTAGGGAGCGCGTAGCTCCTTGGCCGCGGCAAACAGCTCGGCTGGGTCAAGAACGGACAGCCGGGCGATCTCCGCTCTGATCGTACGCATGTGCACGACCGCGTTGGACACCTCACCGGTGCCCGCCTCACCCTTGGACCGGATCATCGCCGCGCCCTCGCCGATACGGCGCAGCGCCTCCCCCAGGTTGGTGGCGCCGCAGACGAACGGAACGGTGAACCGCCATTTGTCGATGTGATGGTGTGGATCGGCGGGAGTGAGGACCTCGGACTCGTCGATGTAGTCGACTCCCAGCTCCTGGAGCACCTGGGCCTCGACGAAGTGCCCGATACGGGCCTTGGCCATGACCGGGATCGACACCGCCCCGATGATCTGCTCGATCATCTCCGGGTCGCTCATGCGAGCCACGCCGCCCTGCGCGCGGATGTCGGCCGGCACCCGCTCCAAGGCCATCACCGCGACCGCGCCGGCGTCCTCGGCGATTCTCGCCTGATCGGCGGTGACCACATCCATGATCACACCGCCTTTGAGCATCTCCGCCATGCCGCGCTTGACGCGGGCCGTTCCCACCTGGGTACCGGCGGGAGCGGGAGACTCGGCCGCTCGTGCGTGCCCGTCGTCCGGCTGCGCAGGCTCGGGTGCGGTCAGGCCATCGGACATGGCTCGCCTCTCTGTGTCTCTGGTGTCTCTGTACACGGATCCGTCTGGGACAAGCGCCCTCGCCCACGCGCAACTCCGGCAAACCCGGACGGCCGCTTACCAGGGACCGTGCGGGATACGCGAATTCGCACCGGACGGGGACCTCCTATGGTACGGCCGAAGTAGCGGCCGCATCCCACCCGGACCTCCCCCACACGGCAGACTTAGAGCGCCCGGCAATAGGGGACGCGGCGTCACGGGGCCAGGGCACGCACCTCGCGTCGTTGTCGTCAGTCGCCACCCAACACCTCCGGTGGCTCCCTCCTCCGCCTCGCGATGCACGCACCCCAGCCCCGCTCCTTGATCCACACCCCTCTTGCCGGGCGCTCTTAATGATCGCATATAGCTGACGGGACGCGGGCAGCCGCCGCTCATACCGTCCGGCGGCGACCACTAAGGGGCAAATCCAGTCATATCACCATTCAACGTACCGTCACCGGTATTTTTCTCGTCACCGTCGTTCTTCCCGTCTCCGCCGCCCCGCGGCGGGAGGGCGTCGTCGATCTCGAAGTAGGCGGGCAGCTGCCCGCGCCCGGCCAGTCGCAGCACCCGGACCAGCCGCCTGCCCCGCAAGGCCCGTACATCACGAACCGCGTCGTTGTACAGCTGGCGGGCGAGGGCCACCCGCGCCGCGGCGACGTCCACCGCGTGCAGAGCGTCGGGCGCGCGATCGGCTGTCGCGGCGACAGCGGGTGACCGCAGTGCCCGGCTGAGATTGTTCTCCACCGCTTCGGCGTCGTCCAGCGGGCTGTCAGCGGCGAGGACCGCCTGGGCCGCCCGCGTCCGGGCGGCCGCCGCGCCCAGTTCCGTCAGCTCGCACTGCCGGGCGAGTTCCCCAGCCGCGGCTACCCGCAGCGCCAACTGGCTGGTCAGACCCGCACGGGCGTCGGTGACCCGGACAGCGAGACGGTCCAGACGGCTCGCGAGCCAGGTGAGGTAGGTGGCGATCAGAACAATGACCACGACCGTGAGGACGACTAGGAGCACCTCGCGCAGCGTAGTCAACGGCGAATGATCTCGCGCCGGGGGGCTTGACTCCGATCAAGCAGAATGGCGCATCGTTTCAGAATCAGAACTCACCGCCACCGACACGGGCACGTCACCGGCAACCATCTCATACACCCCGGCAATACGTTTCGCTATCGCCGGCCAGTCGTAGCCGGCCACCACCGCACGGCCCCGCTCGGCGAGGCGGTTGCGCTCAGCCTGATCGGCCAGCAGCTCGGCAAGCGTGTGGGCGAGCCCTGCCGCATCCCCAGCTGGGAACAGCCGGCCAGCCTGGCCGTCATCGAGAACGCGGCGGAAGGCGTCAATGTCGCTGGCCACCACCGGTGTGCCGGCGGCCATCGCCTCCAGCAGGACGATGCCGAAACTCTCCTGCCCGGTGTTCGGCGCGCAGTAGACCTCCCCGGAACGGAACACCCGGGGTTTGTCCGCGTCGGAGACCAGGCCGAGCAACCGCACCCGCTCCCGCAGGCCCGGGTCAACCCGATCGAGTACCGCCTCCCCGTCGCCTGGGCCAGCGACCAGCAGGCGCGCCTGCCCGCACCGCGCCACCAGGGCCGGCAACGCCGCCAGCAGCACGTCCAGGCCCTTGCGGGGCTCGTCGATACGCCCCAGGAAGACCACGGTCGCGTCACCCGGTGGACGGGTGGGCAGCGGCATGGCGTCCCGGAAGGCGTCCACCGCCACACCGTTGGGAATGAGGAGCGCGTCCGCGCCGAGATGTTCGACGATCGTTCGCCTGGCCGCCTCGGACACCGCGATCCGCGCCCGGATCTTCTCCATCGAGGGCTGCAACGCGCCGTGAGCGGCCGTAAGAATCTTCGAACGTGGGTTGGACGTGTGGAACGTGGCGACGATGGGACCATCGGCAAGCATGCACGTGAGCAGGCTGACGCTGGGTGCCGTGGGCTCGTGGACGTGCAGCACGTCGAAATCGTGCTCCCGCAGCCACCTGCGCACGCGGGCCGCTGACACCGGCCCCATCAGCAGCCGGGCGACCGAGCCGTTGTAGGGCACCGGCACCGCGTGGCCCGCGTCCACGGCGTACGGCGGCAGGGTGCTCTCGTTGTTCACCGGAGTGATGACCGAGACGTCGTGGCCCAGGCTGATAAGGGTCTCGGCAAGGTCCCGCACGTGCACCTGCACCCCCCCGGGCACATCCCAGGTGTAGGGACACGCGAGACCGATCTTCATGTTCCCGCTCCGGTCGCCGCCGGGCCGGCCGATCCCGGCTTTCCCCCAGGCTCGGCCCGCTCAGCCCGCTCAGCCCGCTCAGCCGGCTCAGCCCGCTCAGCCGGCTCGTCCCGCCAGATGCGCTGGAGCATGTGCCAGTCCTCGGGGTGGGCCGCGATGCCCTCGGCGAAGGCGTCCGCCAGCGCCTGTGTCATGCGCGGCACGTCGGTGTGCGGCACGGCCGGGTGGATGCGCACCCCCCAGCCGGCCGGGTCGAACCAGAGGGTGGCCGGCAGCAGCGTCGCCCCGGTCCGCAGCGCGAGGGCGGCCGGCCCCGGCGGCATCGTGGCCGTCGCTCCGAAGAAGGTGACCGGAACGCCGTCCGCGGACAGATCGCGATCGGCCAGCAGGCACACCGTGCCACCCGCGTGCAGACGGTCCGCCAGCAGGTCAAAAGGTGGTTGCTCACCACCGGTGAGCGGGATGACCTCCATGCCGAGCGCGGAGCGGAACCGCACGAACCGATCGAACAGCGAGGCCGGTTCCACCCGCTCCGCGACCGTCGTGAACGGCTCCCCGTTCGCGGCAAGCCACGCGCCGGCATGTTCCCAGTTGCCCATGTGCGGCAGCGCGGCGATGGTGCCCTGGCCAGACGCCAGGGCCGCACGCAGCCGAGGCTCCGCCAGCATGCGCATGCCGTTGATGATCCGCTCACGCGGCATGTCCTGCAGGCGGAAGACCTCCAGCCAGTAGCGGGCGTAGGAACGCATCGCGGCCCGGGTGAGCTGGTCAAGGTCGGTGCCGGGCGGGACGGTTCGCGCCAGGTTTGACCGCAGCCGGCGGGCTCCCCGGCCGTCCCGGCGCACGGCGGCGTCGGCCGCCATGGCGAACGCCCGCGCGGCAGCGCGCTCGGGCAGCACACGCACGACCCGCCAGCCGGTCGCGTAGGCAAGGTCCGTCATCCGGGCACGGGCGATCGTCAACGCAGGCCGTCCCGTCACGTCAGTGGGCGCGCATGGCCGCGGACGGCCCGACCGGCGGCTGGGCCGCCCCCACGCCAGCGCCAGCGCCCTGATCGTGCCTCAGGTACTGCCGGCGGACGTAGATGATCCGCTGCACCACCGTCAGCACTGTGGCGGCAGCCAGGAACCACAGTGCGGCCGGCAGCAGATACGGCACGCCCAGGCCGTAGAGGCCAGCGGCGACCAGGACAACCAGGAGCCGCTCGCCGCGTTCGGCGAAGCCGACGTCGCAGCGCAGTCCCAGCCCTTCCGCCCGAGCCTTGACGTATGAGATGACCGAACCGGCGATCAGGCAGATCAGCGAGGCGACGCACAACGGCATCGAATCGCCGTCACCGGCATACCAGATGATCAGTGAACCGAAGATGGCACCGTCACCGATCCGGTCGGAGGTGGAATCCAGGAAGGCGCCCCAGCGCGAGGAGATCCCGCGGGCGCGGGCGATGAGCCCGTCGATGAGGTCGGAGAAGGCGAACAGCGCGATGACGACGGTGCCGACGAAGAAGACCCCACGGGTGAAGAAACCCAGCGCCCCACCGACCACGCCGATGGTGCCCACGATCGTCACGGCGTCTGGTGACACCCGCGACCGGGCCAACCGCTCACCCAGAGGATCAAGCACGCGCTGGATCTGCGGCCGTGCCTTGCTAGCGAGCATGTCCGTCCCGTCCCATACGTCCGCCACTGCTGGTTCACAGTACCGCCGGCACGGTCGGCAACCGTCACCTCATTCGGCCGACACGGGTTGTTCACACACCCGTCAAGGGGGAACCTGTTCCTGAAGGGCTTGGTAATCCGTTCAGCAGCCGTCCACTGGTTTCTCACCTTCCCACCCACCCAGTGGCCATGTCACACCGGGGAGGAGCGGGTGAAGCCAACAACGACGCGCGAGGCCCGTCCCGATCATCGACACGACACCGGCGTACGCAACATCGTCCTTGTCGGTCACACCGGCGCGGGCAAGAGCGCACTCGCCGAGAACCTGCTGATCGCCGCGAACGGCGGCGGGGCAGCAGCCGGCCACGCCACCAGCACCCGACATACCGATCATGACGACGGTGAGAGCCGGCAGCGCACGATCAGCCTGACCGTGCTGTCCACGATGCATCGGGGGCTACGGATCAACCTGCTTGACACGCCGGGGCTCGCCGATTTCATCGGGGACCTGCGCGCCGGCCTGCGCGGGGCTGACGCGGCGCTGTTCGTGGTCAGCGCGCTCGACGGAGTCGACGGCTTCACGCGCCTGCTCTGGGACGAATGCGCCGCCGCCGCGATGCCCCGCGCGATCGCGATCACCAGGCTCGACCGCCCGCGGGCTGACTTCACCTCGGCCCTCATCAACTGCCAGGAGATGTTCGGCGCGGGTGTGCTCCCGCTCTACCTGCCGGTGGTGAGCCGGTCGCGGCCCACCGAGCCCACGCCGGACGGCCAGCGTCACCGGCTGGTGGACCTGCTGGCGCAGGCCGGCATCGACGACACCGACGGGGGCACAGACACGGACACGGACACGGACGGGGACGGGGATGGCTGGCCCGGAAGGGCTGCCGCCGCCCGCAACGCTCTGATCGAAGGGATCATCGCCGAGAGCGAGGACGAGTCCCTGCTCGACCAGTACCTGGCCGGCACAGCGCTTCCGACGAAACTGCTGCTCGACGATTTGGAGACGGCGGTCGCCCGGGGGCGTTTCCATCCGGTCGTGGCGACGGCGGGGAGCGGGCCCGGCGCACCTGGCGTCACAGAACTGCTGGACCTCTTCACGCGGGCGTTCCCGTCCCCGTTCGAGCATCCCGTACCGGCTGCCAGCCGGCCGGACGGATCGTCCTGCCCGGTCCCGTCGGGTGCCCCTGACGGTCCGCTGGCGGCGGAGGTCATCAGGACAACGACCGACCCGTATGTCGGGCGCGTCTGCCTGGTCCGGGTGTTCTCCGGCACGCTGCGCCCGGACACACCCGTGCATGTCTGCGGGCACGGCCGGGCCGAACGGGGCCATCCCGACCACGACGAGGACATGAAGATCGGCGCAATCTCCCATCCCATGGGCCGATCCGCGCAGCAGTTCGTCGAGATGTGCCAGGCCGGCGATATCTGCGCCGTCTCCAAGCTCACAACCGCGGAAACCGGGGACACCCTGTCGAGCCCGGACGCTCCCATCCTGTTCGAGGCCTGGCGCATGCCCGAACCGCAGCTGCCCATGGCGATCCGCGCGCGGACGAAGAGCTCCGAGGACAAGCTGTCCACCGCGCTCGCCCAGATCAGCGCCGAGGACCCGAGCGTGACCGTGGAGCACAACGCGGAGACCGGACAGCTCGTCCTGTGGTGCATGGGCGAGGCCCACGGCGATATGATCATTGACCGGCTCGAGAACCGTTACGGCGTGGCAGTCGACCGGATGCCGATACGGGTGCCCATGCGGGAGACCCTGCGCGGACCAGCCCGGGGAACGGGCCGGCATGTCAAACAGTCCGGCGGCCATGGCCAGTATGCGATCTGTCATATCGAGGTGGAGCCGTTGGCGGCCGGTTCCGGGCGGGAGTTCTGTGACGAGGTGGTCGGTGGCGCTGTCCCGCGCCAGTTCGTCCCGTCAGTGGAGAAAGGCGTGTGGCGCCAGTTCGATCTCGGGGTGGCCGCCGGCTTCCCGCTTGTCGACCTTCGGGTTCGCCTGGTGGACGGCAAGGCGCACTCCGTGGACTCCTCCGACGTCGCCTTCCAGGCCGCGGGTGCGCTGGCGTTGAAGGACGCCGCTCGGGCCGCCGGGATTCTGCTGCTCGAACCTGTGCTCTCCGTCTGCGTGCTCACGCCCGATGAGCATGTCGGCCCGGTCACCAGCGATCTGGCGGCACGACGTGGCCGGGTTGTC
Organism: Protofrankia sp. CiT1; assembly: GCF_917627385.1. Classification (GTDB taxonomy): domain Bacteria; phylum Actinomycetota; class Actinomycetes; order Frankiales; family Frankiaceae; genus Protofrankia. Next base: position 28,946 of record NZ_CAKJTL010000136.1, read on the forward strand.
GGGATCGCGCCGGCCAGCGACACGGCGCAGGCCGGCGCCGGGGGCAGGAACCGTACGATGATCAGAGCCGAGGTGCCTGAGACGGAGATGCTCAGGTACGCCGTTGACATCCGTTCGCTGACCCAGGGCATCGGGACGTTCTCCCGAAACCATCTGCGGTACGAACCGATGCCTGATCACCTCGCGGCCGAGTACCTCGCCGCCCGAGCGGCCGAGTGACCGTCCCCTGGTTGTCGGCCCGTGCCGGGGCCTCCGAACCCTCGCTGATCGAACGCCCTGTCCTCGGGCGGCTTTTAGTCCGTCTCCTTCCAGGCTGCGGCGATCAGGTCGCGGGTCTGGCTGAGGAGCGCGGGCAGCACCCTGGTGCCGCCGACCACCGGCATGAAGTTCGTATCCCCGCCCCAACGCGGCACGACGTGCTGGTGAACGTGCTCGGCGATCCCGGCGCCCGCGACCACACCGAGGTTCATCCCGACGTTGAAGCCGTGCGCGCCGCTGGCTCGCCGCAGAGCCCGCAGCGCGTGCTGCGTGAACAGGGCCATCTCCGTGGTCTCAGCGTCCAGGAGATCAGCGTAGTCAGCGATGTGGCGGTACGGAACGATCATGATGTGCCCGGAGTTGTACGGGTAGAGGTTGAGGACGGCATACACAACGTCGCCCCGCGCGACGACGAGTCCTTCCTCGTCCGGCATGGCCGGGATGACACAGAACGGGCAGGATCCACCGGTAGGCCTGCCCTCGCCTTTGATATAGGCCATCCGGTGCGGCGTGTACAGCCGGCGGAAGCCGTCCGGACTACCGACCCCAGCCTGCGGCTCCAGCGGGACGCCATCCGGCGTGGTTGACGTCATACCCACAAACTGCCCGTTTCCCGCGTGCGACCGAGCTGCGGGACCGGAGAGGATCGACCTGGCTGACACGTCACTGGCGCGGCCTCCCGACACGTCCGGAACCTGAGTTCGGGCTGGCTACGGCGGCCTGTAGCCGATGCCACCGCGACCCGCGCCCAGCGTACTGACGCCCATCTGTATATGCCCAGCCGGATGCAACGTCAGAAGACCCGGCAGCACTCCCCGGCGGCACTCACTGCGCGCCCAGACAAGCGCGCCCGGACAAGTAGAAGAGAGGTTGACGGCGTGGGGGGGTCGCCGCCAACCTCTGCCAAGAGCATAAACGGTCTCCGGACATCATGCCGACACTATGACCGGAATCATTCGGCGTGTCGCCAGCGGCGTGGACCCGTCACCACGGGTTCCAGACAGTGTGGCGATCGGCATATTCGCAGGCCACAGCGTATTTGCGGGCCTCAACGGATTCGGATTGTTGGCAGCCAGTCCCTCCGGAGTGGACGTAGGGCGGATGTTATGTTCACAACTGCTTCGCACTTTCTCCACAAGGCACAACCACACCCCGGCGACGTCGGCGACAAAAACGCAGGCAGCGGGGCTGGGGACGGACGATGGCAGCGCCCCGGCGCGCCACCCTCGACGGCGCGTCGAGAAACGCGCCCACCGCCCGTCGGCAGGGAAACAGGCTAAGAGCGCCCGGCAATAGGGGACGCGGCGTCGCGGGGCTGGGGTGCGCACCTCGCATCGTTGTCGTCGGTCGCCACCCAACACCAGGGTGGCTCTCTCCTCCGCCTTGCGATGCACGCACCCCAGCCCCGCTCCTTGATCCACGCCCCTATTGCCGGGCGCTCTAGCTGTCGCCGTCCGCGACATCCCCGAGCCTGGACAGGTCGTGGACGACGATTCGCCGATAGCGGGTGCTGAGTATGCCGGCACTCCGCAGCTCCGCGAGCGCCTTGTGCGCGCTGGGCTCGCCAGCGCCGATCAGCCCACCGATCTCGGGCTGGGTCAGCACACCGATCGAGATACCGTCAGCGACCGGCGTGCCGTGCAGGTAGGCGAGCTCGACCAGGACACGCGCCAGCCGGATCTTCACATGGTCGCCGTAGTCGACCCTGCGCCGTGTCGACCAGCGCAGCTTCGCCGCCATCGCGCGGTTCATCTCCGCCGCCATCATCGGGTTGCCAACCAGGAACTGCTCCATGTCGACCGAGCTGATCCGGCGTGCGGTCACCGCGCCGCCAGCGGTCACCGTGGCGGAACGGGGCTCACCGTCCATAGCCGCGATCTCACCGACGACATCTCCACCGACACGGACGGCAAGCAGTGCCCGGACGCCGTGCGGGGTCACTCCGGTGACTTTGCACACGCCGTCAAGCAGGATGAACAGATCCCGGTCCAGGTCACCTTCAATAATCAGAGTTGTCCCGCTGGCATACCGAACGAACTGCCCGAGCTCCAGCAACGCACCCCGTAGCCGCTGGTCCAACCGCCCAAGGAAGGTGTGCGCGGGCCAGTCACGGCCGTACCGAGGCTCGTCCGGGCCCGCGCCGTCCCCGCCGTTCACCATCCCGATTCCCACTCCGCCGGTACCCACCCGAGCTCTTTCATGGAGCGGGGTGACCATCCCCGTCGTATCCATGGCAGGTATCGCCTCCCCAGGCACAAACATGGTTCGCCCCCCGCGCTCCGTACTTCCGACGACCGGCTCTTCCGTGCTCCGCCCGACCTCGTGCCCTGCCTTCAACAGTCGGCCCCCCGATTAGTCGATCCAGCGAAACACCACGTCGAACGCCATCTAACCCGGGCCGCCCACGAACATGTAGTCAGCGCCGTCCAGCACGTCCAGCACAAAACATGATATACACCGCATCGGACGTAAGAACCTCTCGTGTCATGGCTTTGGCTCACCGCCTCCAGGCAGCCCCTGGCCGCCTTCTCGGCCAAACCGATACAACTCATCCGGTATCGGTCTGGCCTGCGGCCTTACCAGGAACCACCTGGACGGGGAACCGCCTGGACGCGGCTCCCTGATCGAACGACGACCTCCAGCACACGCCGTAGTGCCGCCGAGGGCGCGGAACAACCGCGATCACGCATATGGCGGACACCGGGTGCCCGCTGACCCACAATGATCGACAAAGGCCGACGAGTGGCGAAAGTACCTGTGGGCGTACGTGGTTTCGAACCACGGACCTCTGCCGTGTGAAGGCAGCGCTCTACCACTGAGCTATACGCCCGGAAGACGTCTGAAGCTTACTACGCCGCCGCGAGGATGCCGCGAGGGGGCGGCCGGATCGAGGGTGACGCCCCGGGTCCGGGCCCGGCTGTGGCGAGGCCGACGATCCACGCGGAAGCGTCCCGCGATGTCGACGACGTTAGGTCTTGCGGAACGAGGTCTCGTCGGTCACGATCCGGACACAACTCACCTCGATTGGGACGAGGAGGAGAGGGGTAGACCTCCCCTGACGCACACTGCAACAGCAGCGATCAAACACGAAGGGTAATCGACCTACGGGGGGTGTGCCACATGGCGCGAACCGACGCACGTGGCCACGGACGCCGCACACCGTGGCCTCCATCAGCCAGTCTCGGCCTGCACACCCGCGCTATGTCGGGCAAGTCTCCCGAACCGGCGTAACGGATGTTCAAGTCGCATAACCTTGTTTCCAACGAGCCTCAAAGAGGGAACTATCTCGTTACACGGGTGCTCGCCCGCACCACCGCAGCACTGAGAGGCCGCCCGATGACAATTCGCCACGATTCCATCACAGCAGAGCTCGCACTTCGGCTCGTCGTTCCCGGTGGAGCGCCCGTCCCAGTCGCGGCGACGATGCGCTATGAACCGGCGGACCCGTACGCGGTCAGCATCGGGTTCCGTACGGGCGCGGACGAGGTTGTCGAGTGGACGTTCGCCCGGCAGTTGCTCAGCGACGGTGTCCGGCGCCCGGCCGGCGACGGAGATGTTCAGGTCTGGCCAGCGGCCCAGTCCGGCGGACGGATCGTCTGTCTCTCCCTGTCCAGCCCGTCGGGCCACGCGTTGTTCGAGATGCCGCGCTCGGAGGTGTTGTCATTCCTGCGCCGCACCTACTCGGTGGTGCCGCTCGGCGGGGAAAGCGACATCGTCGACCTGGACGCGGAGCTTGCGCTGCTCATCTGGGGCGGCTCTCAGACCTGACATCGCCAGGGCGGCTACCAAGAGCGACCGGCAGCACGACCAGCGCCATGTCCGCGCGGCCTTCAGCCTGTTGGATCCCTGACGTCGCCGGGGCGGGCAGCTGTCCCGGCGACGTCCCAGTCAGGACTCTCGTTTCCACTGCGGGCGGCCAGTTCGAAGTCACACACCGTGAGAATTGCGTCGCAAAACATGACTTCACCACAGTGGGGCGGCTGACTGACGTCGCCACGCCCGCGGATCGCACGCACCGCAGCCCTTTCGGCAGGCTGGAGACACCCCCGCCGGCCCCGCTACCCGAGCCGGCCCCGACCCCGTGTCGCGCATCACCTACCAGCACCGCCGGGCTGGGCGGCCAAGCCACCTGCCACAAGCACAACCGGGCACGACCGGCGAGCGCGCGCTGGACTCTGACACAGAAACCGCACATCGCCGACACATCGCACGGCGGTTCATTCGACGCTTCGCTCATCGTCCGCTAGAGTGCTAGCTGCACCGCCGAACAGCGGGGCGCGCGGACGTGGCTCAGCTGGTAGAGCATCACCTTGCCAAGGTGAGGGTCGCGGGTTCGAATCCCGTCGTCCGCTCGAGACTGTGAGAGGTCAGAGGTCAAGCTGGTTCCGGCCTCCTCCCGGCGGAGTGGCCGAGTGGCTTAGGCAAGGGCCTGCAAAGCCCTGTACGCGGGTTCGATTCCCGCCTCCGCCTCCGCGACAACCTCGAACAAACTGGGGCGATTAGCTCAGTGGGAGAGCGCTACCTTGACACGGTAGAGGTCACTGGTTCAATCCCAGTATCGCCCACCCCTCCAAGTACGCTGCGGCGTAACGGAAATGGCCATCCTGAGCTGGGTGGCCATCCTCATTCACGCACCACGATGTCGAGCGGGGTGACGTCGAAGGTGGTCCGTCGCGGTGGCCAGCGCTCGCGCGGGCGAGCGCGTCGGCACGTCCGGGTAGGCGTCTGGAGCCGACGGACCGATCCGCATATTGTCGGCCTGCGTGCCTGATGCGGCACGCCTGGAGTCGGCCGGCATCGAGTTCGGCGAGGAACTTTCCTTCCGCTTCGTCCTGGACAGCTGACTCTCAGCAAAGGGACGCGACTCCTACGGTCCTGGCTGGACGGACGCCGGCCAGGCTGCGGCATGCTCTGGTCATGCCCTTCGGATACGTCTCCCAGGCAGACAATGATCACAAGTCATGTACACAACTTCGCGCTCCCGTCAAACGACTCAACCTTGATCGACATCCAGAACCTCCAACACGCCGACAAAACGGGGAGGTTCTGGCAAAGATCGATATCCCTGTGACCTGCACAAACATAAACGATCATCCTTTTGGATCAGTTTATCCACAGCCCCCGCCGGGAGGTTCTGGAAGGATCTTGCAAACCCGCAGGTCAAACCCCCCAGGATCGGTGGTACTGTCGCAGGGCAGGAACTTTCCGAGTCGGATTGAAACCGCGATGCCTACAAAAAAGACAATTCCTATCTCCAGTCGCAGGGCAGGAACTTTCCGAGTCGGATTGAAACAACGGGGAGACGCCGCCGGAGAGGCTGCTCATGTCGCAGGGCAGGAACTTTCCGAGTCGGATTGAAACCCCATTCGCCTTCGCTTGTGCGAACAGAAAAATGGGGGTCGCAGGGCAGGAACTTTCCGAGTCGGATTGAAACTTTCGCATCCGATCCCGACGACCCTTGTGGTTTCGTCGCAGGGCAGGAACTTTCCGAGTCGGATTGAAACTCCGGCGTACTGCCCCGTGATGACGGTGCTCGGGTCGCAGGGCAGGAACTTTCCGAGTCGGATTGAAACTTAGCTATCCTCGCCTCATCACCCGTAAACTTCTGTCGCAGGGCAGGAACTTTCCGAGTCGGATTGAAACGTCGTCGTGCACGCCGCTCGCCGCTCTCCTTTGAATGTCGCAGGGCAGGAACTTTCCGAGTCGGATTAAAACCAAGGATCGAGGTCAAGTACCGTATGCACGACCTGGCCGAAACCGAGACCATTCTCAATGCGCACGCGGTGGTCTTCTCGTCGCCGGTCCGCCAGGACGACCAGGCGTACGCCCAAGATGGCTGGCGGTATGGCATGAGCAAGCTCGGCGTGCCGTTCGCGCGTCTGCGCACCCAGGACGGTTGTCACCTGTTCACGCTCAAGCGGCCCATCGACAACGAGATGGCGTGCTTGGAGTTCGAGACTGAGGTAGCCGACCGTGCCCAGATGCACGAGACCATACAGCGCATGGGGTTCTACCCAACTGCCCGCATCGTCAAGACTCGCCGCACCGCCAGGTTCGGCGAGCTGGCACTTTGCCTGGACGAGGTCGAGCACGCCGGGGCGTTCCTGGAGATCGAGAAGATCATCGGGTCGGGCCAGTCGGGCGCGGCCGTGCAGGCCGAGCTGGACACGTTCGCCCGCTCGCTTGGCATCGACCTGGAGCGCACCACCGAGACGTACGACTCGCTGGTACGGGCGGCTCTCGCTGCCGTCTAAAACAGCGTCATTTCGTCGTCAGCCAGGTCACCTACGGTCAGCTGCGCGACGGCATCGAGGCCCAGCTCAAGGGCGACGGCAGCGTGATCGGTCAAACGTTGGTCGCGGGTCTCGTGCAGGTAGGAACAGCCCGTGATTCGCTCAACCAGCTCTCGCCCAACGTGGAAATAGTCGTAGCGGTAGCCGTCGCCCCTGCGCCCGATCCAGCTGTACGGCTGCGCGCCGGGTGAGCAGCGTTCGTGCGCGTCAACCAGGCCATAAGCCTCCAGGGTTTCCAGCAACCCGAACTCAAACGGCAAGAAGCCCGGATGCAGCGGCCGGTGCGTGCGGGCGATGACGTTGTAGTCGCCACCGACCACGAGCCGGTTGCGGAGGCTTGCGGGCAGCTCGTCAAGTACCGCGAGCAGCGACGCCACGAACGCCTGCTTCTTCTCAGTCTTGTCGGCGCTGCGGTCGCGCGACGGTACGTACATGCCGAGCACAGCCATGACCGGTGACGTGTCGAGCACCGCGGCGGCCACCCGTCCCGGCAAGCTCACGCCGGCCATCACGAGCGTTTCCATGACTGCCGTGCGACTGACCAGTGCCGCGCCCCGGTCGCCACTCGCGTCCGGCGTGTGCACTACGGCGTACCCGGCCTGGCGAAACTGATCCAGCAGGTACGCGGTTCCGGTACCCGCGCTCGTCTCGGTCAAGATGAACACGTCTTCGGGGCGGCCAGAGAGCCAGCGCAGCATGTCTTCGGCCCGCTCGCGCGAGGCCGCCCCGATGTTCACCGTCAAGATCGAAAACATGGCGCCCGTCACTTCGCTAGTCCGCGTATTTCTTGAGCTGCTTGAGGATACGGGCGACGATCCGCTCCGACGTTAGCCCGTGGCCGTTGATCGCCTCCTGCTCCCAGTCGTGCTTGTGCAGGAAGGTGTACGCCTTGCTGTAGAGCACAAGATCCCGTCTGGGCGAGCCGGTGACCTCCAACCGCGACAGCTCCTGACGCGAACCCAGCCGCTCACGGATTACCTCGGGCTGATCCTCCAGATAGAAGCTGACGGTTGGCGGCAGGACGTAGGCGTTGTACCGCCAGATTTCCGTCAGCGACAGGCCGTCAACCCGTTGCAGCACCAACGACGACTGCACGTACCGGTCGCACACGACGTGCTGTCCGTCGTCGAGCAGCGGAATGACTTCGCTGTCAAGGTGGGCGTACCCGGTCGGCCGCGATGGCCAGCGCTCGCGCGGGCGAGCGCGTCGGCACGTCCAGGTAGGCGTCTGGAGCCGACGGACCGATCCGCATATTGTCGGCCTGCGTGCCTGATGCGGCACGCCTGGAGCCGGCCAGCATCGAACTCGGCGAGGAACTTTCCTTCCGCTTCGTCCTGGACAGCTGACTCTCAGCGAAGGGACGCGACTCCTACGGTCCTGGCTGGACGGACGCCGGCCAGGCCGCGGCATGCTCTGGTCATGCCCTTCGGATACGTCTCCCAGGCAGACAATGATCACAAGTCATGTACACAACTTCGCGCTCCCGTCAAACGACTCAACCTTGATCGACATCCAGAACCTCCAACACGCCGACAAAACGGGGAGGTTCTGGCAAAGATCGATAACCCTGTGACCTGCACAAACGTAAACGATCAATCTTTTGGATCAGTTTATCCACAGCCCCTGCCAGGAGGTTCTGGAAGGATCTTGCAAACCCGCAGCTCAGACCCCCCAGGATCGGTGGTACTGTCGCAGGGCAGGAACTTTCCGAGTCGGATTGAAACAGACAGAAACACCCGACCCCCTCCCAGAAGGTAATGGTCGCAGGGCAGGAACTTTCCGAGTCGGATTGAAACAGTCGCCCCTACCGAGCGTGCTGACCTTCTGCTGTCGCAGGGCAGGAACTTTCCGAGTCGGATTGAAACATGGCCAGAGGGTCATGGCTGGAGAGTATCCACTCGAGTCGCAGGGCAGGAACTTTCCGAGTCGGATTGAAACTTACAGGCGATGAAGTGCTTGAGATCAACACCGGTCGCAGGGCAGGAACTTTCCGAGTCGGATTGAAACTGCACCTCACCTGCGCCTTCGTCAGACCCTTCGGCTGTCGCAGGGCAGGAACTTTCCGAGTCGGATTGAAACTCTCGCCTCCTCCGTCAGCCCCAGGGTAATCTTGTCGCAGGGCAGGAACTTTCCGAGTCGGATTGAAACTGCGTGGTATACAGATCCTCCATCAGGAACTCTATTGTCGCAGGGCAGGAACTTTCCGAGTCGGATTGAAACCTGATGAGCACGAGGTACTCCCAGATTTTCTGGTCGTCGCAGGGCAGGAACTTTCCGAGTCGGGCGGTCCCAGTATCGCCCACCTCAGTTCCGCTTCACGGCGTGCTGCCTTCGAGCAGTGCTCTATCTTCCGGTCGTTCGATTTTTCGCTCAGCGGGCCGAAAGATGCTCAGTCACTTTTCCATGCCGTTGGTGGCCTGTTTCCTGAAGCCAGCTGTTTCCCGGAAGCCGCCAACCGGAAACAATCAGCCTGGCCTGGCGGCGGAAGCGCGGGGGGACCGGTCAGGACGCGGACGGGACGAGGAAGGCCGTGATGCCGTCGGCGATACCCCGCGCGGCATGTTGGCGCCAGGTGGCGTCCGAGACCCGGGTGGCGTCGTCCGGGTTGCGCATGTTGGCGCATTCGATGAACGCCTTGGGCACCCGTGACAGGTTCAGCCCACCGAGGTCCGCGCGGAACGACAGCCCGGTGTCCGCGACGTAGTCGGCCCGGGGCTCGCCGGTGTTCCGTTCGAACCTGCTCCGCAGCACATCCGCCAGCCGTGCTGATGGGACGATAATCCCGGCGTTCCCGCCATCCGGGCTGAGGCTCGGGGCGATGACGTGAAACCCGGTGCCCTCCGGCGGCCCGCCATCGGCGTGCACGGACACCGCCGCATCGGCATGCACGTCGTTGCCGATCCGCGCCCGCTCGTTGATGCACGGGCCGACCCCGGAGTCGTCCGTCCTGGTCAACACGACCGTGGCACCGCGTTCGCGCAGGACCGCGGCGGCCCGGACGGCGACGTCAAAGGTGAAGGCGTGTTCCGGGTATCCGGCGTTGGTCTCGGCACCCGCGGTGTCGCACTCCTTGTCGATGCCGCCCGCGTCCACCTTGCGTGCGATCACCGCGGCCGCCGCCGCGTTCCCACCGTTGTGCCCGGGGTCCAGCAGGACCGTGCGTCCCCGCAGAGAGCTCTGGCCCGGCGGCGACAGCCCCGCGGCGGCGGCATCCGTCCGCTGCTGGGCCATGAACCCGGGCAAACTGGGCAAACCAGGTAACACACCGCGGGCCGCGAAGCCCCCGACCATTATTACGAAAACCGTGACGGCCACAGCGAACGCTCGCGGCCACGAAGGCATCTAGCGCCGCCCCAGCACGGCTTGCCGGCCGCGGGCAGCCGGGGGGACGCGTGTCATGGCGGCCATGCCCGCGGCATGCGCCCGCGGGGCGAGGATGGCCGTCGTCACGGGGCCGCCGCTGTCACGAAATCGATGAGGCGTTCGACCGCGCCGAGAAGACCCACCTCGATGTCGGTGTAGGAACGCACGCTGGCAAGCACCCGACGCCACATGTCCACCGGCTCGGCGACCCCGAGGGCGCGGCACACGCCTTCTTTCCACGGCTCGCCCGGGGGCACCCGCGGCCAGGCCGCGATGCCCACGGAAGCCGGCTTCACCGCCTGCCAGATGTCGACGTAGGGATGCCCGGTCACCAGCACGTGCGGTGAGGTCACAGCCGCGGCGATCCGGCTCTCCTTGGAACCGGCAACCAGATGGTCGACGAGGACCCCGAGGCGGCGGCGCGGCCCCGGCCGGAAGGACGCGACGACAGCGGGAAGATCATCCACGCCATCGAGGGATTCCACGACGACACCCTCGATCCGAAGATCATCACCCCAGATGCGCTCGACGAGCGCCGCGTCGTGCAGTCCCTCCACATAGATCCGGCTCGCCTGTGCGACCCGCGCCGGGTGGCCGCGAACGGCCACGGAGCCGGACGCGGTGCGGGCGGGGCCCGTGGGTGCCGCCCGCTGGGGCCTGATCAACGTTACCGGCCGGCCGTCGAGCAGGAAGGCCCCGGGCTCAAGCGGGAAAGCCCGGCGTCGGCCATGCCGGTCCTCAAGCAGCACACCGCCCGCTTCAACATCTACAACCGCGCCGCAGAAGCCAGTGGCGGCGTCCTCAACCACCAGCTCCCGGTCCGCCTCGACCGTGGGCGGCGGCGCGGGCCGCGTGCGCTTCTCCCGCGCCAGCACATCAGGCCCGTAGTCTCTGCTGCGCACCCGCCTACTGTAGCCCGGCCGTTCGCGGGCGCGTGCCGTCCGCGTGCCTCGTCGTTCACCCGTGGATCCGAACACGCGGGCGCGCGCGCCGCGGCTGGGCCGACGTCCCAGAATCAACCTATGACCGAGAGATACCGACCGGGTGTCGCCCTGCTGGTGATCGACATCCAGAACGACTTCGCCGCGCCCGAAGGCAGCCTGTACGTCCCCGGCGGCGAAGAGATCATACCGGCTGTCAATGCCGAGATCGAGCAGGCGGTGGCGGCGGGATCGCCGGTCGTCTACACCCAGGACTGGCATCCGCCCACCACCCCGCACTTCTCCACCAGCGGAGGCATCTGGCCGCCGCACTGCGTGCGGGAGAGCGTGGGCGCACGGTTGCATCCGATGCTGCGGGTGGACGGAACGGTGGTCCGTAAAGGGACGGGCGGCGAGAACGGCTACTCGGGATTCACCGTCCGGGATCCGCTCACCGACGCCGCGCAGGCGACCGAGCTCCACCGGATTCTCGCTACCCGCGACATCACCACGATTGTCGTGGTCGGCCTCGCCGGGGACTACTGCGTGAAGGCAACGGCTCTGGACGGGCGGGCACTCGGCTATCAGGTGGTGGTGCCGCTCGCGCTGACCCGGTTCGTCACGCTCCAGCCCGGCGACGACACGCAGGCCATCGCCGATCTGCGCGACGCCGGCGTCGTGGTGGTTCCCGACCAGTGAACGGTCACGGCCGCCGCAATACCGTGGGAACGTGCCGGCTTACCTCGACCACGCGGCCACGGCCGTCCTGCATCCCGCGGCCCGTACAGCGCTGCTGGCTGCCCTCGACGACGGCTGGGCGGACCCTGCCCGCCTGTACCGCGACGCCCGCCACGCCCGCCTGCTGCTCGACGCCGCGCGGGAGACCGTCGCCGCGGTCATCGGTGCCCGTCCCGACGAGGTCAGTTTCGCCTCGTCCGGCACGCAGGCGGCCCAGCTCGCGGTTCTCGGCGCGGCCCAGGCCCGCCGCCGGTCAGGGAGACGGATGCTGGTCAGCGCCGTTGAGCACTCCTGCGTTCTGCACGCCGCGCAGTGGCACGAAGACGCCGGCGGCACCGTCGACACCGTCGGCGTGGACCGGTTCGGCCGGGTCGACCCGGCGGATTTCGCTCCCCCGCCGGATACCGCCCTGGCAAGCCTGCAACATGCCAACCACGAGGTCGCAACCATTCAGCCGGTAGCCGCGGCCGCGGGCGTGCTGCACGCCGCAGGCGTCCCGTTGCATGTGGACGCGGCCATGTCGGTCGGGCGGATCCCCGTGGACGTCCGCGCCCTCGGTGCCGATCTGCTCAGCGCCAGCGCGCACAAGTTCGGCGGGCCGGCGGGGGTCGGCATCCTGGTGGTACGGACCGGGTGCCGATGGGTCAACCCGCTGCCCGCGGACGAACGCGAGGGTGGCCGGGTGAGCGGCTTCCCCAACGTCGCGGCCATCGTCGCGACGGCCGCGGCCCTGCATGCCCGCGCCGCTGAGATCACCGCTGAGACGCCGCGCCTGGCCGGCTACATCGAGCGGCTGCGCACCCGCATCCCCCACCTCGTCAAGGATGTCGAGCTGCTCGGCGACCCTGATGCGGCCGGTCGGCTGCCGCATCTGCTTACTTTCTCCTGCCTGTACGTGGACGGGGAGTCGCTGCTCGGGGAGCTGGACCGGGCGGGGATCGCCGTCAGCAGCGGATCGAGCTGCGTATCGGACACGCTCGCCCCGAGCCACGTGCTGGCGGCGATGGGTGCGTTGACCCAGGGCAACATCCGCGTGTCGTTCGGTCGTGAATCCAGCGCGGCAGACGTGGACACCCTGCTGGCGATCCTGCCGGACGCGGTTGCCCGGGTCCGGGAGCGGGCCGGGGCTGTCAGCCTGTGACGCCATCCGACGCCGGTACGAGCGCCGCCGGCCACAGCGGCCACGGCGCCGCGTGGGATGGCGCCCAGCTCACCGTGGACGCACGCGGGCACCGGTGCCCGCTACCCGTCATCGAGCTCGCGCGCCGGATCCGCGAGGTCGACGTCAACGCCGACCTACAGCTGTGGGCAGACGACCCAGCCGCCGCGTATGACATCCCCGCCTGGTGCCGGATGCGCGCCAACACGCTGGTCGCGACCCGCGAACTGGCCAGCGGGGGAACGGCCTACCTCGTCCGCCGCTGTTCCTGATCACTCACCGGGAGATGCGGGGCGATCTCCGCGACAGCGTTGGGCCCATAGCTCTCCAAAAGCCGCTTGGCCAGGTCGTCCGGGATGGTGTCGTACTCCTGGGTGCCGATCGTCTCCAACGCGAGTGTCGCGAGCAGGCAGCCGAGCTGCGCGGACCGCTGCTGGGGCAGATCCCAGGCGAGACCGGCGAAGAAACCGGCACGAAAGGCATCACCGACACCCGTCGGATCGGGCGTCACCCTGGCCGGCACGACCGGTATGTGGAGCGGCGGCTCGCCGACAGCCTCGATCGAGACGCCGTCGGCACCGTGGGTGGTGACCCGCGTCCCTACGCGTTGCAGTACCTGCGCATCCGACCAGCCGGTCTTGCTCTCCAGCAAGCTCTTCTCATATGCGTTGCACAACAGCCAGGTGGCCCCCTCGACAAGCCGGCGGATCTCCGGGCCGTCCATGCGGGCAAGCTGCTGGGACGGGTCGGCGGCGAACGCGATGGAGCGATCCCGGCACTCGTCGGTGTGGCGGAGCATGGCCTCGGGGTCGTTCGGGCTGACCACCACCAGATCCAGACCACCGAGGCGCTCGATGATCGGTCCCAGCTCGATCAGGCGAGCATCGCTCATCGCGCCCGGGTAGAAGGAGGCAATCTGACACAGATCGCTGTCGGTCGTGCACACGAAACGAGCCGTGTGAAAAAGATCACTGACCAGTACCGAATCCGTGTCCACTCCATGGCGATCCAGCCATGAACGGTAGTCGGCGAAATCCTCACCGACCGCGGCCACCAGGACGGGGCGAAGCCCCAGCCGCCCGAGGCCGTAGCAGATGTTGGCCGCCGCTCCCCCGCGCCGGACAACCAGATCATCAACCAGGAAGGACAGCGACACCCGTTCAAGCTGGTCGGCGAGAAACTGGTCGGCGAACCGCCCCGGGAAACGCATGAGATGGTCAGTGGCGATGGAACCTGTCACGGCGATGCGCACGACACGCGAGCTTACCCGGTCGACAGCCGCTCGCTGGCGGAAAGCCTCATCTTCGGGGCGCCGCGACATCCACCGGAACATGGCGATGGTGCTCGCCCCAGCCGGAAACCGGTCGAGGCGAACACCATCATCTGCCTATCCCTGACGCGCCGGAACGGGACGAACCCGGCCCCGTGGCAATATGATCAGTGGAAGGAGTCGCCGCAGGCGCAGGAGCCCGCCGCGTTCGGGTTGTCGATCGTGAAGCCCTGCTTCTCGATCGTGTCGACGAAGTCGATCGTCGCGCCGCCGAGGTACGGGCTGCTCATCCGGTCGACCGCGACCTTGACACCCGAGAAGTCCAGCACGGTGTCGCCGTCGAGCTGACGCTCGTCGAAGAAGAGCTGGTACCGCATGCCAGAACAGCCACCGGGCTGCACGGCGATCCGCAGCTGGAGGTCGTCCCGGCCTTCCTGCTCAAGCAGGCTCTTCACCTTGCTCGAGGCCACATCGGTCAGGATGACGGTATTCGGCCGAGCCACGGTGTCCGTGCCGGTCACGGTGTCAGTCGTCGCGTCCTGGACGGTCATGGAGACTGCTCCCTAGGTTCCCTTGGGGCCCGCGAGTGCGCGAAAATCCATGCTCGCACATCGGTGGGCCAGCGAGCCCTTGTTGTCAGGTCTGGCCTGTATTGGTGTGCCCCACGCCAGCGGCCGCGCTCGGTACGCGGCCGCGTGAGATGCCGGTAAATATCGCCATTCAGGTGAATGTCGCCGTTCATGCCATCGCGGCGGTAGCCGTCACCCCCAACACCTACCTGCAACACCGCACGCCGCGATCGCCTTCCCATCGTACGCAGGAGCGCCGCGGACGACCAAGCACGGACCGGGGGGCTGTGATCGCGGACTCCCCCCGCCGACTGCGACACGTGCGCGCATAGCGAGTTAGAGTCTTATCGACCATTCGCGCACAGGCTAGGCGGCCAGGCCCCCCATCGGCCGGTCGACCGGAGGAGCGAGCATGACGATCAATCCCGCGCTCGGCCGCGCCGCCAGTACTCCGCCGGTCGGGCCGCCGGTCACATCGCCATCGGTCACAGCGCCGCCACCGATACTCCCGAATCCGCTTGCGATGCTGTTGCTCGGTCGCGCCGCCGATCCCGGCAGCGAGCCCGGGGTCGACTGCCCCGGCGCGCTGCCGCCGGCGTCCGATCCGCACCTGGTCGACCGCGCCGCGGCGGCTCGGGCGACGCTCGGCGACTCCGTCTTCGTGCTCGGGCACCACTACCAGCGCGACGAGGTCATCGCCTTCGCCGACGTGACCGGCGACTCGTTCAGGCTCGCGCGGCAGGCCGCGGCCCGTCCCGAGGCCAGCCATATCGTCTTCTGCGGCGTGCACTTCATGGCCGAGAGCGCGGACATCCTCACCGGGGAGCATCAGCAGGTGATCCTGCCCGACCTCGCCGCCGGCTGCTCCATGGCCGACATGGCCGCGATCGAGCAGGTGGAACAGGCCTGGGAAACGCTGGCGGACGCGGGCCTCGCCGAGGACACGGTGCCGGTCAGCTACATGAACTCCACAGCCGCGATCAAGGCGTTCACCGGGCGGCATGCCGGCACGATCTGCACGTCGTCCAACGCCCGCCGGGCTCTTGCCTGGGCATTCGGGCCCGAGCGCCGCGGCCGGCGGGTGCTGTTCCTGCCCGACCAGCATCTCGGCCGCAACACCGCGGTGCTGGAGATGGGCATGTCGCTCGACGACTGTGTCGTCTACAACCCGCGCCGTCCCGGCGGCGGTGTCGGGACGGCACAGCTGCGCGACGCGCGGATGATCCTCTGGCGGGGGCACTGCTCGGTACACGGCCGGTTCAGCCGCGCCTGCGTGGACGAGGTCCGCGCCCGCCTGCCCCGCGTCACCGTGCTCGTCCATCCGGAATGCCAGTACGACGTCGTCACCGCCGCGGACCTGGTCGGCTCGACCGAATACATCATCAAGGTCGTCGATGAGGCGCCGCCCGGTAGCGCTTTCGCCGTGGGCACGGAGCTCAACCTGGTGCGGCGGCTCGCGCATCGGCATCCGGACAAGACCGTGGTCTTCCTGGACCGTACGGTGTGTTATTGCTCGACGATGAACCGTATCGATCTACCCCACCTCGTGTGGGCGCTCGAGTCCCTCACCCGCGGCGAGACGGTCAACCGCATCACGGTCGACCCCGATGTCGCGGCCCACGCCCGGAAGGCCCTTGACCAGATGCTGGCACTCCCCTGATGGCCCTGTTGAAACGACGCGCAACGACGTCGGCCGCGCCCGCCGCCCCACCCACCGACGGGGCTGCGCCCAGCGGCGGCGGGAACGAGCCGGGCAAGGGACGCCCGACCCCGAAGCGCAGCGCGGCACGCGCGGCACGCGCCCGTGGTGGCGTCCTCGCGGCCCCGGCTTCACGCAAGGACGCGCGTACCCGGTCCCGCGCGGAACGCCGTCGCCAGAGCCAGGAGTACCGGGCCGGGATGATGTCCGGGGACATCAGCAGACTGCCCCCGCGCGAGCGTCTCCCCGAACGTGTGCTGGCCCGGGACTTCGTCGACACCCGCCGCAACGTGGGGCCGTTCTTCCTGGTCGCCGCGGCGGTGTACTTCGTCGGTGGGCTCGTCCCGAACGTGTACGTCCGGCTCATCGCCACCTACCTGATGCTGCTGGGAATCCTCGCTGTGGCCGTCGACTCGATCGTGCTGTCGCGCCAGGTCAGCCGCAGAGTTGCCGAGAAATACCCGGCTTCGACGGTCCGGGTACGCGCGTACAGCGTGCAGCGCGCCCTGCTGCCGGCCCGCTGGCGGATGCCGCGGCCTCACCTCACCCGCGTCGGCAACGGGTGACGGACCACGCGGTGATCAGATGATGCCGGCACAGAGCGGGATGCTCCGGTACGACCCGGGCCTCAAGCTCTGTGCCGGGAATCATAGGGTGACCGGGTGGAGCATCGACGACTAGGACGCAGTGGGCTGAGCGTCAGCGAGATCTCGTACGGCAACTGGCTCACCCATGGCGACCAGATCGAACGGGATCAGGCCTTCTCGTGCGTACGCGCCGCGCTGGACAGCGGGATCACGACCTTCGACACCGCCGACGTGTACGCGGGTACGAAGGCCGAGGCTGTGCTGGGTGAGGCCCTGGAGGGGATACGGCGCGAATCGTACGAGCTGTTCACCAAGGTCTTCTGGCCGACTGGGCCCGGCCCGAATGATCGCGGTCTGGGGCGCAAGCACATCATCGAGTCCTGCCACGCCTCGCTACGGCGGCTGCGCACCGATCATCTCGATCTCTACCAGGCACACCGCTATGACCCGACCGTGCCCTTGGAGGAGACCCTGCGGGCCTTCGAGGACCTGGTGCGGGCCGGCAAGGTGCTCTACGTGGGTGTCTCGGAGTGGGACGCCACGCAGATCGCCGCCGCGGTGGAGATCGCCGCCGCGACCGGCTTCGACCAGATCATCTCCAACCAGCCGCAGTACTCGATGCTGTGGCGGAAGATCGAGGCGGAGGTCATCCCCACTTCCCGCGCCGCCGGCATCTCCCAGCTCGTCTGGTCACCGGTCGCGCAGGGTGTGCTCACCGGCAAGTACCAGCCGGGAACCCCACCGCCGGAGGAGACTCGTGCGGCCAGCGGCTCCGGCGCGGGTTTCATCCGGCGGCTGATGGGGGACGAGGTTCTCACTCGGGTCCAGGGCCTGCTGCCGGTCGCGGCCGACGTCGGCCTGTCCCCCGCGCAGCTGGCCGTCGCCTGGGTGCTGCAGAACGACAATGTGGCATCAGCGATTATCGGAGCGTCACGACCAGAGCAGGTTCACGAGAACGTCAAGGCCTCTGGAGTGACGCTGGACCCGGAGGTCCTGACCCGGATCGACGCGGTGCTCGGCGATGTCGTCGTCACCGACCCGGACATCGTGTAACAAGCGGACGCGAAGCGACGGCCTCACGGCCAGGACGCGCTAAGAGCGCCCGGCAATAGGGGCGTGGATCAAGGAGCGGGGCTGGGGTGCGTGCATCGCGAGGCGGCGGAGGGAGCCACCCTGGTGTTGGG
>NZ_CAKJTL010000136.1:47255-82090 GCF_917627385.1 Protofrankia sp. CiT1
CGCTCTAATCCACCGGACGAAGGCTCATCGGGCCGTAGACCTTGTGGCCGGCCTCCTGCAGCACCACCTGCTGGACGCCGGCCGCCAGCAGCTCCCGCCAGGTTTCCCCCAGCCAGGTCTCGGCATCGCTCTGCGTCGGGAACGGCTCTGACGACGACGGCTCTGGCAACGACGAGTCCGACAACGACGAGCCGGACAGGGCGGCCGCGCCACCGTCCTCGGTCTCAAAACGCCACACCCAGCTCACCGGGCGACCTCCCTGTTGTTCTGCCCATCTGCGTCATCCCGAACGGCAGGCACCCATCCAACACGCTCACGGCCGGAGAGCGCTGCGGCCATGACTCTATTTCGCGCGCTCGAAGGCCCGGAGAGCGCGTTTGAGATCGTCATTCCGGCTCGCCGCGCCCAGGCGCCGGAAGTGCTCCTGGCCTGATCGCCCTGCTTCTCCTCGCTACCGTGCGGCCAGCCCCATACGATCCGGCGGACGGGCAGACAGGTCGAAAAATGAGGAAGGAAGCCGTGATCACAGCTTCATACGGCATCACGACGGCGCTCGCTGGCGCGTCCACGCTCGCCGAGGCCGCCGAACCGCACAAGGGACCGCTGGAATGGTGGGCGGTCGGCCTGGTCACGATCGGCGCGATCCTGCTGCTCGGACTCGTCATCATGATCATGACGTTGGCCGACCGGAAGCGCCATCCGCACGCAGCCCCGCACACAGCCCCGCACGCGCACGCACGCCCACCGGCACAGGCGCAGAAGCCTTCGGCGTGAGGACGTCGCGCGCGTGCGGCTGAGACTGCTCGGCACGGGCTCAGCCGATGGCTGGCCCAACCCGTGGTGCGAGTGCGCGTCGTGCCGCTGGGCACGCGAGCACGAAGTGCGCACCCAGACCGCGGTGCTCATCGACGAGCTCATGCTCATCGACTGCGGGCCAGACGTACCGCGCGCCGCAACCCGCTTCGGGGTGCGGCTCGCGGGCGTGCGTCATCTGCTGTTCAGCCACGCCCATCCCGACCACACCGGCCCGGCGGCCCTGCTGTGGCGGGAGTGGGCGACCGCGGCCGACCAGCCATTGGACGTTGTCGGGCCGCCCGCCTGCCTGGACGCCTGCCGTGCCTTCGTCGGTCCGTGGGACGGCCCGGCTGAGGGTTCGGCGGCTGAGGGTTCGGCGGCTGAGAATCCGGCGGTCCAGGCGGCGGACAGCCCGGCCCCCAGCGGGTCCGGCGCGTTTCGGTTCCACCCGGTGGTCGCCGGCGGCGTGCTGGCGCTCGGCGGCTTCGAGATACGGCCGGTGGCGGCCAACCACGGGGGCACGGCCATCGGGCCGGCGGTGCTCTACGACGTGACCACCCCGGACGGCGGACGGGTGCTCTACGCGTGCGACACCGCGGCGCCGCTGCCGCCGCGGACCCTGGACGCGCTCACCGGCCGGGCGTTCGACGCCGTGCTGATGGAGGAGAACAACGGCGACCGCCCGGGGTTCGGCGACCATCTCGACCTGGCCAGCTTCGCGGATGTCCTCGCGCAGTTGCGGCAACACGGCGCCGTGGTGGGAACGACCCGGGTCCTCGCCGTCCATCTGAGCCACCGAAACCCCCCTGGGGACGCGCTCGCCCGGCGGCTGGCGCTGATGGGGGCCGAAGTGCATCCCGACGGTGCCGTGCTCGACATCATCCCGAACGCCAGCCCGAACGCTATCCCGGACACCAGCTCGACCGCCGCTTCGGACACCACCTCAGCCGGCGTGCCGGTCACTGCGCGCCACGGAACGCGCCGCACGCGGTCAGCCTTCGGGCTGCCCCGGCCGTACCGCGTCCTGGTCACCGGGGGTGCCCGGTCCGGCAAGTCCGCGGAGGCCGAGCGCCGCCTGGCCGCCTGGCCGGACGTGGTGTACGTCGCTACCGCGGGACCGGTCGCGCCGGGCGACACCGAGTGGGCGGCGCGGGTGCACGCCCACACCATCCGCCGGCCGCGGCACTGGACGACGGTGGAGACCGCTGAGCTGACGCCGCTGCTGAGCACCGACGGCCCGCCGCTGCTCGTCGACTGCCTCACCCTGTGGCTGACCGCCCATCTCGACGACGATCCCGTGGACGGCGGCTGGCCCGCCCGCGTCGACACACTGGTCGCGGCCTGGCGTGACACCCGGCGCCACGTGGTCGCGGTGACCAACGAGGTCGGCTCGGGCATCGTCCCCACAAGCGCGGTCGGACGCCGCTTCCGCGACGCCCTGGGCCGGCTCAACGCGGCGGTCGCGGCCGAGTCCGACGAGGTCTGGCACGTCGTCGCCGGCATCCCCACCCGCCTGCGCTGACCCGCGCTCAGCACCCGCCGTGAGCACCCGCCGGGAGCTGAGGATCGACCTGGAAGAATGGAGGAACTCGAAGAAACGTGCGGGAGAAGGCGTGGGAGGTTGTGGGCTTGAACGAGCACGAGGTGCCGTCGCTGCGCAGGCAGGTCGAGACCGCCGTCTCCGACGCGATCAGCCAGGCGCTGCCTGAGCTGGCGGGAGCCGACCCGGTGGTCCGGCGCTCCGAGCACGCGGACTTCCAGGCCAACGCGGCCCTCGCACTCGCCAAACGCGCCCGGCGCAAACCTGCCGACCTGGCCGCTTCCGTGGCCGACGCCCTGCGCCGCGACATCGGTACCGACACCGACACGGATGCCGACACGGGTACCCCGGTTGCCTCCGTCACCGTCTCCGGGCCGGGATTCATCAACCTGGTCGCGTCCGACACCGCGCTGTGGCGCCAGGTGGCGGCACGGCTGGCAAGTCGCCATCTCGGGGTGGGAACACCACAGCAGGGCCGTCGGACGGTCGTCGACTACTCCGGTCCGAACATCGCCAAGGAGATGCACGTCGGTCACCTCCGGACGACGATCATCGGTGACTGCCTGTCCCGGGTACTCGGCTTCCTCGGCGCGGAGGTGCTCCGCCAGAACCATCTCGGGGACTGGGGCACCCAGTTCGGGATGCTCATCGAGTATCTCGACGAGCATCCCGACGTCGCGTGGCACCACGACGAGCTCTCCGACGGCACGTCGACCGTCTCCGCGCTCAACACCCTGTACCGGGCCGCCCGGGCCGTGTTCGACGCCGATCCCGACTTCGCCGACCGGGCCCGGCGTCGCGTTGTCGCGTTGCAGGCCGGTGACGAGGCGTCCGTCACCCGCTGGCGGGAGATCGTCGCCGAGTCGGAGTTCGCGTTCAGCGAGATCTACCAGCGGCTCGGTGTGCTTCTCACCGCCGCCGACTCGGCGGGCGAATCGTTCTACAACCCGTGGTTGCCCGAAGTGGTCGGCGAACTCACCCAGGCCGGCATCGCCGTGGAAAGCGACGGCGCGCTGTGTGTGTTCTCCGCCGAGATCACCGGCCCGGACGGCGAACCGGTACCGCTCATGGTCCGTAAGACCGACGGCGGCTTCGGATACGACACCACCGACCTCGCGACGATCCGCTACCGCATCCGCGACCTCAAGGCCGACCGGATTCTCTATGTCGTCGACGCCCGTCAGGCCCTGCACTTCCAGCTCATCTTCGAAGCCGCCCGCCGCGCCGGCTGGCTCACCGACGACGCCGACGTCACACACGTCTCCTACGGGACGGTGCTCGGCCCCGACGGGCGGCCTTTCAAAACCCGCTCGGGCGACACCGTCAAACTGATGGACCTGCTCGACACCGCCGTTGGGAGGGCCCGGGAAGTCGTCACCGAGAAAGCTCACGATCTCGACCCGGCCGAACTCGACCAGATCGCCGAGCAGGCGGGCATCGGCGCCGTCAAATACGCGGACCTGTCGACATCCCGCACCAAGGACTACACCTTCGACGTCGACCGCATGGTGTCCTTCTCCGGCAACACCGGTGTGTACCTCCAGTATGCGCACACGCGGATCTGTTCCATTCTTCGCAAAGCTGGCGACGCATCCGCACCGGTCGACACGACGCTCGCGCCGCATCCCGCCGAACGCGCGCTGATACTCGCGCTGGACGCCTTCGGCGACACGCTCACCGAGGTCGGCCAGACGCTCGAGCCCCACCGGCTCTGCGGCTATCTCTACGACCTGGCGAAGGCCTTCACCGACTTCTACGAAGCCTGCCCCGTCCTGTCCGTGGCGCAGCCGACGCGCGGTAATCGCGTCGCACTGTGCCGGCTCAGCGCCGAGACGCTGCGCCGTGGCCTGAACCTCCTCGGTATCGCCGCGCCGGAACGCATGTGATCCCCATGCCCCGGCGCCGAGGCCGCCGGAGGGTCACCCGCGCGCGGGTGACCACGACGCCCTCGCTCACCTCAGGACCATGCCAGCACTATCGATCCCTGTTCCCTGGAAAAACGGGTGCGGCGAACGGTTTCGCCCGCCCCGACAATGCGGCGCCGATGCGGTTGGCCAATTCGTTTGAGGCCGCGTCGGCGCTGGGCGACCGAATGGATGGCGGAGACGGCTAGATTGTGATCCCCCACGACGATGTTTCCCTGCACCTGGCCATCGACCTCGATGCGCGGACCGGGGCTGACCATCCTGGCCTCCCTCGATTCATACAACGGGATGGACAGACCGGTCGATGGCGTCCCCGTTGTGCCATTCGCCCCGACCGTGACAATCAGTCGTACTCGGGACAGAGTACGCGCTGGCATGAATAGTCGATCGGACTCCAGTAGCGGTCGCCCAAGTATGCGGAAAGTGGCGCGCAGACTGACGCCAACGGTCCGCTACCGCGAGCCGAAAGCCATATCACAACGGGTTTGTAGACAGGCTGGCCGCGAGCCCTCCGGGCCGAGGGAACAAGAAGATTTCAGCTGTATTCGCGTCAACCAGCGCCACGAAGCCTCGGAAGCTCCCGGCCTGGCCCATGCCTTCCGGCGTGGCATACCGATCAATTTACTGATCATCAAGCAGCGCACGAAGGTCCCGGAGAGCATCACCGGTAACACTCACTCGCATAGCCTCCAGCCCTACCAGTACTGGTTTAGAATCCTCGTAAAGGCGTACTGACCAGCGGGAGGCGCGGACGTGTCGTTGTTCGACGCACACGGTGATCTTGTAGAGGCTCGCGCTCGGCTACGGTCTCAGGTCGACGAGATCCTTGCCGCGCTGGAGTCCGGCCGGCTCCCGCGCCCGCACGAGCGAGAGCAGGTGGATCTCAAGGAGGAAGCCGGACGACGTGATCGTCGTGGTGGCGTCCTCCCCGGTGAGCGCCAGAATCCCCAGGCGGTGGAGCAGCTGGCACGCGAGGTGCCGTGCATGGCCAACACACCGGGTGGCGGTGCGCTCATCGTCGGCGTGGACGACTCCGGCCGTGTTCTCGGCACCGAGCTGGACGTCGAATGGCTCCGCCACAGGATCTTCGAGCGCGTTGACATCGCTCCTGCCGTCGAACAGCGGCTCGTGCGGGGTGAACGGCTCCTGGTCCTCTATGTTGCCGAGACTCGCGAGCCGGTCGAGGACCCGGAAAACAAGATCCGATGGCGGGTCGGCGATCACTGTGTTCCGGTGGACCGGTCCGAGTGGTGGCTCCGCAGACAGGAGCGGGCCGGGCTGGACGTGATGGCCGCAGTGACCGGCCGGACGATCGCGGACGTCGCCCTGGGCGCCCTTGTGACGGCCCGCCGTTATCTCATCAGCGGCAACGACGACGAAACGGCCGACACCACCGACACCGAACTGCTCGGGCGCCTCGGCGTCCTGCGCCCGGACGGCGCACTCACCCAGGCCGGCGTGCTGGCCTTCTGCCCGGCGCCACGGACGCTCATCGAACTGACCCGCTTCGACGTCCCCGGCGGTGATGTTCTCAACCCGCCGACCGATCTTTCGGGACTGGCCCTCGTCGAACAGCTCGCCGCGGTTGAAAGCGATCTCCTGGCATTCAACGTCGCGACCACCGTCCACCGCGGGTTCGCCGAGATCCCCGTCCGGCAGATCCCGCCTCGTTCGGTGCGTGAGGCCCTGCTCAACGGGCTTGTGCACCGCGACTGGATGCGTCCGGATCCGATCACCGTGATCTGGTTCGACCACGACCATGTTCTCGAGGTGGAAAGCCCGGGCGGCTTTGCCGGCGGCGTGTCCCAGGACACCGTGCTCTCCCGCAGGTACGCCCGCTACCCGGCGCTCTCCGATCTCTTCCGCGCGCTGCGGCTGGTGGAGAAGCAGGGGGTCGGTGTCGACCGCATGTACCGGGAAATGATCTCGTTTGGCCACCGGCCCCCGCGGATCGTCGAGGTGGTCGGGCCTGCGGTTCGGACCCGCCTGGCGGGTGGGGCGCCGGTCGTGCCGGTGATGTCGCTGATGGAGTCGGTCCAACCCGCCGCACGCCGCCGTGACGTGCGAATCGCCGTGATCTTCTACGAACTGCTGCACCGGCCGTTCCTCACCCTCGACAGCGCGGCGCGCGCCCTGCAGACCGACGCGGACGACGCGCGGAGCGCGCTTGAGACCGCCTGCGCCACCCGCATCGACGACGACGTGCTCGTCGAGCCGTACAAGGACGTCTGGATGCTGTCCGCGGCCGTGTTCCGTCGGCTGGACAACGACCAGAGCACCAACGACCAGGGCACCGCGGGGGCGCTGATCGGACGCGGCCTGCTGCCCTACCGCCGGCCCAACCAGACCAACAGCCCGGACGTCGTCCAGGCCTGGCTTGCCGCCCACGACCGCATCACCAGCGGTGACTACGCGACCCTGACCGGCCTCACCCAGACCGGCGCGAACCGTGCGCTCGACCGCTTCGTCCCGGATCTGCTCGTCCGCGGCTCCACCACCGGCCGCAACGCCCACTACATCGCCGTGCCGACACGTTCTCGATGAAGCGGAACCCGCGCACACCCAAGGTGCTACCATGTAGAACATGCTGCAGGTGGGAGTGCGGGAGCTCAAGCAGAACGCCAGTCAGGTACTGGCCCGGGTGAAGGCCGGAGAGACGGTCGAGGTCACCGAACGCGGAACGGCCGTTGCGATTATCACTCCGTACGAATCGATCTCGAGCTACGAGCGTCTTGTCGACTCCGGCGACCTGCTACCCGGCGGGCAGGGCATTCTGGGCATCGAGCCGGTGACTATGAGCACCGGCGTCCGGTTGTCGGATGAGCTCGCCGCTCTGCGTGATGAGGACTGGAGATAGTTCTGATCTACCTCGACACCAGTGCACTGACCAAGCTCGTTGTCGCAGAGGAGGAGACCTCGGACCTACGGGCTTGGCTCGCCGAGCACACGAACCGGCGACTGGTCAGCAGCGCGCTGGTACGCACCGAGCTACGACGCGCGGTTCTTCGCGTCGCTGACCGTCCTGATGTCAGTCGGACGGAGGCGCAGGCCGCAGCTGGAGCGGCAACGGCACTTCTCCGAGAACTCGACCAAATCAGGTTGAGCTACCCGTTGTTGGACCGAGCCGGTCTGCAACCACCGACGCGCCTACGCAGCCTTGACGCAATTCACCTTGTCACCGCCGCTGCCCTCGGCCCGGATCTGCACACCATGGTTGCCTACGACCACCGCCTCCTCGACGCTGCTCGCGACATCGGCATAGCGGTCGCCGCCCCCGGCATGCTGTAGCGCCGGATCGGAGCGCAACGAGTGGCCGACGCGGTAGCCGGGATCGTCCATCAGGTAGGAAAGACGCTGTGCAGACTCCAGACCTCGACAGCGACGCCATGGACGCAGCCCGGCAGCGACAGCGAGCACTGACCAAACCACCGGGCGCGCTCGGGCGCCTTGAGGAGGTCTCGGTCTGGCTTGCCGGCGCGCAGGGAACCTGCCCGCCACGGCCGTTCCAGCGCGTCCGGGCCATCGTCATCGCCGGTGACCACGGCGTCGCCCGGTCGGGTGTCTCCGCGTTCCCCCCGGAAGTCACCGCCCAGATGGTGGCGAACTTCGCCACCGGTGGCGCCGCCGTGAACGTCCTGGCCCGCACGGTCGGTGCCTCCGTGCGCGTGGTGGACGTCAGTGTGGACACCGACGAGCCGAGCGGGCCGGGCGGAGTGGACGGGACCGCTCCGGCCGGGCGTTACCGGATCCGCCGCGGCAGCGGGCGGATCGACATCGAGGACGCCCTGACCGCGGACGAGGTCTCGCGCGCGCTCGACATCGGCCGCACGATCGTCGACGAGGAGGTGGATGCCGGCGCTGACCTGCTCGTCCCGGGCGAAATGGGCATCGGGAACACCACTGCCTCCGCGGCGATCGTCGCCACCCTGCTCGACCGTGAACCGATCGACGTGGTCGGGCGCGGGACCGGTATCGACGATGCCCGGTGGATGATCAAAACAGCCGCGATCCGGGACGCGATGCGCCGCGGCCGGCCGTTCGCCGCCGACCCGCCGGCCCTGCTCCGGGTGATCGGCGGCGCGGACCTCGCCGTGCTCGTCGGCCTGTTGGCCCAGGCCGCCGTCCGCCGCACCCCGGTGGTGCTCGACGGTGTCGTCATCTGCGCCGCCGCGCTGGTCGCCGAAGCCCACGCGCCAGGGTCGAAGGCATGGTGGATCGCTGGCACACGGTCGACCGAGCCCGCGCAGCACCTCACGCTCGAGTCACTCGGCTTCGATCCTCTGCTGGACCTCGGCCTGCGGCTCGGTGAGGGCACCGGTGCGCTACTCGCCGTCACCCTGCTGATGGCCGCGCAGGCGACACTTGCCGAGATGGCCACGTTCGACCAGGCCGGGGTCAGCGACAAGACGGGAACGCTCGCCGCCGCGGGCGACGGCCCCACCGCGGGTCGCGAGCCCACCGCCGGCAGCGAGCCCACTGCGGGTCGCGAGCCCACCGCGACCGCCACCTGAGCGGTGCCGATTCGAACGATCTTCTCCCTGCTGTCCGTACTGCCCGTACGCGGGCCGGTCGCCATCGACCGGCGCGCCATGGGACGCGCCATGGCGATCGCGCCGCTGGTCGGCCTCGTCCTCGGTGTTGTCACCGCCCTGGCCGTGGTCAGCATGAGGATCGTCACGAAGACGCCCGGCCAACCGGCGGAGACCCTGCTCCCGGCCGCCGTGGGGATCGCCACGCTGACCTTGCTGACCCGGGGCCTGCACCTGGACGGGCTCGCTGACGTGGCCGACGGGTTCGGCGCCGGCCGGGAACGCGCCCTGGCCGCGATGCGCGACTCCCGGCTCGGCGCCTTCGGCACGCTGGCCCTGGTGTTCGCGGTGCTCATCCAGGTCAGCGCGCTGTCCCTGACGATCAGTGAACACCGGGGCACGGTGTCGATCGTGGTGGCCGCCATGACCGGGCGGCTCGCGGCGACACTCGCCTGCGTCCGCGCGCCGGCGGCGCACCCGACCGGGCTCGGCGCTCTCGTCGCCCGCTCGGTACAGCCGTGGCAGGCAGCCTGCTCCGCCGCCGCGGTGGTTGTCCTCGCGGCCTTGGCCGGACGCTTCGACATCGACGGCGGGGATGCCGGCCGCGCGGTCCACGCGGTGACCGCCGTCGCCGCCGGGACGGCCGCGGGCTGGCTGCTGCGGCGCTTCCTGGTTCGCTACCTCGGCGGTATCACCGGGGATGTGCTCGGCGCCCTCATCGAGGTCACGGCGACGGTCACGCTGATGTTCATGACCCTGAACATCCCCGCGGGCCCGCGGATCCACCTCGGTCTGCGCTAGTGGTCGCCGCCGTGGGAACGCTCGTTCGCAAGACGGGGCTCACCTCGGCGCCATGGCCGCGGGCGCGGGTCGCGCCCGGCTCACCGAGGGGAGGCCGGGACGAACGGCGGCCGCACAACCGCCATCGTCGACAGCCGGCCGCGCACGTCCACCTGGACGGTGTCGCCCTCGCCGACGGTGCGGTCGATCAGGGCGAGCCCGATACCTGTCCGCAGCGTCGGCGAGAACGTCCCGGTGGTGACCTCGCCCACGGGCGCCCCCGCTGGGCCGTACACCGTCATGTGCGGCCGTGGAATGCCCCGGTCGGTGGCGCGCAGCCCCCACAGCAGCCGCGCCGGGCCGGTGGCGCGCTCCGCCAGCAGCGCATCCCGGCCCCAGAACCGCTGCTTGCCCCAGCCCACCGCCCAATCCACCCGGGCCTGCACCGGAGTGATCGATGTCGACAGGTCCTGGCCGTGCAGCGGATAGCCCATCTCGGTCCGCAGGGTGTCGCGGGCGCCGAGCCCACAGGGCAGGGCTCCGAGCGGGGCGCCCGCGGCGGTCAGCGCGTCCCACAGCGCGGGCGTGTCCGCCCACCGGGACACGAGCTCGAAACCATGTTCACCGGTGTAGCCCGACCGGCACACGATCACCTCTGTACCGGCACTCGGCCAGCTGGCCCGGACGAAACTCATGTAGGCCCCGCTGGTGGGCAGGCCCAGCAACGACATCAGCTCCGCCGAGCGCGGGCCCTGCACAGCGACTATCCCGAAGGCCGTGTGCAGATTGTCGACGGCCACGCCGGGCGGTGCGGCGGCGGCGAGCCGGCGGACGACGTCCACGGTGTTGGCCGCATTGGGGACGAGAAAGACCTCGGAGTCGGCGTACAGGTACGCAATAAGATCGTCGGCCACACCGCCGCTCTCCTCATCGCAGCACAACGTGTACTGGGCCCGGCCGGGAGCGATCCGAGAGAGATCATTGGTAAGAACGGAGTTCACGAAAGCCGCCGCTCCCGGGCCGTGTACCCGGGCCTTGCCGAGGTGGCTGACGTCGAAGATCCCGACGGCCGACCGGACCGCCGCGTGTTCCTTCAGGACGCCCCCGCGGGGATACTCGATGGGCATCTCCCAGCCGCCGAAGTCGGCCAGCTTGGCGCCCAGCGCCACGTGCCGATCGTGCAGCGCCGACCGCGACAGTTCGCCCATGCTCGCAGGCTAGTCCTGTCTTCCGCACGCACGTGCGGAAGACAGGACTAGCCCCGCGCCCCGCCCGCGGCACGGTGCGGGGCCCCGGCCTCGCGGACGGGGCGTCCGGCGGGGCAGCGTCCCCTGCTGTGACAGCCTCTCCCGCGGTGTTCCGTAGTCTCTCGGCATGACCGTGACTGCCGTGACGACATCATCCGTGCTGGACCTCGACACCGACGCGCTGGTGATAGGTATCGCGGCGGGCGCGGACGGGCCGATGCCGCTGGGTGGTGCCGAAACGCTGGACGCGGCCCTCGGCGGCCGCCTCGCCCAGGTGCTGGCCAGCCTCGGCGCGACCGGAAAGGCAGGTGACCTCGTCCGGTTCGCCACGCTCGGCATCCTGCCCTTCCCCACCGTGGTCGCGGTCGGCCTCGGGCCAGCCGGGCCGGCCGCCGGTGACCGTGATCCCGCTGGCGGCGGGATCGACGTCGACCACGAGACGCTGCGCAGAGCATCGGGCGCCGCGACGCGGGCGCTGGCCGGCACCGCCCGCGTCGCGACCACCCTCGCCCTGGCCGCCGGCCCGCCCGGAACAGGCCAGCTACGGGCGGTCGCCGAAGGTGCGCTGCTCGGCGCCTACTCCTTCGACACCTTCCGGGCTGCCTCCCTGGGCGACCGGCGTCCTCCGGTCCAGGAGATCACGCTCGTCGTGGACGGCCCGTCCGAGGCCGCCGCCCAGGACGCCGTGCGCCGGGCCGCCGTGTCCGTGGACGCCGTCGCGCTGGCCCGGGATCTCGTCAACACACCGCCTGGGCACCTGCCGCCCGCGGAATTCGCCGAGATCGCGGCCCGGCGGGCCACCGAGGCCGGTGTGGCCGTCGCGGTACTCGACGAGAAGGCGCTGGCCGACGGCGAGTTCGGCGGGATCCTCGGGGTCGGCCAGGGATCGGTGAACCCGCCGAGGCTGGTCCATCTCAGCTGGCGGCCCGCTGGTACGGACCCGGCCAGCCCGCCCGCGCTGACCTTCGTCGGCAAGGGAATCACCTTCGACTCCGGCGGCCTGTCCCTGAAACCCGCGAGCGCGATGGAGTGGATGAAGACCGACATGGCCGGCGCGGCCAGCGTGCTCGCCGCTGTCATCGCCGCCGCCCGGCTGAACCTGGCGGTCAGCGTCAGCGCATGGATACCGCTGGCCGAGAACATGCCGTCCGGGGAGGCGATCCGGCCAGGCGACGTCCTCACCCTGCGAGGCGGCACCCGGGTCGAGGTTCTCAACACCGATGCCGAGGGACGGCTGGTGCTCGGTGACGCCATCGCCCGTGCCGCGCAGGACTCCCCCGACCTCATTGTGACCGTCGCGACGCTCACCGGTGCGCAGATCGTGGCGCTGGGCCAGCGCACCAGCGGTGTGATGGGCCGTGACGACGCGGTGGGACAAGTCGTCGCCGCGGCCCGCGCCGCCGGTGAGGCGGTGTGGCCGATGCCGCTGCCGCCGGAGCTGCGCAAGGTGCTCGAGTCGGCCATCGCGGACCTTGCCAACATCGGCAGCGGCAACCGGGATGGCGGCATGCTGGTGGCCGCGCAGTTCCTGAGCGCCTTCGTGCCCGATCACATGCCGTGGGCACATATCGATATGGCCGGGCCGGCCTGGAACGCGGGCGAACCATACGGTCACACCCCGAAGGGCGGTACCGGTGTGATAGTACGAACCCTGCTCCAGCTGGCCGAGAACATCTCCGCGGCGAACATCTCCGCGGCGCCAGCGCCCCACGCCGAGCCGGGCGAACAAACTACCAGCGAGTAGCGAGCGACGAACGGAAGTGGCGCGGAAGAATACCCGGCGTCATGGGCCACAGTTGCCGGGACGTGCGATGCATCCGTCCCGTGGCATGAAAGACTGAACCCATCCCAACCAGTCAACGAGAAGGGACGCCTGGCGTGGTGGACTCTGCGGCCGGTCCCGTAGACCTTGTCATCCTCGGTGGTGGTAGCGGCGGTTACGCCGCGGCCCTGCGTGCCGCCGAGCTCGGTCAGGAAGTCGTTTTGATCGAGCAGGACAAGCTGGGTGGCACCTGCCTGCACCGCGGGTGTATTCCAACCAAGGCACTGCTGCACTCAGCGGAGATCGCGGACAATATCCGCGAAAGCGAGAATTACGGAATCCGATCAACCTTCGACGGAATCGATATAGCAAAAGTCAATGCCTACAAGGACTCGGTGGTCAGCAAGCTCTACCGCGGTCTCACCGGCTTGGTGAAGGGCCGCGGCATCGAGATCGTCGAAGGGCACGGACGGCTGGTGTCGCCCACCGCCGTCGCCGTCGGCGACCGGGTCATCTCCGGCCGCCATGTGGTGCTCGCAACCGGCTCCCGGTCGAAGTCACTGCCTGGCCTGGAAATCGACCATCGCCAAGTGATCACTAGCGACGACGCCCTGGCGCTCGACCGCGTACCGGCGTCCGCCGTGGTTCTCGGCGCTGGCGCGATCGGCTGCGAGTTCGCCTCGGTATGGCGTTCCTTCGGCGCTGACGTCTCGATCGTCGAGGCGCTGCCACATCTGGTCCCGTTGGAGGAGGAGTCCAGCTCCAAGCTGTTGGAGCGGGCGTTGCGCCGCCGCGGCGTCAAACAGCATCTGGGCGCCCGGTTCGCCGGTGTGAAGAGTACCGACGCGGGTGTCACGGTGTCCCTGGAGGACGGAACGACCATCGAAGCCGAAGTGCTGCTCGTCGCGGTCGGACGCGGTCCGGTCTCCGAAGGGCTCGGCTACGACGAGGTCGGCATCGCGATGGACCGCGGCTTCGTCCTCGTCGACCATCAGCTACGGACGAACGTGCCGACCGTTTCCGCAATCGGCGACCTGCGGCCGGGCCTCCAGCTCGCCCACGTCGGATTCGCCGAGGGCATCTTCCTCGCGGAGAGCCTCGCCGGGCTGAGCCCCGCGCACGTCGACTACGACAACGTCCCGCGGGTCACCTACTCCTCGCCCGAGGTGGCGTCGGTGGGTCTGACGTCGGCCAGGGCCACCGAGCTGTACGGCGAGATCGTGACGCACACCTACGACCTCGCGGGCAACGGCAAGGCGCAGATCCTCCAGACCGCGGGTGCCGTGACGCTGGTCGCTCTGCCCGACGGACCGGTGGTGGGCATCCACATGGTGGGTGACCGAGTCGGCGAACTGATCGCCGAAGCCCAGCTCATCACCAACTGGGAGGCCACCGCCACCGACGTCGCCCAGCTCATCCACCCGCATCCGACCCTGTCGGAGGCGATCGGCGAGGCTCACCTCGCCCTCGCCGGCAAACCACTGCACTCCCACAACTAACTCCCACAACCAAGTCCACTACGTCCAAAGCCGGTGGCGGCGCGAGAGAATCATGATCGCGTCGCCTTAAGCAGACCAGTTACTGACAGGCCCACAGCGTTTGCGGCCACTCCCCGTCGCCCACGGTCGGCCGGACGCCACGAAGGAGTCCTACCCCATGTCTGTGTCCGTCACGATGCCCCGTCTGGGTGAGAGCGTGTCCGAGGGCACCGTCATCCGCTGGCTGAAAAAGGAAGGCGAGCGCGTCGAGGCTGACGAGCCGCTTCTCGAGGTCAGTACGGACAAGGTCGATACCGAGATCCCAGCGCCCGCCTCCGGCGTGATCAGCGCCATCCGAGTCGCCGAGGACGAGACGGTCGAGGTCGGCGTCGAGCTTGCCGTCATCGACGAGGGTGCGGCAGCGGGGCAGGGCGCGCGCCAAGACCTGGCGGCCTCCACTGGCCAGACACCCGCGCCTGCCGTAGCCGTCACGCCACCGCCTCCGGTACCCCCGGCTCCCGCGCCGGTGGCGGCCCGGACACCCCCGGCGGCCGTTCCGGCCCAGGAGTTCACGCCGGCCCAGGCCGGCGAAACCCCGGCCAACGGCAACGGCTCGCTCGGGGCCTACGTCACCCCGCTGGTCCGGCGGCTCGCGGCCGAGCACGATGTGGACCTGTCCGCGGTGACGGGTACGGGTATCGGCGGCCGTATCCGCAAGCAGGACGTCATCGACGCCGCGCGCACACCGGCCGATGCGACCGCCACGCCCACCACTCCAACTCCGGCTCCGGCTCCGGCGGTAACGCCGGCTCCAGCGGTGGCACCGGCACGGGCCGTGGCGGCGGCCCCGGCGTCCGTGTCGCCAGTGCCGTCCGTGTCGCCAGTGCCGGCTCCCGCGCCGGTTTCACTGCGCGGCCGCACGGAGAAGATGTCGCGGCTGCGATCGGTCATTGCGCAGCGGATGGTCGAGTCCCTACAGGTCAGTGCCCAGCTCACCACGGTTGTCGAAGCCGACGTCACCCGCGTGGCCCGTCTGCGGGACCGCGCGAAGGCCGCGTTCGAGGCACGGGAAGGCGTCAAGCTCTCCTTCCTGCCGTTCTTCGCGGTCGCCGTCTGCGCAGCGTTGCGGGAGTACCCGAACCTCAACGCCAGCGTCAACGTCGAGCAGGGGACGATCACCTACTACGACACCGAGCACCTGGGCATCGCGGTGGACACCGACCGGGGGCTGCTCGTCCCGGTCATCCACCACGCCGGGGATCTCAACCTCACCGGCATGGCACGCAAGATCGACGATCTGGCAACCCGAACCAGGGACAACCGCGTGTCACCGGACGAGCTGGGCGGCGGTACCTTCACGCTGACCAACACCGGCAGCCGTGGCGCCCTGTTCGACACGCCGATCATCAACCAGCCTCAGGTCGGCATCCTCGGCACCGGTTCCGTGGTCAAGCGGCCTGCCGTCGTGGATGACCCCGAACTGG
The DNA here is from genome assembly GCF_917627385.1 of Protofrankia sp. CiT1. Classification (GTDB taxonomy): domain Bacteria; phylum Actinomycetota; class Actinomycetes; order Frankiales; family Frankiaceae; genus Protofrankia. Next base: position 62,796 of record NZ_CAKJTL010000136.1, read on the forward strand.
GCGAAATCATCGCGGTGCGGTCGAAGGTGTACCTCGCGCTCACCTACGATCACCGGATCGTCGACGGCGCCGACGCGGCTCGTTTCCTCACCGCCGTCCGCCGCCGGCTGGAGGAAGGCGCGTTCGAGGCCGAACTGGGCCAGTAGGATCAGCTGCCGGCATCCGTGGTGGGCCCGCCTCGCCGGCCCACCACGGACAGGCAAGAATCCGACCAGTGAACATCGCTGTTACCGGTACCACCGGTCTGATCGGCTCCGCGCTTGTCCCGGCCCTGCGCGGCGGCGGGCATACTGTGCGCGCCCTCGTCCGCCGGCCGCCGCGGAACAGCCTGGAGATCTACTGGGATCCAGGCCAGGGCATCCTTGACCCGACGGCGCTGACCACTGTCGATGCCGTCGTCCACCTTGCCGGCGCCGGGGTCGGGGATCATCGTTGGACCAGCGGCTACAAGAACAAGATCCTCAACAGTCGAGTAGCCGGCACGACGCTGCTCGCGGCTGCTCTCGCCGATCTGGACGAGCGTCCGCGGGTGCTGCTGTCGGCCAGCGCGGTCGGCTGGTACGGCGACACCGGGGAGCGTGAGGTCGACGAGTCCGCACGCCCCGGGACCGGCTTCCTCGCCGAGGTCACGGCCGCGTGGGAAGCCTCCACCGCGGTCGCCGAACATGCCGGGGTGCGTGTGTGCCATCTGCGTTCAGGTGTTGTGTTGTCCACCCGCGGCGGAGCACTCGCCAGACAGCTCCCGCTCTTTCGGCTCGCTCTCGGCGGCCGGCTCGGATCGGGCCGCCAATGGCTGAGCTGGATCACGCTCGCCGACGAGATCGCGGCGATCCGTTTTCTGCTCACCGCCGACGCCGTTCACGGCCCGGTGAACCTGACCAGCCCCGAGCCGGTCACCAACGCGGCCTTCACCCGCGCGCTCGGCGCGGCGCTGCGCCGCCCGGCGATCATGCCGGTACCCGCGGTGGCGTTGCGAGTCGCGCTGGGCGACTTCGCCGACGAGGGTGTGCTCGTCTCCCAGCGGGTCAGACCGCGGGTGCTCACCGAAGCCGGCTTCACCTTCTCCCACCCCGCCATCGACGCCGCCCTGGCGGCTGCCATCACCCGCGCGGACGGTGACTGACACCGCTGAGCGATCGGCAGCACGATCAACGGCATTCAGCCGACGGTGTCGACCTTGGCGATCCGCCAGCCCTGCTCGGCCCTGACCATGGCGATGTCCCACTGTTGCCGGTCATGCCCAGGCTGACTGGCGAGGACCTTTCCCGAGGCGTCCACATAACTGTACGGAGGGAGCCGATCGGTGACTCGTAGTACGGACTTCTCGCTTCCAGCCTCCCTGACAGCAAGATCAATAATCTCCTGATGTAAGCCGACCGCATGGCCACCGCGCGCGACCATCTGCCGCATCAGCACCACATCCCGGGCATAGGCGGTGCTACCGGCGGCGTCCACATCGGTCAGACCTGCCTCGTTCGCCTGTTCGAACGCCCGGCTGCGGGCAACGTCCAAGCCCGCCAGGACATCCCGCCAGCCCTGCTCGGACGGCAAGCCCGTGGCGGGAGCCGCATCGAGTTGACGCGCCTGCCGCGGAGCGGACCGGACGGCGACCAGCAGGCCACCGACCGCCAGCGCCGCGATCACGGTGACCACAGCCACGATGACCAGGATGCGCCGCTGGCCGGAGAACCCGGCGCGCGGTTCGCCATGCGCGGCGACAGTACGCACAAGGGCCGCGCGAGAGCTCGACCCGCGAGAGCTCGACCCGCGAGAGCTGGAGGCACGTGAACCGCCAGCGGTGCCGGCCGCCTGGGCGCGCGGCGACCGGGCCGATCGTGGCATCGTGTGGGCGGGCGGCTTTGTCCGCAGGCCGCGGCTGGCGGGTTCAAGCTGGGCATCGTCGGCTCCGGTCGGCTGCGGGGGCAGCGGCAGCGGCAGCGGAGTGACCGCGTCGCTGACGAAGCGAACCGGCGCCGGATTGCAGCTGTGCGCCAAGGCCGCGACCAGCTCCTCCGCCGTGGGCCTGCGGACGGGATCATCAACCAGGGCCGGCGCGACCGCCACCGCAACGGCCGCCGCGTCCGGACCGGTCGCCTGCGGCATCGTCGCGAGCAGCAGACTCGCGAGATCGCTGACGTCCGCTGCCGGTGTCGTGACCACACCTGCCAGGCCCGCGACGCCGACACCGGCGAGCACCGGCCGGCCGTTCGGCTCCAACAGGACATCATCAAGATCAAGTTGCCCGTGGGTGAACCCGGCGGCATGCGCCGCGGCCAGCGCCTGAGCCAGTGGTAACCCCACCGTGACCACCTCGCCGGGGTCGAGGCGTTCCCGCGTCCCCAACAGCTGGCCCAGACTGATCGCCCCGGTAACGGGCTCGGCGATCACCGCGAGGCCCTCAGCCGTGGCGATCACATCGATCAGCGGGAGGAGGTGCGGATGCGAAAGCCCGACCAGGGCTCGCGCCGCCCGCATCGCGGCATCCCTGGCCACGGCGTCCGGTGGCAGCCGCACCCGGCGGACCACGCACTCGGCTCCCGTGGCCACCATACGGCCGGCCCAGACCTCGCCGGCACCACCGGCTCGCACACGGGCCCGCAATACCACCCCGGGAATGACCGGACCAGCCGGAATCCCGCGCCGTCCGCGAGAACCCATGGAATCGTCCACTGCTGCCACAAGCCGTGACGGTAGGCCGAAAAAGCAATTCTGTGCAGCCGTCTCCATAAACCTGTGGATAACTCGTGTGAACGCCTGGCCCGACGATAGGCTCCCACCGGGCACACCGCTTCGCGCCGCTCCGGGCCGCCGCGTGCGGCGAGCGCCGGCCAACGGATGCGACCGGGACGGGGGCTACACCATGAACATTCTCGCGACCAGCGCCGGCTTCGCGCCGGACGGGCGGTGGGGCATCCGGGTGGGCCCGGTCATCCGCCACGCGCTGCGCCTGGCCCAGAGCCCGGCACGTCCCAAGCTCTGCCTGCTGGCGACGGCCAGCGGTGACGACCCGGCGAGCTACGCGCGCTACTACGCGGCACTCGCACGTGATCTGCCGGACGTGCGCGTGTCCCATCTCGCCCTGTTCCCCATGCCGAACGTGGCCGACGTACGCGCGCACCTGCTGGATCAGGATGTGATCTGGGTGGGTGGTGGCAGCGTCGCGAACCTGCTCGCGGTGTGGCGGGTCCACGGCCTCGATTCGATCATGAAAGAAGCGTGGCAGGCCGGGGTTGTCCTGGCCGGCGTGTCCGCGGGGTCGCTGTGTTGGCATGCCGGCGGTACCACCGACTCGTTCGGGCCGGACCTGCGGCCAGTCACTGACGGGCTCGCTCTGCTGCCGTTCAGCAACACGCCGCACTACGACTCCGAAGCCGGCCGGCGGCCGTTGTACCGCGGGCTGGTCGCCGCGGGGACCCTGCCGCCTGGTTGGGCCACCGATGACGGCGTCGGCCTGCACTTTCGCGGCACCGAGCTGGTGGAGGCGGTCGCCGACCGGGCCGACGCGTACGCCTGGCGGGTCGAGCGGGACTCGGCCGTGGAGGCAGGTGCCCGGGAGACGCAGGTGGTCCCCCGACGCCTGCCAGACGTGTGACCCAGACGGCGTCTTCCTGTCCGCGCTGGGACGGCACCGCAGGTCAGCGTAGCCTCGTGTGCATGGAGGTCATGCGGCTGGGCCTGGTTCCCTACGACGATGCCTGGCGGCTCCAGCGTTCGCTGGCCGACCGGCGGATCGCTGACCAGACAGGCGACACGTTGATCCTCCTGGAACACCCCGCCGTCTACACGGCCGGTCGCCGTACCCAGCCATGGGAACGCCCGGTTGACGGCACCGCGGTGGTGGACGTCGACCGAGGCGGAAAGATCACCTGGCACGGCCCCGGCCAGCTCGTGGGCTATCCGGTCGTGCGCCTGCCAACGCCGCTGGATGTGGTGGCCTACGTCCGCGCGCTGGAGAACGGGCTGATCGCAGCCTGTGCCGACCTCGGCCTCCCGGCCGCGCGGGTGACCGGACGCAGCGGCGTATGGACCACCGACGGCGCCCGCAAGCTCGCGGCGATCGGTGTACGGGTGCGTTCCCGCGTCGCCTATCACGGCTTCGCGCTCAACTGCTGCCCGGACCTGGCCGCCTTCAGCCGGATCATCCCGTGCGGGATCGCCGACGCCGCGGTGACCAGCCTCAGCCAGGAGCTCGCACGGACCGTGACGGTCGCCGAGGCCCTGCCCATCGTGACGGACCGCCTGGTCAACGTGCTGACAGCCTTCACGGCGCCCGGCCCGGCCGGCGGCCAGGCGGTGGCCTCAACGCTGTCGTCAGCCCTGCCACCACCGGACCGGGCGACCGAGACGGTACGCGAGCCGGAGATGGCAGGGTGACCGCGGTCACGCCGGACGGCAGAAAGCTGCTGCGGCTGGAGCTACGCAACGCGGCAACGCCGATCGAGCGCAAACCGCCCTGGATCCGCACCCGGCTGCGGACCGGCCCGCGGTACTCCGGCATCCTGGATCTCGTCCACGACAAGGGCCTGCACACGGTGTGCGAGCAGGCTGGCTGCCCGAACATCTACGAGTGCTGGGAGGACCAGGAGGCGACCTTTCTCATCGGTGGGGAAGTATGCACCAGGCGTTGTGATTTCTGCCAGATCGATTCGGGACGACCGGGCGCGTTCGACGCCGACGAGCCCCGTCGGGTCGCCGAATCGGTCCGTGTCATGGGCCTGCGCTACGCGACCGTGACCGGAGTCGCACGCGATGACCTGCCCGACGGTGGGGCGTGGCTGTACGCGCAGACGGTTCGGGAGATCCATACGCTGTGCGGCGCTGTCGGTGTTGAACTGCTCATCCCTGACTTCCACGCCCGTGCCGAGCAGCTCGCCGAGGTGTTCGGCGCGGCTCCCGAGGTGCTCGCCCACAACATCGAGACGGTACCGCGGGTGTTCCGCCGGATCCGGCCGGGATTCCGCTATGACCGGTCGCTGGAGGTTCTCCGCGCCGCCCGCGCGGCCGGTCTGGTGACCAAGTCCAACCTGATCCTCGGCCTCGGGGAAGAGCCAGCGGAGATCCTCGCGACCATGGCCGACCTGCTGGATGCCGGCTGTGAGCTGCTGACGATCACGCAGTACCTGCGGCCCAGCCCACGGCATCACCCGGTGCGACGCTGGGTAGACCCCACGGAGTTCACCGAGCTGCGGGCGGAGGCGGAGCGGATGGGGTTCGCGGGGGTGCTGTCAGGTCCGCTGGTCCGGTCCTCCTACCGCGCGGGCCGGATGTACCAGCAAGCGATCGAGCAACGCGCCAGCGCCGGAGGCGAAGCGACCAGGCGACACAATAATTACGCAGAGTAGCCACCGGAGTGGTGCACCCGCCCCAAGGGAACTAGGCTCACCGGAAGGTCACTCGTCCGCCACCCGTGGATGACGATCGAGATCATGACTGAACAATGCCTACGACCGGTCCGGGAGGTCCGTGTGGTCGTGCTGAGGTCACTCCTGACCGCTGTTGAGGAACTCACCCTGCTGCTGCTGCCGCACGGCGGCCAGCGGACCGCGCGCCGCAACGCGTGGCGCGCCGCCGCCGAGATCTCGTTGCCGGTGGGCCGCATACCACCACAGATCGGCGGACGGATCGTGTTTGCCACCGAGCGCTGAACAATCGATCACCAAAGAGGCGATCATTTTATACTGAAGAGCACGGTACGGGTATCCGTCCCGCCGGGTCGTAGGCTCGCGGTCATGGCGCGTAAGAACAGCTCCGGCAATGACTCGCCGAGCACTGGTACGACAAAGGCCCGAGTGACGGCCTCGGGACGCAAGCAACAGCTGGACGCCACGGGGGGCAAGGCCCGGCCCGGCCGCCTCGCGCAGGTCAGGACGGTGTACCGGCTCACTCGGGAACGCGATCCGCGCGCGCTCTGGTGGTCACTGGTTGGCCTCGTCCTCCCTGTCGCCATCGGCGTGCTGCTCAGTGTGCTGGTCGGGCGGCTGTGGATATGGCTGCCCATCGGGATCATGCTGGGTCTTGTCAGCGCCATGAACATCTTCAGTCGGCGCGTGCAGCGGACCGCTTACGCCGAGATGGAGGGGCAGCCCGGCGCGGCCGCCGGAATCGTCGAGCGCATGCGCGGCGACTGGCGGCTCACGCCCGCGGTCGCGGTCAACCGTCACCAGGACGTGGTGCATCGCGTGGTGTGCCGAGCCGGCGTCGTGGTGATCGCCGAAGGCCGCGGCCGCGGCCAGCGTGAGCTACTCGGCAACGAGGTGCGGCGGATCCGCAAGGTGATCGGCGAAACACCTGTCCACGACATCGTCATCGGCACCGGGCCCGGCGAGGTGCCCCTGCCCAAGCTGCAGGGAACCCTCATGCGGCTGCCCCGCACCCTACGGCGCGGCGAGGTTGATCCCGTCGAACGGCGGTTGCGGGCGGTGACCGCGCCTTCCCTGCCCATCCCGAAGGGGCCGATCCCCCGCAACATCCCCCGCGGGGGGAAGATGCGCTGACCTCGTGCCCCGCGACGGGCGCCCCCTATTGCCGGGCGCTCTTAGCGCCCTACCCACGACCCGCGTCGCGGACGACCACGGTGCCAGCGGCGCGGTCGTGGGTGGCACGCAGGTCGCGGTCCCAGATGAAGGCCGGGACAAGCAGACCGAGAAGCACCGTACGAACAGCCACCCAGCGCCACCCCGCCCGGCCATGGTCACGCACCCGGATGACACCGATGCCCGCCAGCCGCATCCCGATGGTCTGTCCGTTCGCCGCGATCAGGACGAACTCCTCCAGCAGGAACGCAAGGTAGACGGCGAGCCCGCGGGCATCGACCGAGTAGCGGACCCCGAAGAGCACCGGGACACCCACCAGCAGGTTGGCCACGATGGCGTCCACCGTGAACGCGGCCAGCCGGTGGCCGAAACCGGCTACCGCGCCAGAACCTTCGGCCGGTAGGCCGAGCCGTACGCCGGGAGGTGAGTCCCGGGGCAGTTGCGGACCTTCCAGCCAGTTCCCGAGCGCGCGTCCCACCACGCAAGCGTATGCCTCACGGGCCATCCCGGAGAAACGATCACCGTGAGCAATACATTAGCCACACGTTACCGACGGGAAACTTCTTCGTCATATCAGCGGAACTGCATCAGGTTACGGTCCGCATCAGGGCATCGCGTATCCTTCCATCCACACAGCCATGAAGCTTCCTTGGAGGGTGGATGTTCATAAAGGCCGAAGATGTGCTTCGCTACATCGCGGACGAGAGCGTTGAGTTCGTCGACGTCCGCTTCTGCGACCTTCCCGGAATTATGCAGCACTTCACGATCCCGACCGAGGTCTTCGCCGAGTCGGTGTTCACCGATGGGCTGATGTTCGACGGGTCGTCGATACGTGGCTTCCAGGCGATCCACGAATCGGACATGTTGCTCCTACCGGACCCGAGCACAGCCTTCGTCGATCCTTTCCGTGAGCACAAGACGCTCGCGATGACCTTCTTCATCCACGACCCGATCACAAAGGAGGAGTACTCCCGCGACCCACGCAACACGGCGAAAAAAGCCGAAGCCTACCTGCGGGGCACGGGTTTCGCGGACACCGCCTACTTCGGCCCGGAGGCCGAGTTCTACATCTTCGACGACGTTCGCTATGACTACAGCCCGTACGGTTCCATGCACGCTGTCGACTCCATCGAAGCAGCCTGGAACACGGCCCGTAAGGAGGACGGCGGGAACCTCGGCTACAAGCCCCGGTTCAAGGGCGGTTACTTCCCCGTACCCCCGACCGACCACTTCACCGATCTGCGCTCGGAGATGACAAGGGCGCTGTTCCGGGCCGGCATCACCGTCGAGATGCAGCACCACGAGGTGGGGACCGCGGGGCAGGCGGAAATCGACATCCGGTACAGCACGCTCCTGCGGACCGCCGACAACCTGATGCTGTACAAGTACATCATCCGCAATGTTGCCTTGTCCCGCGGCAAAACCGTGACGTTTATGCCCAAGCCGCTGTTCCAGGACAACGGCTCGGGCATGCACGTCCACCAGAGCCTCTGGCAGGGCGACGAGCCGCTGTTCTACAGCGAGAGCGGCTACGGCGGCCTGTCCGAGCTGGCCCGGTACTACATCGGTGGGCTGCTTCACCACGCGCCGGCGCTGCTGGCGTTCACGAACCCGACCACGAACTCCTACCGGCGGCTGGTGCCGGGCTACGAGGCGCCGGTCAACCTCGTCTACTCGGCGCGCAACCGCTCGGCCTGCTGTCGCATCCCGCTCAGCGGTGTCTCACCCAAGGCGAAGCGGATCGAGTTCCGCGTACCCGATCCGAGCTGCAATCCCTACCTGGCCTTCGCTGCCATGCTCATGGCCGGCCTGGACGGCATCCGCAACAAGATCGAGCCGCCGGACCCGATCGACAAGGATCTCTATGATCTGCCGCCGGACGAGCTGGCCGCGGTGCCGCAGGTGCCGGGATCGCTCGAGAAGGTGCTGGAAGCCCTCGAGGCCGACCACGATTTCCTGACCGAGGGCGACGTGTTCACGCCCGACCTGATCGAGACATGGATCGACTACAAACGTGTCCACGAGGTGGACGCTATTCGTCTCCGCCCGCATCCCTATGAGTTCCAGCTCTACTACGACATCTGACAACTGACGGCGGACGGCTGACAACTGACGGCGGACAGCTGAGACGGCGGGCCGCGGACAGCTGCCCGCGGCAGCGGACCGCAATATAACCGGACAGCAGGATATGGGATGGCGCCCGCTTCGCGGAAAACCGCGGACCGGGCGCCGTCGCATGGCTGGGTACGCGCCCGGCGGACTTTGTTCACGGCTGCCGGAATGCCAGTTCGGGCAGCCCGGGAAATGAACTGTCCAGCAATGCGCGATTGACCGAAAATTTACCGTGGTGGAACCGTGCGGAAACGGGGCTCAACAAAGATCCGGACGAGCCCTCCTGTCACCCGCGGCCGGGGTCGGGCGATCCGCAGGTGCGCGATGAGAAACTTCGCTATGTGCTACGCCAACCACGGGGAGTATGAGTGAGCTACCAGGCCGAGTACATCTGGATCGACGGCACCAGGCCGGAACCTCTGATGCGGAGTAAAACCCGCATCGTCGCCGACGGCAAGGAACCGGACATCTGGGGCTTCGACGGCTCGAGCACCAACCAGGCACCCGGATTCAATTCGGACTGCGTGCTGCAACCGGTGTTCACCTGTCCGGACCCGCTGCGCGGCAGGGATAACGTTCTGGTGCTGTGCGAGGTCCAGCTGACCGACTTCACTCCGCATCCGACCAACACCCGCGCCTTCTGCCGACAGGCCGCTGAGAAGTACGCGGACCAGTCCCCCATGTTCGGAATTGAGCAAGAGTACACCTTCTTCCAGCACGGGCGGCCACTCGGCTGGCCCGCGGTGGGCTTTCCGGCCCCACAGGGCCCCTACTACTGCGGTGTCGGCGGCGAGAAGATGGTCGGCCGTGCCATCGTCGAGAGGCACACGCAGGCCTGCCTTGACGCGGGCCTGTCCATCGAGGGGACCAACGCCGAGGTCATGATGGCCCAGTGGGAGTTTCAGATCGGGGTGCTCCCGCCTCCCGCCATCGGTGACCAGCTCTGGATCGGCCGCTGGTTGCTGCACCGGGTGGCCGAGGACTTCGACGTCACCGTCTCGTTCGCGGCGAAGCCGATCCCCGGCGACTGGAACGGCGCGGGCGCGCACACCAACTTCTCCACCAAGGCCACGATGGAAAGCTGGGAAGCGATCGTCACCGTATGCGAGGCTCTCGGCACCCGTGTGCTGGAGCATGTCGAGAACTACGGTGACGGGATCGAGAAGCGCCTGACGGGTCAGCATGAGACCGCTCCGCACGACGCGTTCTCCTGGGGCGCCTCCGACCGCGGCGCGTCGATCCGCATCCCGTGGGCGGTGGAGAAAGCCAAGAAGGGCTGGATCGAGGACCGTCGCCCGAACGCCAACATGGACCCGTACCTCGTCACCGGTCTGATCGTCGACACCTGTTGCAGCGCGCTGGCCGGCGGGAGGCCCATCTTGGCCATCCCAGGCCAAAAGGAGGCGGCCGAGACCGCCGTCACGGCCTGATCGTCACCATCGCGGATAGCGGGCTTTCCCGTGCCACACCCATGGCGTCGCACGGGGAAAGCCCACTATCCGACGGACGGCCCAGCTACCGCTTCGCGGGCGAAAAGAGCCTCGGCCACCGCGCGCGCACGTGCGCTCATCCGCTGGTAGTCGCCGAGCAACGCCTCGCTCTGGTCCGCCGCGTAGCCGACCGCCCGCGCGACCCTGGCCAGCGCCCGCGGTTCACGCGGCAGCACGTCCCCGGGACGCCCGCGGGCCAGCGTGATCGCGTTGCGGAGCCGGGACGCGAAGATCCATGCGTCCGCCAGGGCCGCGGCCTCGGCAGGGTCGAGCAGGCCGGCCGCGGTGGCCGCCCGAAGCCCGGCAAGCGTTGACGTCGTACGCAACGCCGCTATCGCCCGGCCGTGACGCAGCTGCAGCACCTGCACCACCCACTCCACATCGGTAAGGCCGCCGGGCCCGAGTTTCAGATGCAGGGAACGATCAACGCCCCGCGGGATGCGCTCGGCCTCCATCCTGCCTCGCAGCCGGACGACCTCGGCCACCGTGCCAGGGGGCAGAAACGCCGGGTAGCGGATCTCATCCACCCAGTCGCGGAACCGGTCGCCCAGTTCCGTGTCGCCGGCGACCGGCCGCGCCCGCAACAGCGCCTGTGCCTCCCAGCCTGCCGACCACCGGCGAAAGTAGGCCGCGTAACTGGCCGGCGTACGGGTCATCGGGCCCGCGCTGCCCTCCGGGCGCAGCTGCACGTCAAGGATCAGCGGCGGGTCGCCGGCGGGCACGGCGAGCAGCCGGCGCAGTTCGGCCACGACCGCACCCGCGGCATCGGCCGCTTCGCTGTCGGTGACACCGATCCCAGCACCGGCTGTCGTGCCGTCCGCCCGGCCATCGATCGGCTCGTGGACGAACACGACATCCGCGTCGCTGCCGTAGGACAGTTCACCACCGCCGAGACGGCCCATGGCCATCACCGCGATCCGTACCGGCAGCGGCCGGCCGGCCTGTCGCTCGAAGCGCCGTTCCGCCACGAACAGAGCGGCCTCGATGGTCGCGGCCGCCGCGTCCGACAGCGCCCGGCCGACCGCGGCGGCGTCCAGCAGCCCGAGCACATCCGCGCAGGCAACCCGGACGAGTTCGACCCGACGTACCGCCCGTGCCCGCCCAACCGCCTGCTCCCCGGACGGATTGCGGCGGGCAACCGCGATCATTACCTGAACCAGCTGGTCACGGGTGCGGGGACGCAGGTCGTCGATAGTCCGCAGCAGCCGCACCGATTCCGGCGCGCGCTGCATCAGGTCCGCGGCATAGCTGCTCGTCGCCAGTACGCGGCACAGCCGTTCAGCCGCACCGCTGTCGTCCCGCAGCAGCCGCAGATACCAGGGCGTGTGGCCCAGCGCATCGCTGACCTGACGGTAGGCGAGCAGACCGGCGTCGGGGTCGGCCGCGTCGGCGAACCAATGCAACATCGCCGGGAGCAGGCGGCGTTGGATCGTGGCCGTCCGGCTGACACCGTTGGTCAGCGCCTCGATGTGGCGCAGCGCGCGTGCGGTGTCGGCAAACCCCAGCGCCGCCAGCCGATCCCGGGCCTCCGCGGGCGTGAGCCGGACCTCCTCGACCGACAGCCGTGCCACCGCCGCCAGCAATGGCTGGTAGAAAAGCCGCTCGTGCAGCCGGCGCACGAACCGGGCGACCCGGGCATGCTCGTTCTGGATCTCCTCCGCGGATGTGAAACCAAGAGATCGGGCCAACCAGCGCAGCTCACCGGGGTCGCGGGGCAGGGTGTGCACCCGGCGGAGCCGTTGCAGCTGCAGGCGGTGCTCGGTAGCTCGCAGGAAGCGGTACGCGTTCGCGAGACCGGCCGCGTCCCGGCGGGCCACATAGCCACCGCGGGCGAGCGCGTCGAGCGCGGACAGCGTCGAGACCGTCCGCAGCTTGGGGTCGGTCCGGCCGTGGACGAGCTGGAGCAGCTGGACGGCGAACTCGACATCGCGCAGCCCGCCCGGACCGAGTTTGAGGTTACGGTCAGCGTCTCCCGGCGGCAGCGACCGTTCCACCCGCCGCCGCATCGTCTGGACGTCGCTGACGAACCCCGGCCGCGACGCGGCCGACCAGACCAGCGGCCTGACCGCGGCGCAGAACCGCGCTCCCAGTTCATGGTCGCCCGCGACCGGGCGCGCCTTGAGCAGCGCCTGGAACTCCCAGGTTCTCGCCCATCGCCGATAGTAGGCGTCGTGGCTGGCCAGCGTACGCACCAGCGGGCCGTCCCGGCCCTCGGGCCGCAGCCCCACGTCGAGCTGGAACAACATGCCCTCACGGGTGACCGCCCCACACGCACGGACCATCCCCTCCGCGAGACGGGTGGCCACCTCCAGCGCGGCGGCCTCGTCGGCCCGGTCGTCCTGAGTACCGCCGCCGGACCGTCCAGGTTCCGCTACGAACAGGACGTCGACGTCGCTGACATAGTTCAGCTCCCGGCCACCGCACTTACCCATACCGATGACGGCGAGACGAACCGGCGCCGCCGCCGGCCGCACCGCCGACCGCGCCACGGCGAGCGCGGTGTCAAGGGCGGCTCCGGCGAGGCCGGCAAGCTCCGCGGTGGCATCATCAAAGGACACAGCGCCGGTGAGATCACGAGCCGCGAGGACGAACAGAGCACGACGATAGGCAACGCGCAGCGCGTCCAGAACATCGGTACCGTCCCCGACGGCGCGCGGCTCGGCCTCCTGCGGGTCCGCTCCGACCGCACGCAGCAGGCGCGCACGGGTGACGCGGTCGTTCGGCGCGGCCCGCAGCACGCCGTCGTCAGCGATCACCCGCCAGTCGGTGGGATGGCGGACCAGATGGTCGCCGAGCGCGGTACTCGCACCGAGCACCGCGACGAGCCGGCCGCGCAGCCCCGGCTGACCGGCCAACGCCGCGAGCAGCTCACGCCCGGCCGCGGGCGGCGCTGTCGCCACGATCCGTTCCAGCGCCGCGAGCGCCAGATCGGGATCAGCCGCCCGCGAGAGCGCCACCAGGACAGGGCTGCGTGAGAGGTCGACGCCTGGCCGGTCGGCAGCGCCGGGCGGCGCCGCGCCGACAGCGGCGCTGACACCGGTACCACCGCTGACGCCAGTGGCCCCGCTGGGGCTGTCGGTACCGGCGAGCAGCCCGAGCCGCCCCATGCTGGCAACGGATCTGTCGACATTACTGAAACCCAGCCGAGCCAGCTGCGCCTGGATGGAGCTCCCCCGTGGATGGGTGTGGCTAGAGGCTCCGACAACAGGACTGTCCGGCTCGCGCAGTCCGAGCGGCGCCTCGCGTCGTTGCCGTCGGTCGACGCCCAAACCAGGGCGCCTCCCTCCGCCGCCTCGCGATCCATCCACCCGGACACCGCTCCCTGATCGAACGCCCTGCTGCCGGAGCCTCTTAACTGCCGGTCACAATATCGGTAGATACCGGTCAATCTCGAAGGGTGTGACCTGCCGGCGGTACTCGGCCCATTCGGCACGTTTGTTCCGCAGGAAGAACTCGAAAAGGTCGTCGCCGAGCGTCTCACGAACCAGCGTGGATCTTTCCATGGTGGCAATCGCCTCCGCCAACGAACCGGGCAACGCCGTGATACCCCGCTCATGGCGCTGCGACTCGCTGAGCGTCCACACGTCGTCGGCCGCTGGCGGTGGGAGTTCGTAACCCTCCTGGATCCCGCGCAGGCCAGCCGCGAGAATCAGCGCGAAGGCGAGATAGGGGTTGCACGCGCTGTCGGGCGAGCGGAACTCGATGCGGGCCGTATTCGGCTTGTTCGGTTTGTACAACGGCACCCGCACGAGTGCGGACCGGTTGTTGTGTCCCCAGCAGACGTAGGCGGGCGCCTCCAGCACCTCGCCGGCACGCTGGTCACCGATGATCCGCTTGTACGAGTTCACCCACTGGTTGGTGACCGCGGTGATCTCGGCGGCGTGCCGGAGGAGGCCGGCGATGAACGCCTGCGCGACCTTGGAGAGATGGTAGGCATCGGTCGGGTCGTGAAACGCGTTCCGATCACCTTCGAAAAGACTCAGATGGGTGTGCATACCGGACCCGGCCTGATCACTGTAGGGTTTCGGCATGAAAGTCGCGTAGACGCCCTGCCGGCGAGCTACCTCCTTCACCACCTGGCGAAAAGTCATGATATTGTCAGCGATGGTGAGTGCGTCGGCATACCGTAGATCAATTTCCTGCTGGCCGGGCGCGACCTCGTGGTGGCTGAACTCGACCGATATCCCCAGGCGTTCCAAGACCCCGATGACCTGCTGTCGGAATTCATGGCTGACGTCGTTCGGTGTCAGGTCGAAATATCCGGACTCGTCCACCGGTGATGGTACCGGAGCACCACGTGCCGGCGCCTGCCGCAGTAGGAAGAATTCTATCTCGGGATGGGTGTAGAAAGTGAAACCAGCATCCGCCGCGCTGGCCAGTATACGACGCAGAACCCAGCGCGAATCCGCCGGGGACGGCGTACCGCCGGGCATGACGAGGTTGCAGAACATCCGGGCGGTAGCCGGGTTCTCACCGCGCCAGGGCAGCACCTGGAATGTCGACGGATCCGGTTTCGCGAGCATGTCGGCTTCGTGTACGCGGGCGAACCCCTCGATCGAGGAACCATCGAAACCGATGCCCTCGGCCAACGCCCCCTCAAGTTCAGCCGGCGCGATCTCGACGGACTTCAGCACCCCAAGCACGTCGGTGAACCACAGCCGGACAAACCGGATATCTCGTTCCTCCATCGTACGCAGGACGAACTCCTGCTGCTTGTCCATGACCGCCTCCGCGCTGAGAGTCGGGCTCGCCGTCGCGGGCGGGCGAGGTTCAACCGGGCCGGCGGTAACGCGGTCACGAAGAACCCACCTGATCACAAAACGATCTGTCTGGCGGGAGGGATCTCCCCGCATCACCCGAGGCCCGTCAGGTTGCTAACGCCGACCATAGCGACTGACCTGCCCACACGCTCTCATGCAGCCGCCACGGCCGCAGCCCTCAGCTCTTCGGCAGCGCGGAAAACATGATCGCGCAACCTTTGGGCTCTAGGCTGCACCCATGGCCCAGTTGCGTGTCGCGCTCGCTCAGGTCAACACCACAGTAGGAGATCTTGAAGCAAACGCGGACCTGGTGAGCGAATGGGTACGGCTCGCCGCACGCCGCGGGGCTCACCTGGTGGCGTTCCCCGAGATGACGCTCACCGGGTACCCCGCGGAGGATCTCGTCCTGCGCCGTTCGTTCGCCGCGGCGTCCCGCGACGCCGTTGATCACCTTGCCCGGCGCCTGGCCGACGAGGGCAGCGGGGAGCGGGCCGTGATCGTGGGCTACCTCGACACCTCCCGCGCTCCCACGCCGCGCCTGGGCCGTCCCGCGGGCGAGCCGCAGAACGCTGCCGCGGTGTTGTGGCGTGGTGAGGTCGTAGCCCGCTACGCCAAACACCACCTACCGAACTACGGCGTGTTCGACGAGTTCCGCTATTTCGTCCCCGGTTACGACTTCCCGGTGTTCCGGCTGCATGGCGTGGATGTGGGACTCACCATCTGCGAGGACCTCTGGCAGGACGGCGGACCGGTCGCGGTCGCGCGGGCCGCCGGGGTGAACCTGCTGGTGTGCGTCAACGGGTCACCGTACGAACGCGGAAAGACGTCCCAACGTGACGAGCTGGCAGCCCGGCGAGCACGTGAGGCCGGCGCCGCGCTCGTGTACGTCAATCTTGTCGGCGGCCAGGACGAGCTCGTCTTCGACGGTGGTTCGCTCGCGGTCGACGCCGCCGGCCGCCTCCTCGCCCGCGCCGAACAGTTCACCGAGACGCTGCTGACCGTCGACCTGGACCTGCCGACCGGCGCTGCCGCCCTGGCCGCGGGCAGGGCGGCCGGCGAGGGGACCTCGGTGGACGCGGGCGACGGCACCGCGATGACGGTGACCCGGCTGCCGTTGGCGAGCGAACCCGTCCCGGCGTTCGATGCCGAGCCGCCGGTCGTGGCGCACCGGCTGGACTCCGCGGCCGAACTGTACCGCGCGGTGGTCACCGGCACCCGGGACTACGTCCGCAAGAACGGGTTCACCTCGGTCCTACTCGGCCTGTCCGGCGGCATCGACTCAGCGCTGGTCGCCGCGATCGCCGTGGACGCTCTCGGCGCCGAGCAGGTGCACACCGTCGCGATGCCGTCGATCCACTCGTCGGCCGGGTCGGTGGACGACGCGGCCGAACTCGCCAGGCGGACCGGTGTCACACACACCGTGATCCCGATCCAGCCGGTGGTCGACTCCTTCCACCGCGCGCTCACCGCCACCGGCGGGCTCGCCGGCCTGGCCGCGGAGAACCTGCAGGCCCGGGTCCGCGGGACGCTGCTGATGGCGCTGTCGAACGCCCACGGCCAGCTGGTACTCACCACCGGCAACAAGAGCGAACTCGCGACCGGATTCTCCACCCTCTACGGCGACAGCGCGGGCGGCTTCGCCCCGATCAAGGATGTGCCCAAGACCCTGGTCTGGGAACTCGCGCGCTGGCGTAACGCGGAAGCCGACCGCCAGGGCGAGACCCCGCCCATCCCCGAAGAGATCATCGTCAAGCCGCCGTCCGCCGAGCTCGCTCCCAGCCAGCTCGACTCGGACCGGCTGCCGGACTACTCCACCCTGGACGCCGTCCTCGACGACTACGTCGAGCGCGACCAGGGCCGCGCTGAACTGATCACGGCAGGTCACAGCCCCGAAACCGTGGAACGGGTGATCCGGCTGGTGGACCTCGCCGAGTACAAACGCCGACAGAATCCCCCCGGACCGAAGGTGACCTCGAAGGCGTTCGGTCGCGACCGCAGGCTACCGATCACCTCCCGCTGGCGGGAACACCCGACCCGACCGTCCACCGTCGAACCACCAACCAGCGAACCACCAACCAGCGAACCACCGACTACCGAGCCGCCTCCCGCCGAGTCGCTCACCGCCGAATGATCGACCGAGGACCCGGCTGCACCCATCAGCTGGTTCAGCGTCGCGTGGCTGTCAGGTGAGCGCCCGCCGTTCTCAGTCGTCGGCATTCCTGCGGCGCCAGGCCGGCAGCAATCGCCAGAGTCGACCGCCGAGGATGAACGCCACGGCGAAGCCGGCGTAGACCAACGGGGTCCACGCTCCCCCGAGTGTGCTGTACCTGCCGTCGACAAAGGTGTACGTGGTCTCCTGGTTCAGATACGTGAACCCGTGCCAGTGGAATGTGCCGCTGGCGTGTGGATCGACCGCGCGAATGCCGTCACCAAAGGCAGTCTGCCCGACCGCCACCAGCTTGGTCATCAAGAGGACCGCGAGGAGCATGCAGGCGGCTCCGGTCTTCCACTCAGGCCGGGGCTGCCACTCCCCGTATTCGGCGGCCAGGTAGCCCGCCGCGAGCCGGCGCAGGTTGCCCAGGCGCCGCAGCGCTTCGACAGTGCCGACGTCGTCCGCGGCGGCGCGCAGGTTGGTACGCACCTCTCGGCGCTGAGTGATCCGCGATTTCCTCGGCAGATCGGTCAGATAGGTGTCGAGCGTCCACACCGCGCGTTCAATACGCAACCGGTCGGCCCAGGTCAGGCTACGAGTCATGTCAGACCTCCTCGGAAGGTGGGGCAGGCTGCGCAGGGATCGGCCGGGACAGCACCGGGTTGACCACGTCGGCGAGCGACAGCCAGTGGACGGTCCCCTGTGCCAGCGCCGCGTAGCCCGCCTCGGTGGGTCGGTAGTACTTGCGGGCAGGCCCTGAGCGAGAGGTGACCAGCCGGCTGGTCACCCGGCCTTCGCGCTCCAGCCGGGTCAGCGCCGGATAGACGGTGCCGTCCGAGATGTCGGACAGGCCGATCTCGCGAAGACGTTGCACCAACTGGTACCCATACGACTCGCGTTCGGCGAGCAGGCACAGCAGCAGCAGTGACAGCACGCCTTTGAGGAGCTGCGGATCGTGAGCGTTGGGCATGCAAGTAAATTTAGCAAACTACCTTGCTATGTCAAGTAGCAGGCCAAAAAAATAAGCGGCGGGCACGAGCTCTCCTCGTTGCCATGGCCGCCTGCCGCCGCGAACCGCGGAGCCTTCGGGTACGTCCTCGCTACTCCACGAGGATGACGCGCACAGCATTCAACAGGTCACGGCCTACCTCGGTCACCGCGTAGGAATGGCCAGGCATGATCAATAAGATGGTCCCCGGCGGCTGGCCGTTCATCTCGGAGAGGTCCAGCGCGGTGCCGAAGATTGCCAGGCCGACGGCCGCACCGACGATCGTGGCCGGATCGGACGACGCCTGCGCGAATCCCGGCAGGCCGACCCGGGTGCCGGGCCGCAGGCTGGCGGCCATCTCCGGGGTGAACAGGTTCGCTGTGTACATCCATCCGTGGTATGTCCTGACCTTGAGATCAGGAAGATCCTTCTCATAGGCGGTTGTGCGGTGGATGCCGTTGTGACCCCGCACCACCAAGGCGAGGAGATCGTTGGGCGTCAACAGCGCCCGGCCAGAACCGCTCTCCACGAACCGTTCCACCGCATCGAGCAGCTCGGCCACCCGCACGGCACCGACCCGCCGCAGTAGTTCACCGGCAGTGGACATCCCGTTGCTGGACCACCCCCAGGGGGAAGTCCCACCGGTGGCGGGGCGGGACGCATCCGTGGATTCGGTGGCAGCGGTCTTCCCGCCACCGTCTGGGCTGCCGACAACCGGCATGGAATCCGGCGGGTCTGAGCGATCGTGGCGAAGCGTCACAAACGTCGAACCGGGCTCTGGCCAGTCCTCGACCATCAGGTCAATCTCAGTCGACGGGTCGACAACGGCGACGGTCACCGCTGCCGAATCGGCGTTCAGCAGAGCGGAGGCGTCCCGGCCAGTGCCCGGCGGGAACTGTACGACAGTCATGTCACCGTAGGTCTCCGGCAGCGTGTTCGAGACCGTCAGCGGATGGTCGGACGCAGCTTGTAGCCAGTGGGCGACAGCATCCTCCGACATGGGCGGCAAGATCGCGTACACGGGTTCCTGGACGACTGGTGAACGATGGAGCAGTTCGGGGAGGGTCGTATCGGCGCCCCACCGCAACGCCGCCTCCGTCGTCGACGCCCCCACCAGCGAACCACCCACCGAAACGCCCGTGGACACAGCCCCACCAGCCAACGCCGCCAGCACATCATCCCCCACCAAATCCACCCGCCGACCATCCGCCGTAAACCGCGACCACCCACCAGAACCCACCACCGGAACAGGAACACCCC
>NZ_CAKJTL010000136.1:82568-84187 GCF_917627385.1 Protofrankia sp. CiT1
GCACCACACACCACCAAAACAATCGGCTGACCATCCCGGGAAGAAACTCACGAATACGACCCGCGAACTGCACCGACGTCAACAGCTCATCACCCCAGCGAACACGACCCGTATCCGCATCCATATGCCCGAAAATCACCGTATGCCCCGGCACCGGCACCATCCCCGCCGCCACCGCATCATGCCCAGCCGTATGCACACCCCCCGACGGCCCCGGCAACACCAAACCCGCCGGCACCCGCCGCGGCACCCCACTACCACCAGCGCTAGACGCCCCGGTGGGGAGCGTGGACGCCGACGCCGACCCGCCGTCCCCGACCTGCCCACCACCCAGGAAGCCAGCCCCGTCACCACACCAGCCAGACCAGCCCCACCATCCCAGTGATACGTCCTATTCGCATACGCATGCGCCTCCTCATACGACGCCCGCGGATGAACAGCCAAATACTCCAACTCAGCCCGCTCATGCAACAACAACATAACATCAGAAAATTCGATCTCCGCGGGATAATTAAGTAGCCGATACCAACCGCGAGAAATCCCCGGATGCGCCGCAAACCGCCACCGCCGCACCCTGCCATCCCCCACCGGCACCGGATGCCGCTCCACAAACAAATACTCCCACACCCGACGAACATCATTCCGAGTCAACGCCTTGGTATCCGCCGGAAGCCCCACACCCAACCTCGACAACGCCGCCGTCACATTCCCCACAATCCTGTCAGCATCACCATCCTGATACGTACGACGAATATCCTCATAGTTCGCCTCAGCCGCAAGAAAAGTCATCTCCGTACCATTAGCATCCTGGAGGAGGAAATCCAGATCCGCATCCAGATCAGAATCCTCCGCGGATAGATCCTCGACATCCGAAGCCGGCGCCGGCGCCGGCGCCGGCAGATACACCGCATCATCATAAAGCCGGATAGCCGGTACCCAATCATAAGCCACATCCCCCCACAACCCCGCAGCCACCTGCGCACTCTCCGCCCCGCTGATCTCCTCCAACCGCTCCTGCAACTCATCCATATCATCCCGCGCATACCCACGCGCCACCTCGGCGAAATGCGTAATCACCGCGAAATCCTGCGCGTAACCCGACAACTCCCGCAACGGCAATTCACCCCGCCGCCACCGCACCAACCGCTCAGCCTCCCCCCGGCTCCGCCGCGCATCCGCACCAAAGCGACCCACCAAAAAGCGATAAGTCTGCAACCGCCGCCCCCGCCGCACCACCGGCTGCGCCGGCCAAAACGACAACCCCACCTGCAACGTGGTACCCGCCGCCCGCAACGCACCATTAATCGCCTCAACCAACACACCCCGACGCACCCCACCATTCCCCCGCTGCAAAAACACATACTGCCGCCACAACACCCCAAAATAAGCCATCTGCTCAGCACTACCCGGCACCATCTGACCCGCCACAGCCAACGCGGTAGCAAACACCTGCTCATCCGCAACCGACGCCAACAAACCCTCCCCGGCGTCGTCAATCTCCATCACATCACCATCGGTCACAGACTGACGGACAGTGGACCAGTAATGCTCCACCCCCGGAACCGGATTCCCCACCACCACCAACTCAGGAACACCACCCAGCGTCGACACCTCACCAT
>NZ_CAKJTL010000137.1 GCF_917627385.1 Protofrankia sp. CiT1
CTCGAACTGCGGCTTGACCAGGACGACGAAGTCGGCCTCTGGTCGGGCGCAGGCCCGCAGCGCGGGCAGCACCAGCCGCAGCGAGATGAACGACAGATCGGCCACGACCAGATCGACCAGCCCACCGATTTCCTCGGGGGCGAGGTGGCGGACATTGGTACGCTCCAGCACCCGGACCCGTCGATCGCTCCGCAACCGCCACGCCAACTGGCCGTATCCGACGTCCACCGCGACGACCTCAGCCGCACGGTGGCGCAGCAACACGTCCGTGAAACCACCGGTGGACGCCCCGGCATCCAGACAGCGGCGCCCGGTGACCCGCAACGGCGGCTCGTTCCCGGCGAAGGTGGACAGGGCCGCAAGCAGTTTGTGGGCGCCGCGCGAGGCATATCCGGGGTCACTCCCAGAAATGATCACAATAGACGTGGTGTCATCCACGATCGTCGCGGGTTTGGTGGCCGGCCGCCCGCTCACCCGGACCCGGCCGCCAATGATCGCCTCACTGGCCTGCTCGCGGGAGCGAACCAGGCCTCGCCGTACGAGCTCGCGGTCCAGCCGCGTCCTGCGGACCATGGCAGCGTGCCTCGTCCCGGTCACGCCCGCGGCCGGCCAGGCTTGGCGGCTGGATCAGGCGGAGCGCTCGCGGGCCCGTCCAGATCCGTGAGTACTCCGTCCAGGAGACCGTGGACCTCCTCGAAGACAGCGACGTGAGCCGACACGGGCAGCGTGGGCAGGCGGTCCATCCGCGCAAGCGCGTCACGAACATCATCTGGAACGTCATCACTCATGCGGCGGCGTCCATAGCGAGCATCGCAGGACGCGCCAGCGACCGAGGAGCGCAGCGGCGGACGCCGCCGGGGTGCACAGTCATGAGGGGTTCCTCTTCCATGACAGCGACGGCAGGACCGTCACCCCGCGGCACGCCGCTGTCGTCCGAACCAGGATGCCTGGATCCCGCTCGCGGTGGCGACGGTTACCCCAGGTACACCGGACGAGCCGTGTCGAACACATCGCCATCGGCAGACCGGGCGCTAGGCTCTCCGTGATAGCCCATCCCTACCATCGTTACCGCCTCGTCACTGTGTAGGAGAGCCACCCGCCGGTGGCAGTGTCCGGTCCCGGGTGGCGGCCGCAAAGGTCATGCGGAACACCGCAGCTCCGAGGCTCCGAGACACAGCCCAGCGGACCCGCGGAAGGAGGAGCTGGCCGGCATGGCGACCAGGCAGCAGTGTTCGGCGGCGTTGCGCATGCTGGCGGATCAGCTCAACAATCTGGTGAACGACCGCACGCGCGAGCTGGCTCCCGACCGTACCATCATGTGCCGGATACCCGATCTCGGGACGAGCTTCTCCGCGGAACTGCGCGACGGCAACGTCCTCGACATCAACGAGGGCGGGTGCGAGACGGCCCAGGTGACATTCACGGTGAACAGTGACGACCTCATCGCCGTCACTGAGGGAAGCCTGCGGTTCGGCTCGGCGTGGTCCAGCGGCCGGCTGAAGGTGGACGCCAGCCTGCGAGACCTGCTGCGGATGCGTTCCCTGCTTTAGCGCAAGTTTGGGAAGCCAGCCTGCGAGACCCGCTGCGGATGCGTTCCCTGCTTTAGCGCAAGTTTGGGAAGCCGGCTGTCCGGCTCACCGCCCCCCAGGCAGCCCCCGAATACCCACGTCATCCCAGCTCAGAGATACTTTTCCGACGCCAGGAACAGCCAGCAATAAGATCAAGATAGAATAGATAAAAAATCAAGGTTGACAGTTTCCTCTCACTCATTGTTCAATACCCGAGTAAGCGCTCATAGCCAACGGGAAGCCTCTGAAACATGCTACCGCGCAAGGAGGAGAAGCACGGTCCGTTGATCAATTTATCGATGCCTCGGGAAGGACCTGACGGTGAAGAGAGCGTTCGCGTCTATTTTCACGGCCATGGCAGTCACACTTGGGCTGGTTGCTACCGCGGGTTCCGCTCAAGCAATCAACAGGGTACCCTGTAGTCGCTACGACTTTCTTTGGCTGCAGTCCAATCAAACGACATGCTGGGCAAACGCCGGCTACACGAATGTGACCCTCTACAACGTTTATGGAGGCAGCTCCGGAAACAACGCCGGATGGTATTCGGGCGACAGCTACACAGTGTATTTCCCGAAGTGGTCTTCATGGTCGTACTCGGCTCAGACAGTTCGCGCCATCAATATATATTGATCTGCATGCTGATACGCTTTCGCGGGCGTCGCTGGCGCCAG
>NZ_CAKJTL010000138.1 GCF_917627385.1 Protofrankia sp. CiT1
GTCCCCACGCATCCGCCACGTGATTCGCCCACAGGCGACGCTACCTGCGGTTGTACTGGTGCTGGCTGCCAGCGTCGCCTGCGCGGACCCGGTAAAATCCCCGGAACAGCACGAGCCCGGCATCGGGCCAGTACAACAAATTTCCGAGCCATCGCAGATCGGCCGGCCGATAGACACGTATATTCCTTCGGTTCAGGAGATCATGCAGCTTCGGGCAGTACGCAACGAAACCGTCGCGAAATGCCTCGCGGCGCACGGAGCCAACGCCGAGATCCACGAGCCGCCGGGGGTACAGGAGTTTCTATCAGCCCAGCAACGAGATGGAGTGATCCGGTCAGGGCTGTACGGCTTCTTTGACCCCGTGGCGGCAAAGACCCATGGATATTCCAGACCTCCCGGGCAAGCGGTCTCGCTGACAGAAACGGGGGTCGCAGGACCGTCCGAAATTTCCTCGGAATGCACCCGAAAAGGGCAGGAGGCGATCGGCGGTACCCCACTCATCATCGATGAGACCGTGCTCCCAGATTCTGGCCCGCCCGTCCCCACCAACGACAGTCGATACCGCGCGGTGGTCGTCAGCTGGGCGCAATGTATGGCCGAGTCAGGATTCAGGTACAACACTCCCCTGGACGCGATCGGAGACCTGCAATGGCGGCGCCCGCCAGCGCCTGACGGTTCCACGACGCCCGCCTCACCGGCTGAGATCACAGTCGCGTCCACGGACGTCGACTGCAAGATCAAAACAAATCTGGTCGGTATCGCCGTGGCTGTGCAGTCGGCATACGACAACAGATATATCGAATCCCATGCGGCCCAGCTCGTTGAGTTCAAGAACAGAATCCTCGGCCACATACGATCCGCCGGAAAGTAAAGCCAGTACAATTGCCGGGCGTTCCGGCCCGGTACCACGCTGAATAATCACCAGAAGAAACCGGCTCTCCGGGTGCCTGGAACGGGCACTATTCCAGATCGGCACAGCCCGGTGGTCGGTCACCAGCCAGCCGCTGGACGGGGGTGCCGGCGTCCGCCGCCGTCCATGCAGCCGCGCAGGCCGACCGAAGAGCATCCAGGCCATCATCCCGCGGCAGGGTATCGACCAACGGGCCACCAGCTGGCGACGCACCGACAGCGGCCCCACACGCGCCGATTGCCCGGGGTGCCGGCCTGGCCCTGCGCCAGGTCAGCGTCGCATCACACACCTGCGCCACCCAGCCGCCACACGCCGCCACCACATCGCCGGATCGTGACTCACCTCCCTTCTCCGCCCCCTGCGCTCCCCTCACCTTCACGACGACGCCCGGATGACACGCCAACAGGCCACGCAGATCGGCCGCGAGATACGTCGGCCGGTGGCGTGCCTCGGCCCGCAGGAGTTCGCCCGGTGCGGCCACTCCGGTGAGCACCAGCAGGGACGGCGTGCCCGACCGGACAGCCGACTCGATATCGGTGTCGAGACGGTCGCCCACAATCACCGGAAACCGCGCCCCGCTCCGGCGGACCGATTCCTCGTGCATCGCATGCTCAGGCTTGCCAGTAACCATCGGCTCGCATCCGGTTGCCGTACACAACATCGCAACCAGTGAACCGTTGCCGGGCATCAACCCACGTTCGCTCGGCACCGTCGCATCAACGTTGGTCGCGACCCAGAACGCGCCCGCCCGGATCGCGAGCGCCGCCTCAGCGAGCCTGGCGTAGTCAAGATCCGGATCGAAACCCTGCACAACGGCGGCGGGCTGCTCCCCCACGGTCGCGACCGGCTGTAGACCCACCTCGGTCACCGCCTGGCGAAGGCCCTCGCCACCGACGACCAGGACCGCGGCGCGTGCGGGCAGCCGTTCGGCCAGCACCCGCGCGGCCGCCTGCGCCGACGTGACGACATCGGGCACCGCCGCGGGCACCCCGAATGCCACCAGCCGACGCACGACATCCGCCGGTGAGCGCAGGGCGTTATTGGTGACGTACACCACACGCATGCCACGGCCGCGGACAGATGCGATCACATCCGCC
This sequence comes from Protofrankia sp. CiT1, assembly GCF_917627385.1. Lineage (GTDB taxonomy): Bacteria > Actinomycetota > Actinomycetes > Frankiales > Frankiaceae > Protofrankia. The sequence continues at coordinate 2,008 of NZ_CAKJTL010000138.1, forward strand.
GCATGGGGCACGGCCTCAGCGCCGCGATACACCACACCATCAAGATCCATCAACGCGACGTCGTGCGCGTCGGCAAGTGGGGAGGACGACGCCGACAGCGGACGCGGCGAGCCGGTCAACCGGGCGTGAAAATGAACGTGTGGACTGTCCGTCATAACGGGCTCATCAACGCTGGTTGAGAGCGGCCCGGGCACTGCGCAGAGCCTGGTCGTAGTGTCGCAGGTCCGGGCGCATCGCCGCAGCCAGCGCCAGGTGCTCCACGGCGGCACGCAGGTCACCCGTTCTACGAGCCGCCATCCCAAGCCCGAACTGCGCGTAGTCGTCCGCCGGGTCATTTTCGACTATCCAAGCGAAACTCTCCCGGGCCGCGTCGTACTGACCGGCGTCGAACTGCGCCCGCGCCAACGCCTCCCGCACGCTGCGGGAGCCCGGCTCGGCTGCGACCGCATGGGCCAGCAGCTGGACCGCGGCGTTCGCGTTGCCCCGGTCGAGCAGGGCAACACCCCGGGTGTACCAGTCGTAGACCTCACCGCCGGGAGCACCTCCAACAGGACCACGGTTACCCCCAGCTCCGTCGTACCCGCCGGACATCGGCGCCTCCCTAACCTCTAGGCCAGCGGCCACGCGACAGAAAACGATCGCGCGGCCGCTGGCCGGTTGGTTACCTCTGCCTGTCTGCGTCACTGTCTGCGTCACTGCCTACGTCACCAGCCGGTGGTGCCCACGCTCAGAGCCTCGTCGCCACTGATGTGCACGCCAGCCAACACCGATGGCGGCCAGACGCATTTTCACAAGGTGCGCATCCCAGTGTCGCTGGAAACCGGGCAACGCTCCCACCGATCGCACTGATCGCTGTGTTTCTGTACAGCCTGTTACCGGTATGAAGGCTCACGGGCTCAGCCAACGGCGGGCCTGCGCCATGGCCCGCGCGGCTGGAGCGGCCCCGCAGGGGGCAGCCCATACGATCGCGGCATGACTGCTCCCGACCCGGCGCTGCCCACACCCGGCGGACTGGTGTTCGCGCCGTTTCGTGCCCTGCGGTATGTGGCCGATGACGGGCCGGATCTCGCGAGACGGACCGCCCCGCCCTACGACGTGATCGACACAGCGGGCGTCACCGCGCTGGAAGCCGCGCATCCGCACAATGTCGTCCGTCTCACCCTTCCGCGCGACACCGACGAGAGCTCTCCCGAGAGCCGTTACGACCGCGCCGGACAGACCCTGCGTGCATGGATCGCCGCCGGTGTCCTGCGCCGCGACGACGCTCCCGCACTCTACGTGTACGAGGAGATCCACGACGGCCACATCCAGCGGGGCTTGGTCGGCGCGGTGGCCCTCGTGGACCCGAACGCGGGGATCATCCTGCCGCATGAGAACACGATGGCCGGCCCGGTCGCCGACCGGCTCGCCCTGACCGTGGCCACTGTGGCGAATCTCGAACCAATTTTCCTGCTGTACCCTGGCGGCGGGTTCACCAGCCAGATCGTTTCAGCGACAGCCGCAACCCAACCGCTGTTGACCACTATGACCGATGACGGCGTATCACACCGCATCTGGGCCCTTACCGATTCAAACGATCTCGCACAAATCGCTGACGATCTCTACGGACGGCATGCGGTGATCGCTGATGGACATCACCGATACGCCACCTATCGTCGTTACCAGGCAGACCGTCACGCTGCCGGGGCCGGCGCCGGCCCGTGGGATTTCGGCCTGGCCTTCCTCGCCGACGCGCAGGTGTCGGGGCCTGCGGTCCACGCCATCCACCGGGTCGTGGCAGGACTCGACGTGGCCGAGGCCGCGCGCCGGGCCGCATCGGCCTTTTCGGTGACGCAGCTGGACGCCGCGCCGGATCCGAGCGGGATGGCCCTGCTCAACGAGCTGGCGGGAGCCGGCAAGGGCGGCCACGCGTTTATGATCACCGATGGCCGCACGGCGTTCCTCCTGAGCGAACCGGATCCGGCGCTGCTCGCCGAGGCACTGCCCGTGGACCGCTCCGCGGCCTTCCGCAAGCTGGATGTCACCGTCGCGCATCTCGCGCTGATCGTGAAGGTCTGGGGTCTACCGGACACCGAGGAGACGATCCGTTACCATCATGACGCGGCCAGCGCGATCGCCGCCGCAGCGCAGGCCGGCGGGACCGCGCTGCTGCTCAACCCGACGCCCACAGCGGATGTCGCCGCAGTCGCAGCCGCGGGTGAGCGTATGCCACGGAAGTCGACGCTGTTCACGCCCAAGCCGCGAAGCGGCCTGTTGATCCGTCTCCTGGACAACCAGTAGGCCATCGCCCACCATACGGACCCCATACGGACAAGCCACGGGTCGCGGGAGCAGCAGATCAGCTGTCCGCCAGCATGGCGGCCCGCTCCGCGGCGTCGGTCTCCTCCTCATCGATGGTTGCCGTGGACGCGAACCAGCGCGCCGCATCAGCCGGCCGACCCGCGGCCAGCAACGCCTCGGCATAGGCGTACCACAGCCTTGGCGTCCACGGTTCCACGCTGGCCACAGCCGCCTCATCCTGCAGCAGCAGCACCGCGGCCGCCGGCTCGCCCAGATCGCGCCGTGCGCCGGACAGGACGATCAGGAGCTCGATCCGGCCCGCCTTGTCGAGTTCGGCCGCACCCGGGTCCCGGGCGAGCAACAACGCCCGCTCGGGACGCCCGAGCCCACGCTCGGCGTCCGCCATCAGCGCGAGATGGCGAGGGGAACCGTCGAGCCGGCGGGCCGCGCGCAGCTCGGCAAGCGCCGTGGTGAACTCCCCCGCATGGTACGCCGCGAGGCCAACCGCTTCGCGGACGACCGCGATACGGGACGCAAGCGCTGACGCCGCACGAGCGTGCGCAAGCGCGAGCGCGGGGTCCTCGTCAAGATAGATGCCGGCGGCCACAAGATGACGGGCGACCGGTTCGGCGAGCGAGGCGCCGAGTCCGCGCAGCTCCCGGGTCACCTCGAAGTCCAGCAGCTCCGCGCGGGCCTCATCGGGCAGCGCCGGCGCGGATGGTCGACCTGGGCGCTGTTCCTGTCCGCGTTCCTGCCGGCCGGCGTCCGCCGAACGGCCCGCGGATGTTGATGATCCCGCGGGCGTGGCGGTACGCCCGCGGGCCGGAGCGGGCCTGCCGCGGCCTGAGCCAGCGGCCCCGGGCCGCGGACCTGCTGGCCTGCCGCCACGTGCAGCCGGTGGCCGGGAATCCCGCCCGCGCGGCGCGGGGCTGGCCGGCCGTGGCTGGCTCGGATGCGGCTCGCCCGATCGTGGTTGGTTCGGCCCCGGCGCCGGCCGTTGTGGGGCACGACCGGTGGTGTTCCGGTCCGCGCCGCGTTCGTCCCGATGGTAAACAGACCGGTAGGGCACGGCATCCGGCGCGGGCCGCCGGTCGGCATCCCGCCCACGACGCCGATCGGTCGACCGATCCTCGGCAGCACGACCGCGGGAAGGACTGGGGGACGTTCTGCCGTCACGCTCGCCGCCGGTGGATGGCGGGGTGACCCCGGGCTGCGCCCGCCGCGGGCCACCGCCAGCCTTATCACGATCATTACCGGTGCTACGGAAGCGGTCGGCGGCACGAGGCCTGTCGGCACCAGACCGGCCCGCAAGACGATTATCAGTACCACGGCCGCGCGGGGCGTCGTTCCGGGACACCCGCGAGCCCTGCCCGGAGCGGTCACCCTTGGTCGAGAAAAACGTCCGCTGATCCGTTGATCCGCTCCCGCGCTTCACTGGGCCCGAGGCGGGCGAATCCGATGGGCGAGCCGAACGCGCCGCGCTCTGCCTGCGTTCATCGTGTCCTCGCTCGTTACCGCGTCCCTGGCCACGTTCCGGGCTGCCGGTGTGACCGCGGCCGCCGCGCGGAACAGACGCCCCACGGGCTGGCGGGCCCGCCGGCCGCCGCCCGGATTCACGGCCGTCGGCTTCCGGCCCCCGCGACCCCGGCCTTTCCGCTCTCGCCCGATCCGATCTCGGCCGCTCAACCGGCCGGCCGCCGCCCTGTCGCTGGCCTGTCCTATCCGGACCGCGATCCTCACCAGAACGCCGGCCGTCACCGCGCGCACCCACGGGTCGAGGCGACCGGCGGGCGCCATCATCATGATGCGCGCTGGCAGACGCTCGTCGCGCGGGCCGGCCAGCCGTGTCACGGTTGCCGCCTGCTGGCGGCTGATCTCCATAGCGACCCTGCTGACGCGCACCGCCAGCGCGGGCGTCGCGAGCCGCCCGCCAGCGCTGTTGCGCCTGTCCATCGCTCGCGGTCCGAGATCTGCCACGCCCGGCCGCGGTCGGGCGACGAGCCGCTGTGCTCGTCGTCGAGGTCCGATTCTTCCTCGGGGAAGTGGCCTCGGCCGCGCTTGCTGGCTGGCGGCGACCTGGGCGGGCGGCTTCGCCGTTGTTCTTCTCCACGCTGTTCTCTCCCTCGGCCGGTGCCATCCATGCCCGCGTCGGTGCCGGCTTCATG
>NZ_CAKJTL010000140.1:0-12500 GCF_917627385.1 Protofrankia sp. CiT1
ATTCCGCTAGTTTAGAAACTAAGGAGAAGGACAGGGGTCGCTAGGTCAGAAAAGCGGGAACTCTAAATTCTCCCCAAGTAGGATTTGAACCTACGACCAGTCAGTTAACAGCCGACCGCTCTACCACTGAGCTACTGAGGAACAACGGACTTAAGGAAGCCCACTCTCGTTCTTTGGACCAACTTATGACCGAAGAAAAAAGGGTGGTTCGTCACTCTTTTTCACATAGACCGGGGCAAAAGGTTACGATAGCAAGCCCCTCCCCGGCCGGAGAGCCTCCAGGACAAGGGGGCGGCGGTCAACCATCCACTCTCGAGATTCATATTGATCAATCGATCTCCGCGTCCTGCCAGTTCGCTAAGTAGACTCACTCTACCGAGGGGCAACAAAGGCTGGAACTCTTCCTGCCAAAAACAAGGGACCTACTTCTCATCCTAGGAGTTAGCAGGTATGAAAGAAAGAGTCCCCTCTCTCTCTCTCTCCCCGAGTTTCTACTACTAAGTAGCACTTCTGCTATTCAATCATAGAATCGATTCCGATCAAGCGGAAAAAGCCCCTCTCTCTCTCTCTACTAAATACAGTTTTTTCAGGCCGAACCAAGCCCCCCTTCTTCTTTATCAAAGTAAAGTTTCTCGCTTGTTAGTCAGCCCCTACCTTGATTTAGGGGTGCGCTGGTTTGGAACCCTATACAAGGTGCTGGTCTCGATCTCGCTTGGTGGTGCCCCTCTCGATGATTGTTGACTTAACATTGATTTCGTGCTTGAGTTGGGGGGCCCTCCCTCCATCCATCGAGTCAAGTAATTCGCTATCGGACATTTATTTATCCGCCCTCATGCCATGCTTCTTTTTTCTCCGAATCGGTTCCTAGTGTCAGTCAATCAAGATTCGCTAGAAAGAGAGGGGAGAGCCTTTACTTTAGGTTAAGCCGGTCTCGGCATTCACGCAATTCCCCCGTCCATCGATCACGCGAGTACGCACCCAGTCAGTACATAGCGAACGAAAAAAGCGTTCATCCAGGATTCTCTTCCTCAATAAAAATGTCTATGAATTGATCCCTATTCATTCGGTCAAAGTCTCCACGGCCTTTTCACGCCCCTCTACTGAGAGGTGCACCATGTTGATAGGAATCGGCAAAGACCTTCTTGTACACGTCCTCGAAGGCTGCATTCATGGCAATCATCACAAGTTTCTCCCGAGGGCATGGTATGGCTTTGTTCTTGGTGTTGTTTAATAGATGTCGAGTGCCGCTTTTCCCCGTCCGAGAATCTCCATCTGCTTTAAGTGGGCGAGCTAGAATCCTTATGTCAGGTTGGTTGTGAAAATTTCTTTCTCTTTACCCTTTGCATCTTCATCTTTTCGAAAGCCCAGACCCATTCTTCTGAATCTGCATTAGTCCTATTTCAGGTGCAAAGCCTCTTCAATAAAGATCTCTTTCTCTCTTTCTTTTTTTTCTCCCTCATTTCTCATTTTGTTGATTGAAAGAGGATAAGCCGCTATCCATTGAGTAAAGGGAGGGTTTGCTACAGTGATTCGGGCGGTTGGTGGCCCCTTCGAGAATTGCAGGTCCTTGCCGCTGCATGAGTGGTAGCTCACGCTCAAAACTCCTCCGACACGAGTCCTAGTCGTTGCGCTGCGGTCCGTTTCCCGGCTTCGCTTGCGCGATTTGCACTTCTGATTGGTTCCATCCTCGACCCTAATGAATGGACTATGAAGGGGCCAGTCAGTCAAGCGGTTCAGGTTCTCGGTCGGTTCCCGTTCGCCTGCCCCCTCATAGTCCATTAGTGGGTAGGGTGGTAAACTTAGAGAGCGCCCGCCTCCTCTTCAGACGTGTCCTCGACAACTTGGCGGTTGTTCGGTCTCCGCTTTTGGGGGCGGAAGTGCTTGGTCGCTGGGGTTTCCTTTTCCTCAACCAAAACAAATTCGGTTGTGTCAGCCGGTCTAACATTTTGTTATGAGCTGGCTGGACAAACAAAGATGGATTGAAGGTAAGATAGATTTGAGTTCAAGTGGCACAGGACCTTCGATCGACCATGGGGCGTATTCTACCCTTACCGAATTCATTCTATTGAAGCGTAACGTAAAAAGCTCCTTCTCATGTTGCATTTCTTTGGTTTGGAAGTTCCTGAATGTTTTCTGTGGATTTCTAACAAAGGAAAGCCCCCTTATGCATGCCATTTTTTTGTTTTAAGTTCCGTGCTGCTCGCCACTCCCCGAGGCCAAGGACGGGGTCGAACCGTCATTCCAGGATTTGCAGTCCGATACATTTCCATTATGTTACCTAGCCAAACCCGCCACCTCATGTGCCAAAGTCAAACGGTTGTTCGTCCTTCCCCGCTCCCTCTTTTTCTACATATGCGGTGGCGGGCGGAGCACTCTAGATGACCGGCGGCGGGTTACCATAGAAGAGGGGACAACTTCTTTCTCCCTTGCCTTGCTAAATTTTCCCTTTCAGATTGAAAGTAGCAAGCCACTCCACTACTAGTACAGAGGCCAGATAGAAGGTTGCTCATCCAGCCCTGCGAGCGGATCCATTGTTTATGCGGCAGTGCAATGCTGCTGAAAAAGGGAAGCTCCTTTTTATTAGTAAGGTATAGGTTGGGGAAAACTCCAAAACTAGGGTTCCAAAAAGCTTACCTTATATTATATCTAAGTTTTCGAAAGGGGCACCCCTACTATACCCCTAAACTACAAGCTAGCGCGCAACGGCTTTTCAGCCGTTGTTGCTTGCTGCTTGCAGGCTCGAAAATCTCTCTTTCGCCTCTTCTCCATGTCTCCATTCTGATTGATTCGCTTCTTCTTTCGCGCAAGCGCTTGGTTTGCCCCTTGTTGTGTTGCATTTTGTGATCCTCCGCTTCAGTCCGCGTTTTTCGGATAGCCGGGATCCGACGTTGATTTCCGATTTAAATGTCAGCTCCTGGTTTTGGGCGGCCCATCTGGTTAGTTCGGCTATCACTGCAGGAAGCCCCTGCGGTTGTTCGGCTGCGTACTCCCCGTCCGCGTATCTCACACTCCCAAAGCATCTTTTTTTTTCATATTTCATTTTCCTTTCCTGCATTTTTCTTTCTATCCATAGGTCGGCTTCGTGCGGATAGATGTTTGCCGGGGGAGATGGGTGCTCCTGAGGTATGCCCTTCTGGTGGGTTGTTCTCTTCTCTGTCTTTTCCATCCAGTGCCCGCACTGCGTCAGAAAATCTTCGTCTTCGATCTCTCTTCGCAACGCAATATAGAAGTCTAACACTTTTTCTCGGCATCTGTCTTTTAAGTCATTGATCTCATATCTATAAGCGGTCTGCGTTCACTATTAAGCCTACGCCCACCCATTCCTTTCAAGCTTGATCCCGCCCTTAGACTCGTTACGCTGTTCGACGGAACTCGTTGGCTCCGCGCTCTATTCGGTCGGAACCCGGTTCTCGAACCTTTTCTCATAGAAAACCTTCACCAAGTCATCGCCAGCAATCTGCTCTTATCCCTTTCAAAGGAAGGGCGAGTTCCTTTCTTGTCTTGCCCACAAACTTTCTTTATTCTCAAGAAAGACTCTCCCGCGGCAAGGTTTGTTTTACACATAGGGCCAGCAGCTTTCTTTATCTCGCTTGCCGTTAGTCCATCTAGCGCCTTTCGGTTGGGGTCCGCCCCGGGGGTTAGACCGCTTTTTTTATATTTTTTAGTCTCGAAGGCAGTCAACGTGTCAGCCATTCTTCTCCCATTAGACTTGTAAATCCTTTGCTCTTTTTCCTTCTCTCTTCCAGTTCTCTCCCTCTACTTTATTTGACAGGGGCGGAGAATACCACTCTATCAATAACAAGAATGAATAAAGTAGCAATTAAGTTTCAAATGGTTTGAGCTTGGAAGCAACCTACTATCTATCGATAGGCGAGAACAGACTGCTATTGGCTGCTTCGCCTATCTATTCTATTATGGCCGGCTTGGAGACATCGGAGGAAGACCATCATCTCTATCCGGGTACGATCATAGCTTTATTCATTCGTTGAACCTTGGGGATAACCATTAGCATTGAGGTCAATCACCACACCACCTCTATCATACATACAACATTACATGACGCGAGAGTGCATGGTCAACACACACCTAAAGCGCCTACGTTCCGCTTGCAGCCAATACAACCACAACCTTACTTGCACGAGATTCTACAACCGAAACTACAGGTAGTCTCGAGGGGGCGGCATCCTCCTATAATAGTTAGCAGTATTTAACAAGCGAGTCATCGGTCCGGAGAAAGAAAAGGACCGCCTTTGAAAAAAAAAAGGAACTCGCTTAACTCGCTAGGCCTTCGGAACAAAGGTGATTCCGTTCATGCTTCAGACGATCTGGCTAATTATATATAATATACTTCTATTATAAAGGCGAACCTATAGGCCTGTTTTAGCGCGTTTCCAAAGGTAAGCGGTTAGGTTGACTTTGACTTTGGAAACGCTTCTAAGGACCGGGTGAAGAATGAAAAACGTCCGCTAACGCCCACCGGATAAGATTTTTTTTTAGATCAGCAACGAATGTCTTGTATCTATGAAGAAAGATTTCTCCCCGGGTTCAGACCCTGAATGCCATACCTTTCTGAAGGCGATTCTCTCGCGAATCGCGCATAGTTCCGTTTGACCGAGATGTGAATGCCCGTGATCTGCTCGGTATAGTGATGGATTTCATGGCCGACGTCTAACCGGCACGAATACGCCAACATGAAACGAGTTCCCCGCGGAGCATTTTTCTTTCGTCCTCGGACGTTCTTTTGTTCGATTCCGGCGCTTGCGTTCTCATGCCCGGAACCCTCGCGATTGATTGGGAAAAAGAGCGAAAGCGAGAAAGATGGATTGTTATCCATCGGAAATCGATAGGAATTCCCCGGGGATTGCCTGCCTTCTAATAGATGTTCTGTCTTTCATTATTAACATCCAATCCCATGCTAATAAGAAAGACGAGCGATTGCTAGTCAGCTTTCATTTTATTCAATATAATGGTAGGGGCTGAGGCTCTGAAGGCTTTCCAACTTTCTTCAATTAGGGAATGGCACAGATGGATCAATCACGCGGTTCTGCAGCGTCCTCCAACTTTCTGTCCGCTCCCCTTCACTTTCTTTGCAGGACGGGAAGATGCGAATCGCGAAGGCCTTCCCACCACGTGAAGTTCAAACCCCGCCGGAGAGAGAGAAGCGAATTGAAAACCGGTCTCAAATCCCTTCGCAATCGAAGGTGAAAGCGGGAAAAAGACGACGAAACCCTTTTTTCTTTCTCTTGAAAGGTGCTCTCAGTGTACCGCCATACGCACCCAGACATTACACCCATTGTGGCTGACCCAAGAGTTTCCAGAATGCTGTTGTCATGATGTTGATCCGGCTTCTGCGACTACGGCATCCGCGTAGCTCCGAATACGCGCATTGGAGCTCTTCGCTCGATGTCCCGGGTCGCTCTGTTGTAAACCGCTCTTTCGTCAGCTAGGAGCTCTAGCCGGCAACGAAGCTAAAGCTTCACACTAGTCCACTCGAAACTTACACGGCTAAGTTCCAACTCTATGTTGATAAGAAAAAAGAAAATCCCCTAAGAAAAGAAGAAGACTTTCAACTATTCCAACAGAAAGGGCCAATTCAAATGCTCCATAGATAACCCCCTGTGTCTCGTTCCCGTCCAACTCACCGGGAGATCGAAGAGCGGTTTGCGCTTCGCGCCCCAATCTCCTTAACTAATAGATGCTTAGATACCTGCAACAGAATCTGTAAACGGCGCAGGGCAGGATGGACGAGAAAAGCGGCGAGAAGAAGACAAAGAGAGGGAGGAGGTCCGAACAGCCTTGTACGTACGGCGCCCACGCGAAGAAGTTCTTCTCTAATTCCAAAAAGTCAAGCCACCATTCTTCAGTGATGAGCTCTAGCAAACAAATAAATCTTATGTCTTTTTCCCAGAGAGAAATGTCTTTCCACTAAAACAAGTCCGCTGCGAGCCGAGCAAACTACATTACTCAACCGAGCCGAGGCACTATTCACCAAGTGGCACTTTTTACTATCTTTACTAAGCCAACCGCCCCTTCTCCTATACCTGGCTGCTTCTCGCTCACCAAAGCGTACTTCGTTTCCCGGGACGAGCGGCTCCTTCCTTCTTTATTCATTCCTTCTAATTGGTAAGAAAGCGGTTTTGCCGTCTGGTTCTTCCCTGACCTTAGATGGAGAAAGAAATGCTTAAGGAAAAGGCGCCCTCGAAGCTGACGCGTCAGTCCTCTCTTATTGCCTTATTTGAATCGGCGTAAGGAGGTTCAGTCAAGTATAGTATAGTGCGGCTTATGGTTCTAGTAGCACAAAATATATAAACTATATGCTAGTTCACTCTAGAAGACCTAGTCTGACTATAGTTAGTAGTAGTGTAGATTAGTTAGATTCATAGAACAGAAGAGAGCCTTACTCTATAGGAGTGCTAACGCTTTACTAATCTAATAGAAAGTCAAGGCTCTCTTCTGGATAGCCGCGAAGCCTTCAATGTTGGTATGGAGACTTTGTTTGCTTCCCGTTCGCTGAACAACCCCCTGTTGCAAGACTAAACTATGCTTCAAAGGGCGAACTCCACCTATTTTTGAGCTATTGAATTAGGCGATCCGAAAATCAATCTCTTTCTCACTCCCCTCTATCAGAAAAGGAGGCTTGGCTCGGAAATGGTGGTAAGGCAAGCTGTATGTATCTAGGTAGAAGTAGACCTCGAGCTCTGGGGCTTTAAGGGATAGGGCACGTTTGGAACCCTAACCCATACCTGGCTGAGCATTCGGGGCATAAGGGCCCGCGGTGATTATTAACATGCTTTTCCAGCCCATATCTTCCTACCTCCGGCACATGAGCTTTCGAGAGCCCGGTCCGGATCGAAACGATTTTTTATGTATGTCTGATGTCTTTCAGCTCAGCGGGATCCAGAGAAAGACAGACCTACCTACCAGTTCTAAGTGGCAAGATCAATGAAAATAGGCTCAAGAGAAGAACCTGTTTTCTTCTTCTTATATATCCCATCGTATACATCGTAATCGAACCCTTTTTTCAAAGAAGAAAGTACCCTCTCTATTCTTAGGTAGGCCTACACGTTTTAGGTTATCCGGAAGGAATGGAATGACTAATGTGATGTGAAACCTCCACAAAGAAAAAACTCCTTATCCGTATGGCCCCGTGACAACCCCACAACAAAGAGTGAAATGCCAAACCCTTTCTCTATTAAAGCAACAAGCATGCGCTCTAAATACCTCCTAAACCCCAACCCACCTTGTTTGTGTACTGGAACAGCTACCACTTCCTTAAAACAGCACTAACTTACCGCTCTCTACTATAAGCAAATCCAAGAAAGAGAATAGCTCCATAATAAAAAACTGCTATTAATTACACACACGCAAGTAGTGGCTCGGCTAGAGGAAGAAGCCGGAGCCTATGCACTACCGAAGAATGGACCTGATAGAATCAATCGATTGCATAAGATATGCCAAAACCACTTACTGGTCTTTCCGAACAGCATAAAGAAAAAAAAAGAAGTCAAGTAGACTCGGAAAGAAAAGAGATAATTAAACCCTCTCCCACCTTTTCTATCTATCCTTAGAAGTAGGGCGAGTGTCCTACCTAATTCAATGATTAGAATAATGGAGAAGGGAGAGATCTTAAAAAAAACCTATACTCCTACTTCCCTTTATTTGAGATTTCCAAAAGGTGAGATTTCGCAACCAAATTGGGTGGGCCCCATAATAAGAGTGGGCGCTCACTCTTTCTTTATGGGGAGAACCGCATCTATTCAAAGGAAATGTTTCGGCCTGCAGGAGAGGCATCTGACTTTCCTACTGACTGAATCACTTGAATCAGTTGAAGGAGGTTTCTACAGGAAGAGTTGCGACTCATCGTCGGGGCGGGCGGGGGTTCATGACGAGTGGGCATGAACTGTAACCAAACAAACAAAAGTAAGCCAACCACGAATGCCTGAACCGGAACCACCCTGTAAAGTAAAGAGCCTCGCCTAAAGGACCAGACCCGGAGCTGAGAACAAGATCGAAAGCGCAACTTCTCATTCGAAGCATGAAAGTGGTCTGGTCACTTAGAGCCGGAAGAGAGAGGAGTCGCCTTATAGAAGGTTGGGGGTTGCTCGAAATCTGTCAAATACGAGCCCTTCTTTCTATATTCAATCTACGGCCTACCTCGATACACCTGTGTCACAATGGCTGATCTTTTGAGTGAGGGAAGCCGGAGCATTGGTCAAGAGAGAGAAAGAAGAGGAACTATAGATCAAGAAAGTCACATTAGCTACACCAGCCCAGACACACCTTTTTTTGTTATCCTATTTTTTTACTGACCGGATCGGTCACCCCTCACCCCCTATCACAACAAGGCAGAGCTAACCCTTAATTCTACTGCTCTCTAAAAGGCCTGCCTATTCTATTAGTCAAGCTTGGGGAACATAGTACTAGGACTTACTAGATGAAAGACCGTGATTGGTGAAGGGCTTAAAAGCGCCTTAGGTAGCTGCTATCTATCGGATCTTTTCTAAGAGGTTAGGCGGTTGAGTCGAAGCTAAGAAGGAGACTAAGTCATCGGTCGTGCCGGGATTTATTTCCTACTTCCAGCTGAATGAGGGCCACACAGCCGTCAACCCTGCTGGAAGTGCTTTCTAGATCCAATCTCCTGGTCTTTCGTTCGCTATTCGAATGTCTGGACCAGTAGAAATGTACGAAAGGTGGTCTCGTCCTTTCCAACTAGTAGCTAGTAGCTCCGTCGTTGATCTCTCCTCTTCCCGGCCGGCTGTGACTCGTATGTCCAGACAACGACTATCGATTCCTAACGAACCCATGGATTCTTCTACCATTCGACCAGATTTTCTAGATTGTATTATAATTTTCCGTCCTTAGCGCAAGCACTAAGTAAGTAAACTACCTCGAGCAACTTTACTAATATAATAGAATATATTGGGCTTTTCTCGCTTGTTTAGTAAAATCAAGCTTTGGCTTCGTTCCACTTCCTTAACGGACCTACGGACTAGCTAAGGTTTACTTACATAGTTGTTCTTTCTTTTCGCAATTTCAAGTTAAAGCTAGCCTTTTTCAGCTTGATGTTTGCTTTGGTCGAGTAGCTTTCTTCCTTCGCTTTTGAATGAAATCAGCAGTCAGAGTAAGTAAGTGTTCTCTTTCTTTTCTCTGCTTATTCCGCCCAACGAATCGGCTTTCTGCTCGACCAAATAGTCAAATGTCCGGTTAGGATATGTGGGGAAGAAGCTCCTAGCATATTTCAAGATGACTTTCGTTTCATATTCCAGTCTTGCAAGATCCGAATAGGATTGAAAGGCTATGAATGTCGAATGGTTCCATAGGTGCTTTCGCCCGCCCCTGAATAAGCAGTAAGGCGTGGGCGCGTTGGAACGATCCCGCTTTGAAAGCTCAACCTCGGGAGAATCTGTTTCGCCGGTCCAGTGACTTGGCATACAAAGGCGAGTAGGGTTCTCCTCCATGTGGTGCACTCCCGCTTCTTCATACCCGGAAGAAGTTTGAGCTGCTCCAAGGGACAGCTTTTTTCTGCCGGATGAAGGTCTTACGTCGGCTAAGAAGACGGAAAATTCCATCTTTTTTGCGGTCCTGGAGATCGGGGAGATAAGAGTGCGCCTCCCCTATTTTGAGTGGGTGCTCGCAAGGTCAAAGTCACAAATTCGATTCTTGAATTTTCATTAAGGGGTAGGATAAATAGTTTAAGTGATTTACACCTCGAAGTAGAGTGTGTAAATACCGGACGCATAGGTTGAGTCATTCGCTAAACAACTATTTTGTTGGGCGATCAACCAGGCGCTCCTACCCAACCGGACTAATGAATGCCAACTGGAAGAACTCACTTTCCTATCGTTCAGTAAGAGATCCCTTCTTGTTTGTGGCTTGAAAATGATTACCTGTTGCTAATGGGGAGAGATCTTTCATTAGGGTTTGATGCTCCTCAATGGGGATCCCCAGAATAATAGCTTGCTTGTGGAACCCTTTGTTTAGTATTTTAATGGGGGTATTCTTGTACTGCTTGGCCCTTTCCCTGGCGCACTGCCATCGAATCTACCAGTCCTCCTCAAAGCCAATGGGATAGAATTCCTTGCGTATAGTTTTCCACTTTTCCCGTGACAACCCAGAAATGTCATGGTTCCTCATATATGCATTCCATCAAGTTAGTTCATAATTTTACGATTTAGATTTTCTTTCTCCGATCCAGTTCGTTCTGTCTTCTTTCCGACGGATCAGCCCTATTAGAGCAGGGCTTCCGATTCTGTATGACAACAGAACGAGCATTCGCTGGACGGCCAAACATTGAATGAAATGTTGGCATGGGGTTTCGGAAATTTCAATTCCATTTTCAGTCTTTTTCAATTGAAATTGATCTTGTATACGCCGGTTGAAGCAGACGTTGGAGCATCCAAACGAACCTGCGGAGGCTGCTGTGGCAGAGACAAGAGCAAAAGCACTAGTCTCCGTTGATCACCTATCAGCAGGGGAAGCAGCATAGGTGGCAGGAACTAACTAGGGTTTAGGTACCAATTCGAAGAGCATTCGTTTACCTCTCCTTAGGGGTCGAGAGCTGCCAGCCCTAGAGGTACCACACTAACAGCGGCATTCCGACCTGATACGGATCCCTACCTCCCACAACCCACCCATCATTTCGAAAGCTTATTTACTTGAGGCATAGGCATGGGCACAGGTGGAGACACAAGCAAACAAAGGCAGATCCCGTTAGAACTTAATAATCCCGGAATCCCTTCCAATTTTATAGACAATAGTGAACATTTACCCATAATACATTGAAGTAGCACCAGCGGCAAAGGCACAGGTTCCTTCGGCGGCAGGGCAGGAAAGGCAGTTGACTTCGTTGACCCGGATTGAAGCAAACACGCAATACAGACGGAGGTGGGAACTGCAGTATAGTATATATATATCAAGGCCGACCAACTTCTAAAAAAACTGAAGATTAAGTTGACTCCATTGATGCATTAATGACCCAGTAAAAGGTAAAAGCACTATCTCCCCTATATACGAAAACAAAACCACTTAAAATAAAGACAGATTGAGATTGAGAATCTGTTTCCCTTTGGACGGATCCTGTTCCCGTTCGGGAGCCAAAGCTTGACTAAGAAGGACTACCCGCCTGAGTCGGCTAAAATCCTTTAATCTCTGTTTCAGTTCCGTAAAGGAGTAAATATCCGGATTCATAGCCCATTGAATACCCGGTTCCCCCTGCGGAAGGAGTATAAGCACTTGATCTAGTTGTTTTTTCTATTGATTTAGTCCCATAAGCAATAGCAGGGATGGCGGCAGAGCTAGCTATCGTAAAAGAAGCCGCGGGAAGCAAAGGCACCAATAAAGAGCTACATGGGTCGCATAGAAGCTTTAAGAGATAGG
The DNA here is from genome assembly GCF_917627385.1 of Protofrankia sp. CiT1. GTDB lineage: Bacteria > Actinomycetota > Actinomycetes > Frankiales > Frankiaceae > Protofrankia. The sequence continues at coordinate 11,377 of NZ_CAKJTL010000140.1, forward strand.
AGGCCATCCACCGAAGATAGCAGCGGGAAAGACGGGAGCACGAACGAGGTAGCTTATGCTTTTTTTTCATCGTCACTATCCGCTTTATAGTCGAATCTGGAGAATATGAACTCATCACATTCTTCTTTTTGGTACGTTGTTATGAGCTGCTCTGGTGCTCAATCTTGGGTCTTAGGTGTGGGTCGGATCATGATAAAGAAGGTTCGGTGGTTGTATAATTCCCAAGCGGAAAGTCGTCTACTTGCAAAGTAGATGGGGTGATCAAGCGGCCCTTCCTGCGCCAACATACATTCAATGGCATAGAGTGATGCGTCAGTATGAACATGAACTCCTTATTCCAATCCGGAAACCGAAGGATTGGGGCTGACAGCAAACACTCATCTGCATGCTTAAAGGCTTAATCCTGTTCCGGTCCCCAACCGTTATACCTTTCTTCTGCAATGATTCCATTCCGGGGTTCGGCGCTTCGCAAAGTCTTTAATGATGCGTCTGTAATAGCCTATGTGTCCCAAAAAAGAACGCGCTACGCCCGGCCCCCTTTTCAGTGGATGAGATTAGGATGAAAGGGCTTGCTTTCATTAACATTCAGTGAAGGTGCATAGCTTCTTTGAATGTCCCGCTGATTGACTACTACATCTAGGGACGGGACTGATCCCGAAAGAGAGGTCTTTCTTTCTAGTTATGAAATCGCTTAGGTTGAAAAGCAAGTCGATGATGCCATAAGTCAAACGGGCGGGTGAGGCGAGAGTCCTTCACTGCACTCACTGGAGAGAAGGGATCATCTCCAATCTAATTGTAAGGTCTTTTCCCCTTATTAGTAGCCGAAGTGTAGGCCGGGTAATTTAAGATCAAACTTGAAAGATGTGCATCGGAATACTAGAACATGTTTAAAAAGCCTTAGTCGACCCCCGGAGGACTAAAATTAGCTTTTCCAACCTGAGATTCTCTTTTTCATTTTCTCCAGTAGAGGAAGGCAATGCTCTCTCTTTATTCTCTTGGGGGACAAGGGAACATCCAGGTACTTTATTATAGGAAAACTACTTTTTTTTATTCCTCTTCAATGATCAGGAATTTCTGCGAGGAGCTCTGTTCCAGAATAAGCATGACGCAAGCCTCCGTCTATG